>DASSJN010000092.1:0-22260 GCA_035691185.1 Steroidobacteraceae bacterium
ACGACGTTGGCCGGCGTGCCGCGACGGAGGAACAGCGCCGGCAGCGCCGTGACGATGTGGAAGTGCTCGCCGAGCGGCAGCAGTACCAGGAATGCGCACACGGTCACCATCTGCGCCCAGTACGAGAACGCGGCGGCTGCCGCGAGCGCAGCCGGCGACCAGTCCGGCACGAGCGTGGACAGCCAGCCGCCGATCGGCGCGTGGGCGCGTTCGTGCGCGATCGCGGGCACCGTGTCCGCGTACTGCGCGAAGCGGAAGGCATCGAACGCGAAGTCGGTGATCATGATGATCGTGATCAGCGACAACACGAGCAGCCCCTCCCTGTTGGGCTCCAGGCGCTGCGGCTTCTGCACGAGCCGGCGATGGAAGGCATAGCCCACGGCCAGCAGCACGCCGACCTCGACGAGGTCCTTCCACAGCGTGAAGAAATCGCCGAGCGGGCCCGTGAATGCGTACTGCTCGTCGAATCCGATCACGATCAGCTGGATCTTGCGCACGAGCAATGACATGAAGCCGAGGAAGATCACCGCGTGCATCACGCCCGGCTTCCACTCCAGAAGGATCATGCGCCGCTGCAGCAGGCCGTTGCCGAGCAGGGAGCCCAGGCGAGCCAGCGGGCGGTCCCAGCGGACCTCGGGCTGCAGGGCGGCGACGATGGCGAGCTTGCGCGCGGTGAAATAGGCGAACGCGGCGAACGCCACGAGCAGCAGGATGCTGATGCCGATGGGATTCAAGGCTGGCCGACCTCCGCCCGCGAAAGGCCCGTTGGGCCTGCAATGATGCACTGCACTATCACGAGCGGACCCACGATGTACAATTCGGGTTTCCACGGCAGGCCGCGTTCGACGGCGCAACAGGGGACGGTTCATGCAGCGCGAGGCGATGGAGTTCGACGTAGTGATCGTCGGGGCGGGACCTGCCGGCCTCGCTGCGGCCATCCGCCTGAAACAGCTGGCTGCGTCGGCCGGCAGCGAACTCTCCGTCTGCGTGCTGGAGAAGGGCTCCGAGGTCGGCGCGCACACGCTCTCCGGCGCCGTGATCGACCCGATCGCGCTCGCGGAATTGTTCCCGGACTGGAAGGAGCGCGGAGCGCCGCTCGAGACGCCGGTCCAGGAGGACCGCTTCCTCGTGCTCACCCGGGACAAGGCGCACCGGATTCCGAACTGGCTGCTGCCGCCGCTGATGAGCAATCACGGCATGTACATCGCGAGCCTCGGCAACGTCGTGCGCTGGCTCGCGCAACGGGCCGAGGAACTCGGCGTCGACGTGTTCCCGGGCTTCGCCGCGGCCGAGGTGCTGTTCAACGCGGACGGCTCGGTCAAGGGCGTCGCGACCGGCGACCTGGGGCTGGGCAAGGACGGCCAGCCGAAGGACTCCTACGCGCCGGGAATGGAGCTGCATGCGAAGTACACATTCTTCGCCGAGGGTTGCCGCGGTTCGCTGTCGCAGCAGCTCATGGGGCGGTTCAGCCTGCGCGATGGCGTGGACCCGCAGGTCTACGGCCTCGGCGTCAAGGAACTCTGGCAGGTGCCGAAGGAGAAGCATCAGCCCGGCCTCGTGATCCACAGCCAGGGCTGGCCGTTGACCAACGACGCCGGCGGCGGCTCGTTCCTTTATCACTTCGGGGATGGCCTGATCTCCGTCGGCTTCGTGACCCACCTGAGCTATTCGAATCCGCACCTCTCGCCGTTCGAGGAGATGCAGCGCTTCAAGACGCACCCGGCGATGCGCGGGTATTTCGAGGGCGGCAAGCGGATCGGCTACGGTGCGCGCGCGATCAACGAGGGCGGCCTGCAGTCGATCCCGAAGCTCGCGTTCCCGGGCGGCGCACTGATCGGTTGCAGCGCGGGCTTCGTGAACCTGCCGCGCATCAAGGGTTCGCACAACGCGATGAAGACCGGCATGCTCGCCGCCGACGCCGCGTTCGCCGCGCTCGGCCAGGGGCGCGCGCACGACGAACTCGCCGAATATCCGGAAGCCTTCCGCGCCTCCTGGGCGTACCGCGACCTGCACACGGTTCGCAACGTGAAGCCTGGACTGAAGTGGGGCCTGTGGCCCGGCACGGTGCACGGCGGCCTGCACATGTGGCTGAACGACCTCGGCCTGGGCGCCTTGGTGCCGTGGACGCTGCGCCACGACAAGCCCGACAACGCGTCGCTCAAGCCGGCCGCGCAGATGCCGCGCATCGAGTATCCGCGGCCGGACGGCGTGCTGACGTTCGACCGGCTCTCGTCGGTGTTCCTGTCCGGCACGGCGCACGAGGAAGACCAGCCGGTGCACCTGCGGCTGCGCAACCCGGCGATCCCGGTCGAAGTGAACCTCGCGCGCTACGGCGGCCCCGAGGCGCGCTACTGCCCGGCGGGCGTGTACGAGTTCGTCGACGCGGAAGGTGGCGGCCAGCGGCTGCAGATCAACGCGCAGAACTGCGTGCACTGCAAGACCTGCGACATCAAGGACCCGAAGCAGAACATCCACTGGGTCACGCCGGAGGGCGGCGGCGGACCGAATTACAGTTCGATGTAGATATGAGTGTCCAGTGTTCGTGTCTAGCGGTTAGTCGAACGAGAAGGCCGGCGACGCCGGCCTTTCTCTTCTTACTGAACACTAGACACTAGACACTGAACACTTGCCTTCACCTCGGCGCCATGCGGATCGCGCCGTCGAGACGCACGGTCGCGCCGTTCAGCATCGGGTTCTCCACGATCTGACGCACGAATTGCGCGTACTCCTCGGGTTTGCCGAGACGCGGCGGGAACGGCACCTGCTTGCCGAGCGAGTCGCGGGCCTCCTGCGGCAGCGCGGCCATCATCGGCGTGTAGAAGAGCCCCGGCGCGATCGTGACGACGCGAATGCCGCTCCCCGCGAGTTCACGGGCCATCGGCAGGGTCATGCCGACCACGCCGCCTTTGGACGCGGCATATGCCACCTGGCCGATCTGGCCGTCGAACGCGGCGACCGACGCGGTCATGACGATCGCGCCGCGCTCGCCCCCGGCGTTCGGCGCGTTCTTCTGCATCGCTGCGGCCGCTTCCTTGCACACCAGCAGCGTGCCGATCAGGTTGATCTCGATCACCTTGCGGAAGAACTCGCCGGGCATGGGGCCTTCCTTGCCGACCATGCGCTTCGGCCAGCCGACACCGGCACAGGTCACGGCGAGGTTCAACCCGTCCATCGCCTCCGCGGCGGCCGCCACGGCGGCCGCGACGGCGGCCTCGGACGTCACGTCGACCTCGTAGAAGGCAGCGGCGCTCCCCAGCGCCTGCACGGCTTCGGCGCCTGCCCGCCCGTTCACGTCGAACAGCGCGACCCTGCCGCCGCCGCGCACGATCATTTCCGCGCTCGCGAGCCCGAGGCCGGAGGCGCCGCCCGTGACGATGGCCCGCACGTCCTGGATCTGCATCTGCCGTCCGCCGTTGCCGTGATCGCGTCAGAGCCGCAAGCCGCCGTCGACGTCGACGCAGCGACCGGTGAAGAAATCGTTCTCCGCGATGTACACGGCAGTGTGCGCGATCTCGCCGGGCAGGCCGAGGCGCTTGAGCGGCACCGGCGCGGTCATCTTCTCGAGCATTTCGGGCGGCATGCCCGCGAGCAGGTCGGTCTTGATGAACCCGGGCGCGATCGCGGCCGCACGGACGCCGAACCGCGCGAGTTCCCTGGCCCAGGTCACTGCCATTGCCGTGACGGCCGCCTTGGCCGCCGAGTAGTTGCTCTGTCCGGCATTGCCCGCGCGCGAAATGCTCGAGATGTTGATGATGGCGCCACCGTTGCCGAGCCGAATCATGCGCTCGGCGCCCTCGCGGCCGCACAGGAACACGCCTGTCAGGTTGACGTCGATGACGGCCTGCCACTGCGCGAGCGACATCTTGCCGACGACCGCACCGTCCTTGACCTTGACGAGCAGCGCGTCGCGGATGATCCCCGCGTTGTTGACGAGCACGTCGAGCCGGCCGTGTTGCGCGACGACCTCGTCGAACGCGCGCACGACCTCGTCCTCCTTCGCCACGTTGAGCGTGTGCGCACTGACCGTGACTCCGCGGCCGGCGAACTCCGCGCGCGTCGCCTCGAGGTCGGCGGGATTCAGGTCGAGCAGCGCGACGTGCGACCCGCGATCGACGAACGCAGTCGCGATGGCCTTGCCGATCCCGCGCGCGCCGCCCGTGACGACGACGACCTTGCCGTTCAGTTCCATGCAGTCCCCGGTGGGTTCGTGATCAGGCGAGTTCGATGGCGACCGCGCAGGCTTCGCCGCCGCCGATGCACTGCGAGGCGACGCCGCGACGCAGGCCGCGCTTGCGCAACGCGTGCACGAGCGTCGTGATCAGGCGCGCACCGGTGGCGCCGATCGGGTGACCCATCGCACAGGCGCCGCCGTTCACGTTGACCTTGTCGTGCGGGAGGCCGAGGTCCTTCATCGCCGCCATGGTCACGCAGGCGAACGCCTCGTTGACCTCGTAGAGATCGACGTCGGCAGTCCTCCAGCCGGCCTTGTCGAGCGCCTTCTGGATGGAGGGCGCCGGTGCGGTCGTGAACCACTCGGGGGCCTGGGCGTGGCTCGCATACGACACGAGGCGCGCGATCGGCACGACGCCCGCAGCGCGCGCCGCGGACTCGCTCGCGAGCACGATGGCCGCGGCGCCGTCGGCGATCGACGAGGACGACGCGGCGGTTACCGTGCCGTCCTTGGCGAAGGCAGGTTTGAGGTTTGCAATCTTCGTCACGTCGACGGTGAACGGCGTCTCGTCCTGCTCGAGGAGTTGCTCGCCCTTGCGCGACTTGATCGTGACCGGGGCGATCTCGGCGACGAAGTCGCCTTCCCGGACGGCGCGCTGCGCACGGCGGACCGACTCGGCCGCGAACGCGTCCTGGTGGTCACGGGTGAAGCCGTACCGGACTGCCGTCGCGTCGGCGAAGCAGCCCATGGCCTTGCCGTCCCAGGGACTCTGCAGGCCGTCGTAGAACATGTGATCGTAGATCTCGCCGTGGCCCATGCGGAAACCGCCGCGCGCCTTGGTCAGCAGGTACGGCGCGTTCGTCATCGATTCGAGGCCGCCGGCGAGCGCGATCCGGGCGGACCCGGCCCGGATCTGGTCGCCGGCCAGCATGATCGCCT
This sequence comes from Steroidobacteraceae bacterium, assembly GCA_035691185.1. Classification (GTDB taxonomy): domain Bacteria; phylum Pseudomonadota; class Gammaproteobacteria; order Steroidobacterales; family Steroidobacteraceae; genus RPQJ01. The sequence continues at coordinate 5,111 of DASSJN010000092.1, forward strand.
TCATGCCGGAGCCGCACATCTTGTTGACCGTCGTCGCAGGCACGCCGAGTGCGATGCCGGCGCCGACGGCGGCCTGGCGCGCCGGCGCCTGGCCGAGCCCCGCAGGCAGCACGCAGCCGAAGATCACTTCGTCGATCGCGTCCGGTGCGAGTCCCGAGTCGGCGAGCGCTGCCTTGGCCGCCACCGTGCCGAGTTGCGTCGCACTGACCGAAGCGAGCGCGCCCTGGAAGGCGCCGATCGGGGTGCGGCGAGCCGCGAGAATGACCAGGGATTCAGACATGGAGCCGACCTCAGCAGGAATCAGCGGGCGGAACGAAGGGGTGGGCGATAGTACGCCCCGCACTTTTTGCAGCGCAAGACGACAGAATCCGCAGCCTCGATCAAGCGGATGGTTTCGCTTTGCGGCGCGCCCTCGGCCGGGCCGCGGGCGCGGCCGACGACCGCGGCGCCAGGCCGTTCTCCAGCAACTGCACGAACGCGTCGGCCACCTGCTCGGGGGACAGCGAACGTCCCGCGCGATACCAGTGCGCGATCCAGTTCAGTGCGCCCGCGATGGCAAATGCCGCGAGCTTGGGGTCCTGCACCGCGATCGAACCGTCGACGATGCCCGCCTGCAGCAGCTTGCGGATGCCGCGGTCGATCTCGGTCTTGAGCGCTTTGACCTGGCCGCTCAGGTCGGCGCCCAGGTCCTGGTGTTCGGCGCGTACCATGCACCAGCCGTACTCGGAGGCGATGGCGACCGCGTAGTCGCGGATGACCTCGCGCAGGCGCTCGCGACCCGTGCCGCCGGCCAGCTCGGCCCGCCGCAGCGCGCCACGAATCGGCTCCAGGCCGGCCAGGAAGCACTCGAACAGCAGCTGTTCCTTGTTCGGCACGTAGTAGTAGACCGTGGGCTTGGTGACGCCGAGGGCCGCGGCGATGTCGTCGAGCGACGTGTTGTGATACCCGCGCTGGTCGAACGCGCGGGCGGCAGTGCGGATCACCGCGTCGCGCTTCGAGCCGTGGTCGCGGCGGCGACGTCGGCCGCGCCACGCGTCGGCGGGGTCGGCGGCGGGGCGGGCAGGAGGCTGGGAGGCGTCCGCCATGCGTGGAACCGATTGACTGCGGAAGGGACCCTAATCATACTGCCAAGTAGAATTCTACTCAACAGTAACTTTTGTCTGCGCGCCTGATCGCGGGCGAGGACTGCAGGAGACACGACATGCCCGGACGAACGACGGCCCAGCGCGGCGAGGCGACCCGGCAGGACGCGGCGACCGCCGAGCAGGCGCCGCTGCGCTTCGTGAGCGCGGCCTCGCTGTTCGACGGGCACGACGCCGCCATCAACATCATCCGTCGGCTGCTCCAGGCGCACGGTGCGGAGGTGGTGCACCTCGGACACAACCGCAGCGTGGCCGACATCGTGCGCGCCGCGATCCAGGAAGACGCCGACGGCATCGCCTGCAGTTCGTACCAGGGCGGGCACGTCGAGTACTTCAAGTACATGGTCGACATGCTCGCGTCGCTCGATGCCGCGCATGTCCGCGTCGTCGTCGGCGGCGGCGGCACGATCGCGCCGCACGAGGCGGAGGAACTCGAGGCCTATGGCGTCGAGCGCATCTACACGCCCGAGGACGGCCGCAAGCTCGGCCTCGACGGCATGATCGACGACGTCTTCGCGCGCGTCGGCCGTGCCCGCCGACCAGCCTTCGAGTTCGGCCCCGTCGGGCCACGCGACCACCAGCAGATTGCTCGCACGATCTCCGCGCTCGAGCGCGGCGAGACCGGGTCGTCCGCGCTCGGCGAGACGCTGCGCCGTGCCGTGTCGCGCAGTTCGAGGAAGCCCCCGGTCGTCGGCATCACGGGCACCGGCGGCGCCGGCAAGTCGAGCCTGACCGACGAGCTGCTGATGCGCTTCGTGCGCCACTTCCCGGACCGCAACGTCGCGGTCGTCGCGATGGACCCGACGCGCCGTCGCAGCGGCGGGGCGCTGCTCGGCGATCGCATCCGCATGAATTCGCTCGCGGCCGAGCAGGTGTTCATGCGCTCGCTCGCGACGCGCCGCCAGAACCTGGCGACGAGCGCCGTGCTCGCCGACGTGCTGAACCTGCTGCGCTACGCGGGCTTCGACCTGGTCGTCGTCGAGACGGCCGGCATCGGCCAGAGCGACTCCGAGATCGTCGACCTCGTCGACGTCCCGATGTACGTCATGACGAGCGACTACGGCGCCGCGAGCCAGCTCGAGAAGATCGACATGCTCGACTTCGCCGACCTCGTGGCGCTGAACAAGTTCGAGAAGCGCGGCGCCGAGGACGCGCTGCGCGACGTGCGCAAGCAGTGGCGTCGCAACCGCGTCGAGTTCAAGGCACCGGACGACGAGGTGCCGGTGTTCCCGACCATCGCGAGCCGGTTCAACGACCCGGGCGTCAATCGACTGTTCGCGGCGCTCTGCGCCCGGCTCGATGCCCGGACGGGCGGGCAGGGACGCTGGCAGGTCGGGGACGTGGGCCCGACGGAGCTGGTCGAACGCCACGCACTGGTGCCGGCACAGCGGTCACGCTACCTGGCGGAGATTTCGGCCAATGGCCGCCGCGCCCGGGATTCGGTCGAGCACCGCGCCGAGGCCGCGGGCCGGGCGCAGGGCCTGCACGCGGCGCTGCGCCTGCTCGGCGATGCCGAGCTGCCCGCGCCGCTCGAGCGCTACGCGGCTGCGGCGCTCACCGATGCCGGAGCCGACGCGGCCGTGGTTCGCCTGCGCGGCGCCTACGACGATGCGCTGGACGCGGTCGGCAACGACGCGATCGCGCTGCTGCGTGAGTGGCCCGCGGTCGCGAAGTCGGCCACCGACGAGCAGTACCTCTACACCGTGCGCGGTCGCGAGCGCCGCGGCGAGAACTACGTCGAGACGCTGAGTCACGACAAGGTGCCGAAGCTCGCGGTGCCCCGGTACCGGGACTGGGGCGAGCAGCTCACGTTCCTGCTCAAGGAACACCTGCCGGGCCATTTCCCCTACACGGCGGGCGTCTACCCGTATCGCCGCGAGGAAGAGGACCCGACGCGCATGTTCGCGGGCGAAGGCGGTCCCGAGCGGACGAACCGCCGGTTCCACTACCTGGCGGGCGGGCACGGCGCGGCGCGTCTGTCGACGGCGTTCGACTCGACCACGCTCTACGGCGAAGACCCCGACGAGCGTCCGGACATCTACGGCCGGATCGGCAACTCCGGCGTGTCCATTGCGACGCTCGACGACATGAAAAAGCTCTACTCGGGCTTCGACCTCTGTGCGCCGACGACCTCGGTCTCGATGACCATCAACGGCCCGGCGCCGATGATCCTCGCGATGTTCATGAACACCGCGATCGACCAGCGCGTCGAGCGTCACCTGCGCGAGACCGGCCAGTGGGAGGCCGCCGAGCAGAAGATCGCGACGCTCTACGAAGGCCGCGAGCGGCCGCGTTACAAGGGCGAGCTGCCGGCGGGCCACGACGGCTTCGGCCTCGGCCTGCTCGGCGTGACGGGCGACCAGCTCGTCGACGCCGGGACCTACGCAAAGATCCGCAAGCAGACGCTCTCGCTCGTGCGCGGCACCGTGCAGGCCGACATCCTCAAGGAGGACCAGGCGCAGAACACCTGCATCTTCTCGACCGAGTTCGCGCTGCGGATGATGGGCGACGTGCAGCAGTTCTTCACGGACAACGACGTCCGCAATTTCTATTCCGTGTCGATCTCGGGGTACCACCTCGCCGAGGCCGGCGCGAACCCGATCTCGCAGCTCGCCTTTACGCTCGCCAACGGCTTCACGATCGTCGAGTACTACCTGGCGCGCGGCATGAAGATCGACGACTTCGCGCCGAACCTGTCGTTCTTCTTCTCGAACGGCATGGACCCCGAGTACGCGGTGATCGGTCGCGTCGCGCGACGGATCTGGGCGCGCGCGATGCGCGACCTGTACCGGGCCGGCCCGCGCTCGCAGATGCTCAAGTACCACATCCAGACCTCGGGCCGGTCGCTGCACGCGCAGGAAATCCAGTTCAACGACATCCGCACGACGCTGCAGGCGCTGTACGCCCTGTTCGACAACTGCAACAGCCTGCACACCAACGCGTACGACGAGGCGATCACGACGCCGACCGAGGAGTCGGTGCGGCGGGCGGTGGCGATCCAGCTGATCATCAACAAGGAGCTCGGGCTCAACAAGACGCAGAACCCATGGCAGGGCTCGTTCGCGATCGACCAGCTGACCGACCTGGTGGAGGAGGCGGTCTATCGCGAGTTCGACCGCATCTCCGAGCGCGGCGGCGTCCTGGGGGCGATGGAGACGATGTACCAGCGCGGCCGCATCCAGGAGGAGTCGCTCTACTATGAGCAGCTCAAGCACGACGGCACGCTGCCGATCGTCGGCGTCAACACGTTCCTCGCGGAGGAAGACGCCACGGGGGCGAACCGCGAGGCGGAACTGATCCGCTCGACCGAGGACGAGAAGCAGGAGCAGGTCAGGGCGGTCCGCGCGTTCCTCGAGTGCAATGCGGAGCGGCGGCCGGCCGTGCTGGCACGGCTGCAGCAGACGGCCGCGAGCGGCGGCAATGTCTTTGCCGACCTCATCGAGGCGGTGAAGGTCGCGTCGCTCGGCAGCATCTCGCACGCGCTGTACCAGGTCGGTGGCCAGTACCGGCGGAGCATGTAAGCCGCGCCTGCGGTCGTTCGTCGCTTGGAACGGGCCGGGCTCCGCGGCCCGCATTTCGTTCGGCGGGACGCCGTGAATCCGTCCGTGGAGGCTTCGGCCGCGGCGTCCATGCCGCGGACGACCCGCCGAACGAAATCCGGTCCACGGAGCCCGGCCGCGCTCCTTCGTGCGCGGCGAAGGCGCTTCGCGCGCGAACGCTGACGCGGCTTAGGCCATCGGCGCAAGCGAATCGCCACGGGCGGCGGATTCATGCTCCCGTGCGACGTCGGGTTCCCCGAGCCTCTCGAGCATCAGCGCACGCGCAGCGTCCCGCAGCTGCTGCGGTGTCTCGTCGTGGCCGCCGAGCGGCGGCAGCACCTCGATATGGAGCCGCCCCGGGCGTGGTACGTGGGTGTGGCTCGGCAGCGCGCGCCGGGCGCCGTGGATCACCGTCGGCACCACCGGGATGCCGCCGCGCGCGGCCGCGACGAACGCGCCGAAGTGGAAGCGCTTCAGGCCGACCGTCGAGTCGAACGTGCCTTCCGGGAAGAACACCAGCGAGTGTCCCTGCTCGGCCCGCTCGACGACGCGCCGCGCATCGCGCTGCCGGCCCCCTTTCGTGTGCCGGTCGACGAACTCCGACCCGATGCGCCGGAGCAGCCGGCCCACGACCGGCATCGAGGCCGCCTCGCGCTTCACCACGAAACTGAATCGCCGCGGCAGCATCGCCACCATGACGATGCCGTCGAGATAGCTCGAGTGATTCGCGACCAGCACGCACGAGCCTGCAGGCAGCGTTTCCAGCCCCGTCGTGCGTACCCGCAAGCCCGCCAGCCGGAGCCAGAGCCGCGCGCATCCGCCCGTGATCGCGCGTCGCCAGGTGAGCCGCGGCACGACGAAGGCCAGCACGGTCGCCACTCCGATCAGCAGCGCGAACAGTGAGAGCGACCAGGCCCCGTAGAGCGCGCGCGCGAACTTCTTCGCCGATCGCGACATGAAGGCCACGGGCGTTGCTACTCTCGCAGCAGATGAAGGGACGGGTGATTTCGCGGACAAGTTCACAGCGGTCCGTGACGTCGCGCGGGACGATCCGGACCGAAATCGTTCGGCCTCGACACGAAGCAGCTCCTGGCGCGCAGTGTGCCCGGGCGGCGACATTCTGTGAATCAGTTCCGGTTATGTTAACGGTGCCGCGGTTCTGTGAGCGGGGTCACGACGACGCGCGAAGTCGCGCTCGCATACTGCGCGCTACGTAAGACCGCGAGGTTCCATGAGCACTGCAGTGAAGTCGAGCTACCTCTCCCGCACGCGCGACGCCGGCGGCGGCGGCGGCGCGGAGGAGGGGCCCGGCCCGATCGATCGGTTCCTGGACGCGGTCTGGATGGAGCGCGGGCTGTCGCCCAATACGCTCGCCGCCTATCGAGCCGACCTGAGCGCACTCGAGCGCTGGCTCGACGAGCATGAGGTGCACCTCGAGCACGCGCAGCGCGGCGACATCCTCTCGTTCATGGCTTCGCGCGTGCAGGCCGGGGCCCGGCCCCGTTCGACGGCTCGACAGCTCTCGAGTTTCCGCCGCTTCTACCGCCACCTCGTGCGCGAAGGCTCCCTGCGCGAGGACCCGACCGCCCAGATCGCGATGCCCAAGGTGGGGCGCTCGTTGCCGAAGTCGCTCATGGAGGAGGAAGTCGAGGCCCTGTTGGCCGCTCCTGCCGTGGGCGACCCACTGGGGCATCGCGATCGGACGATGCTGGAGGTGCTCTACGCCACGGGGCTGCGCGTGTCCGAACTCGTCAACCTCAAGCTCGGGCAGGTGAACCTGAACCAGGGCGTGCTGCGCATCGTCGGCAAGGGCGACCGCGAGCGCCTGATTCCGCTCGGCGAGGAAGCCGTGCAGTGGGTGCAGCAGTTCCTGCAGGGCCCGCGCGTCGAGATCCTGCTCGAGCGCCAGACCGATTACCTGTTCCCGACGCGCCGCGGTGACCGCATGACGCGCCAGGCGTTCTGGCACATCATCAAGCGTTACGCTCGCAAGGCCGGCATCGAACAGGAACTCTCGCCGCATACGCTGCGCCACGCATTCGCGACGCACCTGCTGAACCATGGCGCGGACCTGCGTGTCGTGCAGATGCTGCTCGGGCACAGCGACCTCTCGACGACGCAGATCTACACGCACGTCGCGCGCGAGCGGCTCAAGGACCTGCACTCGCAACACCATCCGCGCGGTTGATCCCGCCACCGTTGCGGGCAGCGCGAGCCGCGCCTCGGACCGGTCTGCTAGACTGCGCCGCCGCGCCGGGGCACGTCGGCGGACGACGCGCGCCGTCACTTCAGCGATCACGCGATATGCCCTATGCGTCTCGTCGGTCGTTGAACCCGGGCGGGCGCCGGCTGTCCTAGAGGCAACCGCCCGACAAGCACAACCGAAACACACGGAACGACCCAGCATGCATCGCACGCTTCCCTTCGCCCCGATCACCACGGCGGTCACCGTCCTCATGGCCGCTCTGGCGGTGCTGCACCCCGCGGGTACTGCGGTCGCAGCGGGCGACGCGAAGGCCCAGGCGCAGAAGTCGCCGACCCCCGGGGCGCGGCCCGCGACGGTCAAGGCCGTGCCAGCCACGGTGCCTGCGGACGTGCGTGCCCGCGTCGTTGCCCACCTGCCGGGCGCCACTCCGAACGACGTGGCGCCGTCGCCGATCCCCGGTCTCTACGAAGTGACGATGGGCGGGCTGATCGCGTACGTGAGCGAGGACGGCAAGTACCTGCTGAGCGGCAACGTGTACGACCTCGAGACGCAGATGAACCTCACCGCCTCGCGCCGCAACGCGGCGCGCGCCAAGGCGCTGGCGACGGCGTCGGAGAGCCAGATGATCGTGTTCGGTCCGCCGAACGCGAAGATGACCGTCACCGTGTTCACGGACATCGATTGCGGCTTCTGCCGCAAGTTCCACAGCCAGATCGCGGACATGAACAAGGCGGGCGTCCGCGTGCGCTACATGATGTATCCACGCACCGGCCCAGGCACCGAGTCGTGGAAGAAGGCCGAACAGGTCTGGTGCTCCGCGGATCGCCGCGACGCGCTCACCCGCGCCAAGCGTGGGGAAACCCTCAAGGCCAGGACGTGCGGCGACGGCCCGATCAAGACCCAGTACGAACTCGGTTCGGACCTTGGCGTCGAGGGCACGCCGGCGATTTTCACGCAGAACGGCGACTACATCGGCGGCTTCCTGACGCCGGCGGAGCTCGTCCACTCCGTGCAGGAATCGCAGAAGGCGGCCGTCGCCGCACGCTGATGTTCTTCACCTCTCCCGTGCGCGGGAGAGGTCGCGCGCAGCGCGGGTGAGGGCGACGTCGTCTAGCGCTCGAGCAGCGGGCGCTTGTCGGGGCGGCCGTCCCACTCCTTCGCGTCCGCGGGCGGTTCCTTCTTCTCGGTGATCACCGGCCACTGTTTCGCCAGGTCCGCGTTGAGCTTGCGGAAGTCCTGCTGTCCGTCCGGCAGCTCTTCTTCGGAGAAGATCGCTTCGGCGGGGCACTCGGGCTCGCACAGCGTACAGTCGATGCACTCGTCCGGGTCGATGACCAGCATGTTCGGGCCTTCGTGGAAGCAGTCGACCGGGCAGACTTCCACGCAGTCCATGTACTTGCACTTGATGCAGTTTTCCGTGACGACGAAGGTCATCGGGACGATCTCCGGGCGAAAATAGTGTCGGCGGCGGGACTGGAAACGCGAATCGTACCTAACCCACCGACTTCCTGTAATCCAGCGCCGCGAAATGATGCTGCTCGACGCCGCGCCGGCGATCGTCGAAATACCGCTTGAGCGCGAAATCGACGCTGCGGAATGCGATCGCGTGCCACGGAATCTCGCTCTCTTCGCAGAGCCGGACCTCGAGACTTTCCGCAGTTGCGCCAAAGCTGGGTTCGTGCATGCGCGCACGGAACATCACGTGGACCTGGTTGGCGTGGAGCACGTGCACGACCGCCAGCAGCGAACCGATCTCGACCTCGGCGTGCGCTTCTTCCCGGGTTTCACGCCGCGCACCCTGCTGGGTGGTCTCGTCGTTTTCCATGAAGCCGGCCGGGATGGTCCAGAAGCCGTACCGGGGTTCGATCGCGCGCTTGCAGATCAGGATGCGGCCCTCGTACTCCGGCACGCAGCCGACCACGAGCTTGGGGTTCTGGTAGTGCACGACCCCGCACTGATCGCAGACGTAGCGCGGCAGGTGGTCCCCCTCCGGCGTACGCAGGGTGACAGGGTGGCCGCAGCTGGAGCAGAACTTCAAGGGGAGGGGATAGGTGATAGGGGATAGTGCCGTGGTGCCGGGAGAGGGAATCGAACCCTCACGATGTCGCCATCGCCGGATTTTGAGTCCGGTGCGTCTACCAGTTCCGCCATCCCGGCCGGGGGGCTGCGAAGCTTACCCGATTGTCGAGGGCCGGGGCAGAACGCCCGACGCCGCAACGACTTAGGCGAGCGGGCGTCTCGCGGGACTCGGACCGGGGCGGTCGTCACCGACGGCGGGGGCGGAACTCGCTACACTTCACGCGGTCAGACGGAGCGCGTCGCCCGCGGGCGGCCATCCTGACGAGGAGACCGACCGGGACATGCGACGGAGCCTGCGCAGCCGCTTCACGGCCATTCTGGTGCTGAGCCTCGGCGTCGTCGTTGCGGGCGTGCCCGCGCAGGCGGCCGCCAGTCTCGTCGAGCAACTCCGGGCGGTCGCTCCCACTGCGAATCCCGACGTCCTCGGCCTGGCCGCTCGCGCGGCGGAGTGCGCGCGCCGACAGGGATTGCTCGACGGTCTGAACCACCTCGCGGTGATCGACTACTCGCTGCCCTCGACCAGCCCCCGCCTCTGGGTATTCGACCTGCGGCGCCAGCGCCTGTTGTTCCAGGAACTGGTGGCCCACGGGCGCAACACCGGCGAGGGACTCGCCGAACGGTTCTCGAACGTCGAAGGCAGCAAGATGTCGAGCATCGGCCTCTACCAAACCGCCGACACCTACTACGGCAGCAACGGCTACTCGTTGCGGCTGCGTGGCCTCGACCCGGGCTTCAACGACAACGCGCTCTCCCGCGCGATCGTCATGCACGGCGCGCCGTACGTGAGCCAGGCCCTCGCCGAACGGCTCGGACGGCTGGGCCGCAGCTGGGGCTGCCCCGCCCTGCGGCCCGAGGTCGCGCGCACCGTCATCGATACGCTCAAGGGCGGGGCGTTGCTGTTCGCCTACTACCCCGACCGCAAGTGGCTCGACGAGTCGCCGTTCTTCAAGTGCGACGGCAGCGACGACGCCAGTGCGCCGAAACAGGTCGTGGCCACGACCCGGCCTGCGCAGCCGAACCGGGGCTGAACGCCGTCGTCGGGGCGATCGGGCGGGCTGCGACCGCGCGACCTTTTCCGGGGTCCGCGCATCTAAGTCTGCAGAATGTCCGCCTTTCCCGACATCGAATTCGCGCCCGAGCTGCTCGCTCGCGCGCGCTGCGGCGACGACGGCGCGCTCGAGCAGATCTACCTCACGTTCGAACGCCCGGTCCGCACGCTCGCGCGGCGCCTGCTGGCGCACCGGACAGCGGCCGAGGATGTCGCCCAGGACGTGTTCGTCGACCTGATCACCCGCCTGCACCAGTACGAGGGCCGGGGCTCGTTCGCGGGCTGGGTCCGCAGCATCGCGGTCTCGCGCTGCCTGATGTACCTGCGCTCGCCCTGGCAACGCAGCCGGCGTTGGCTCGCGCGTGGAGTCGGGGACGCCGCCGCGGGCGATGACGCCTGGTCCGTCGTCGCCGAGCCGCCGGACCCCGCCGGGCTCGACCAGGCGGACGCCATCGACCTCATGCGAGCGCTGGCTCGACTCGGCGGCACGGCCCGCGCAGTCGTCTGGCTGCACGACGTCGAGGGTTACACGCACGCGGAAATCGGCGCGCTGTTCGGCGCGACCGCCAGCTTCTCGAAATCGCGGCTCGCCCGGGCGCACGAGCGCCTGCGAGTCGAGCTCGTATCGACAGGAGTCGGGTCGTCATGCATGCCCGTATCGAGCATCTACTGAGCCTGCGTGACGGGGAACCCGTCGACGCCGCGGTTCGTGCCCACGTGGACGGCTGTGCCCGGTGCAGGGCGGCGCTGCAGGACGTCTCCGCGTTGCGGACGCGATTGAGGTCGCTGCCGGCGGTGGAGGCGGGCGCGGTGGGCTGGAGCGACGTGCAGGAAAGGCGGGCCGCCCGGGACGCCGCGACGCGCCGGCGCGCGCATGTGGCTCGCGCCGCCGTGGCCGCGTCGATCGCCGTGATCGCGGTCGCCGTCTCGTGGCGCGTCAGTGAGGCGCCCGAGGAGTCCCGCGGGTCCACCGTTGCCGCGATGTCGCCCCTCACGGCGGAGGAGGCGGTCGCGCTCGACCACGTCGCACGGTTGCAGACGCAGTCCGCGGCGCTCGAGGAAATCCTCGGCCTGCTCGGTGACCGCCCGGTCGTGCAGCGCGCAGGCACGGCGCTGCCGATCGACACGCTCGAGGCACAGGTGCAATGGCTCGATCACCGGATCTCGAGCAGCGGCGGCGACGCGCGCGAATCGGAACAGCTCTGGCGCGAGCGCGTCGACACCCTCAATTCGCTGGTGCGCCTCCGCTACGTCGAATCGCAACGCATCGCGATGTAAAGCCAACAATTCCCAGGCTGGTGGAACGGAGTCGGCAATGACGACGAAGACGAATCGATGGCTCGAACGCCCGGCCGGCGCAAGGCGCGGGCCGGGTCCACTGTGGCTCGCCCTGGTGCTGACCGGGGCGGCGTGCCTGGCGGCGACGCCGACGGTCCACGCCGCCGAGGCGACACCGCAGGAACGCGCTGCGCTCGAGAAGCAGCTGCAGGACGCGCAATCGAGGCTCGACGATGCCGCGCGCGACGTGGCGGATCTCACGAGCAAGCTCTACGGCGGCGACCCCGGATCGGTCGACATGCTCATGCGCCGTCACGGGGCGCCGCCGCCGCCGCGCGGCGCGATGCTGGGCATCAACATCGGCGGCGAGCAGACGCGGCCCGAGGGTGTGGAGGTCATGAGCGTGAGCCCGTCCGGCCCGGCCGAGCAGGCGGGGCTCCGCAAGGGCGACGTCGTCACCTCCGTCGACGGCAAGCCGCTGCGCAAGACCGGCGAGCGCAGCGCGAGCCGCCAGCTCGTCGAGTACCTGCGCGGCGTCGAGCCGGGCCAGGTCGTGAAGCTCGACTATCTCCGCGAAGGCAAGAAGATGAGTGCGTCGATCACGACGGTGGCTGCCGAACCGCCGATGATGCGCGTCGTGCGCGAGCACCTGCCGATGCTCGAAGGCATGGAGTTGCCGATCGACCTCGAGGCATTCATGGGTGGGCACGGCCGCGGCTTCCGCTCGCTCGAACTCGTGCCGATCACGCCGAAGCTCGGCCAGTACTTCGGGACGGACAAGGGCTTGCTGGTCGTGCGCGCGCCGGCCGCCGCGGGCTCGAAGCTCGAGGAGGGCGACGTGATCCTGACCATCGGCGGCCGCACGCCCGAGAATCCGCGCCACGCCTTCCGCATCCTGGGCTCGTACCAGCCCTCGGAGCAGGTCAAGGTCGAGATCCTGCGGCAGCGCAAGCGCCAGACGGTCGAGATGCAGGTGCCGGAGTCCGGCGACGCCCCGGCGATGCGCCAGGGGCCGCCTCCGCCGCGCGCGCCGGCGCCGCCCGCCGCGCCGCGCACCGGGTCGGTGTCGTAGCGAAGCGGCGGAGCGGCCCAGGACGTCGGGACTTCCTGCGCTGCGAGTGCGCACAGGTCCACCCTCGCCGCGACCCCGCTCGAGCAGGGAGCCGCCGAAAATCGCGCGGACGCACCTGCGGTATTGAAGCGGATCCACGTCTCCGGTGGCGAGAGGTGCGGTAGCATGCGCGCCCCTATGCGGCGCGCCGACTTCCACTTCGACCTGCCCGACGAGCTCATCGCGCGCCACCCGGCGCCCGAGCGCAGCGCGAGCCGCCTGCTGCACCTCGACGGGCGCACGGGTGCGACCGTCGACCGGCAGTTCCGCGACCTGCCGCAGCTGCTGCGTGCCGGCGACCTGCTCGTCGTCAACGATACTCGCGTCGTGCCCGCACGGCTGTTCGGCCACAAGCGCGACAGCGGCGGCAGGGTCGAAGTCATGCTCGAGCGCATGCTCGGCGGAGGCCGGGCGATCGTGCAGCTTCGCACGAGCAAGCCGGCGCGCCCGGGAACGGTGATCGACGTTGCGGGTGGATGCTCGCTGCGCGTCGAAGCGCGCGAGGACGATTTCTGGCGCGTGGAGTTCGACGCCGATGCGCACGAGGTCTTCGAGCGACACGGCGAGACGCCGCTGCCGCCGTATGTCGGGCGCGCCGAGGAGCCTGCCGACCGCGAGCGGTATCAGACGGTCTACGCGCGTGAACCCGGCGCCGTCGCGGCGCCGACCGCGGGTCTCCATTTCGACGACGCGCTGCTCGAGCGCTGCCGCGGGGCCGGCGCCGGCTTCGCCTGCGTCACGTTGCACGTCGGCGCAGGCACGTTCCAGCCGGTGCGTGTCGACGACCTGGCGCAGCACCGAATGCATGCCGAGGTGTACGACGTGCCTCAGGCGACGGTCGATGCCGTGCGCGCGACGCAGGCCCGCGGCGGACGCGTGATCGCCGTCGGCACGACGGCCGTGCGCTCGCTGGAAAGCGCCGCGGCGCCGACCGGCGAACTGCAGGCGACGTCCGGCGAGACCCGGCTCTTCATCACGCCCGGCCAGCGCTTTCGCGTCGTCGACGCGCTCGTGACGAATTTCCATCTGCCCGAGTCGACGCTGCTGATGCTCGTGAGCGCCTTCGCCACCCGCGAGTACGTGCTTCGCGCATACGCGCATGCCGTCGCACGGCGCTATCGCTTCTTCAGTTACGGCGACGCCATGTTCGTCGAGCCGGCGCCGGGTGCGCTCGCGCCCAGGAGCAGCCCCGCGTGAAGTTCGAGCTGCTCGCCCGGAACGGCGCGGCGCGGCGCGGTCGCCTGCACCTCAACCACGGCGTCGTCGAGACGCCGGTCTTCATGCCGGTCGGCACGTACGGCACGGTCAAGGCCATGACGCCCGAGGAACTCACCGCCCTCGGCGCCCAGATCGTGCTCGGCAACACGTTCCACCTGATGCTGCGCCCCGGCGTCGACGTCATCCGCGCGCACGGCGGCCTGCACGGCTTCATGCATTGGGATGGCCCGATCCTGACCGATTCGGGCGGTTTCCAGGTCTTCAGCCTCGCCGACCTGCGCAAGATGACGGAGGCGGGCGTGAAGTTCCGCTCGCCTGTCAACGGCGACGCCGTGTTCCTGAGCCCGGAAGTCTCGATGGAAATGCAGGCGGCACTGAACGCGGACGTCGTCATGGCGTTCGACGAGTGCCCGCCGTACCCGGCGACGGCGGAGCAGGCGCGCCAGTCGATGGAGCTGTCGATGCGCTGGGCGCGTCGCAGCCGCGACGCCTTCGACGCTCTCGGTAATCCGAACGCGCTCTTCGGCATCGTGCAGGGTGGGACATTCCTGGACTTGCGACAGGAGTCGATCGACCGCCTGACCGAGATCGGCTTCGCGGGCTACGCGGTCGGCGGCCTGGCCGTGGGCGAGCCCGCGTCCGAGCGCAACGCCGTGCTCGAGGCGCTGGAGCCGCGCCTGCCCTGGCAGCAGCCGCGCTACCTGATGGGGGTCGGCACCCCGACCGACATCGTGCAGTCAGTCGCGCGCGGCATCGACATGTTCGACTGCGTGATGCCGACGCGGAATGCACGCAACGGCCACCTGTTCACCTCGCAGGGCGTGGTCAAGGTCCGCAACGCGAGCCACCAGTCCGACACGACGCCGCTCGACCCGAACTGCGGCTGCTACACCTGCCGTCACTACTCGCGCGCCTACCTGCGCCACCTCGACCGCTGCAACGAGATCCTGGGGGCACGTCTCAACACGATCCACAATCTGCACTACTACCTGAACCTGATGACCCGGATCCGGGCGGCGCTCGAAGCGGGGCGGTTCGCGGAGTTCCAGGCAGGGTTCCTCACCGGGCCCGAGGCCCAGCCGTCCACGACCGCCGCCACCGGCGACTGACGCTCGGGTATAATCGGCGGCCTTTTGCGGGCCCCCATTCGCGGGGCGACGGGAGTTTCCTGATGGACTGGTTGATCGCGAGCGCCCACGCCCAGGCTGCCGGCGGTGCGCAGCCCAATGCGCTGCTGCAGATGCTGCCGCTGGTGCTGATCTTCGTCGTTTTCTACTTCCTGCTGATCCGGCCGCAGGCCAAGCGGGCCAAGGAACACAAGGCCATGGTGGCCGCCCTCTCGGTCGGTGACGAGGTGGTCACCTCCGGCGGCATCCTCGGCAGGGTGACCGAGACCGGCGAGCAGTTCCTGACGGTCGAGATCGCCAACGGCGTCCAGGTGAAGGTCCAGCGCCACACGGTCGCCAGCGTCCTGCCGAAGGGCACGCTGAAGAGCGCCTGAGTCCGTCGCAAGAGAGCCTCCTGATGCACACCTACCCGGCCTGGCGGATCTGGCTGGTCGCCATCGTCCTCGCCCTGGGCCTGCTGCTCGCGTTGCCGAACCTCTACGGCGACGCGCCCGCCCTGCAGCTCTCGCGCAACGATCGCACGCCGGTCACGGAGGCGGGAAAGCAGCAGGTCGTCTCGCTGCTGCAGTCCAAGGGCCTCCGGGTCGAGAGTTCGTACCTCGAGGAGGACCGGCTGGTCATGCGTTTCCACGACGTCACCGTGCGCCTCCAGGCGCGGGACGTCGTGCAGGACGAGGTCGGCCGCGAGTACCTGGTCGCCCTGTCGGACGTGCCGCGCACGCCGGCCTGGATCCGCGCGATCGGCCTGCGGCCGATGAGCCTCGGGCTCGACCTGCGCGGCGGCGTGTACTTCATGTACGAAGTCGACGTCAAAGGCGCGGTCACGCAGTTGCTGGCAGGCATGGAACGCGACTATCGCCAGCTGCTGCGGACCGAGCGCATCCCGTTCACGGCCGTGTCGAACGACGGCGTCGACGCAGTGCGCGTCACACTGCGCAGCGGGGAGGACGCCGAGCGCTTCGCAGCGCTGCTGCGTCGGCAGGATCCGAACAGCACGATCGACGCCACGACGCTCGGCGAGGGCGGCTCGGTCTCGATCAAGCTGAATCCCGCGCAGATCAAACAGCGCCAGGACTTCGCCATCCAGCAGAACATCACGACGTTGCGCAACCGCGTCGACGAACTCGGCGTGACGGAGCCGATCGTCGCGCGCCAGGGCGTCGACCGCATCGTCGTGCAGCTGCCCGGCGTGCAGGACCCCAACGAGGCCCTGCGCGTTCTCGGCGCGACGGCGACGCTGGAATTCCGGCTCGTCGACGACCAGAACGACGCCTTCGCCGCGGAGCAGGCCAAGCGCGCGCCGCTCGGGTCGAAGCTCTACCACGACCGCCAGGGCCGGCCGGTCCTGCTCAAGCGCGAACTCATCGTCTCGGGCGAGCAGCTCACCGACGCGAGCTCGGGGTTCACCCAGGGCGAGCCTGCGGTGTACGTCAAGCTCGATGCGCGCGGCGCGGCCGAGATGCTCGACACGACGCGCGAGAACCTCGGCAAGCCGATGGCCGTCGTGTTCATCGAGAAGAAGCGCGTCCAGGAAGGCCAGCCCTGCAACGGCATCCGCTCGGGCACGGAATGCACCGAGGAGGAGGTCATCAGCGTCGCGACGATCCGCGGCGTCTTCGGCAGCGACTTCCAGATCACCGGGGTCATGGCGAACGAGGCGCGGGAACTCGCACTGCTGCTGCGCGCCGGCTCGCTGGCGGCGCCGCTGTACATCGTCGAGCAGCGCACGGTCGGCCCCAGCCTCGGCCAGGACAACGTCGAGCGCGGCTTCAAGGCGCTCATGGTCGGCCTGTTCGGCATGTTCGTCTTCCTCGCGGTCTACTACCGCCTCTTCGGCATCGTCGCAAGCAGCGTGCTGTTCATCAACATGGTCCTGCTCGTGGCGCTGATGTCGCTGCTGCAGGCCTCGCTGTCGCTGCCCGGCATCGCCGGGATCGTGCTGACCGTCGGCATGGCAGCCGACGCGAACGTGCTGATCTACGAGCGCATTCGCGAGGAGCTGCGCAACGGCATGAGCCCGCACGCGGCGATCAACGCGGGTTTCGAGAAGGCGTTTTCGGCGATTGCGGACTCCAACGTGACGACGCTGATCGCCGGCGTCGTGCTGTTCACGTTCGGCACCGGCCCGGTCCGGGGTTTCGCCGTCACGCTGTGCCTCGGCATCCTGACGTCGCTGTTCTCCGCGATCCTGGCGAGCCGCGTGCTCATCCACCTGATCTGGGGCCGCAAGCCGAAGCTCGCGTCGCTGCCCGTCTGAGGCGCACTGCACATGGAATTCTTCAAGAAAAAGACCAGCTTCCGCTTCATGGGCCAGCGCAAGCGCTGGTACGTGATCTCGGCCGTGCTGGTGCTTACGTCCATCGCGCTGCTCGCGGTCCGCGGGCTCAATTTCGGCGTCGACT
>DASSJN010000093.1:0-26647 GCA_035691185.1 Steroidobacteraceae bacterium
CGCCAGGGCGCACGCCGCTTCCAGCGGCCGGCGGGACATCGGTTTCACGTCGCGACTCATAATTGCATCCTCTTCGCATCCCCCGCCGCGGGTTCGGCGGCGCTGGCCAGGGCCGTGGTCAACTGGTTCACGTTGGCGAGCACGGCCAGCTCGTCCTGGTACGTCATCAACAGCAGTTCCTCGAGCAGCGGGTCGCCCGGCTGCTCGGCGAGCGCCGCATTGATCTGGTCGGCGGCGCGGCGCATCTCGGCCAGGTTCACCTGCAGCTTGGCCCGCGTCGACTCGGGCAGGTTCGCCATGCGCGCCTCGAGCATCGCCGTGAGCTGCCGGCGCGCCGCCACGTAATCGGCGTCGAGCCGCGCTCCCGGACCGAACGCGGCCGGCATCGCCATGACGTCCGTGGTCCTCGGGGCCGGCGCGCTGGTCGTCGTCCGGGGCGCGGCGGCCATGTTGCCCTCGCCGCGATCCCTGTCCACCAGCGTTGCGGTGAGCAGCGACGATCCTGCGACGAGCAGCACCGCGGCGGCGGCTTGCCACAGCCACGCCGGCCGTCGACGCGCCGCGCTCGACTCGCGAGGCTCGAGTCGCGCCGCGATGCCGGGCCAGAGGTCGCGGCCCGGAGCGATCGCGCGCGGCAGCTCGCGCAGCTCCGCGTCGAGCCGTGGGTCGTCGCCTTCGCGCCGGTCAATGTCCGTCATGATGCGTCTCCCGTCCTTCGAGCCGCGCGCCGAGCAGCGCGCGCGCCCGGTGCAATTGCGCCTTGCAGGTGCCTACGGCGACGCCGAGCATCTCCGCCGCCTCCTCGTGCGAGTGCCCGTACACGCCCACGAGCACCAACACGTGTCGCGCCCCGGGCGGCAGGCTGGCGATCGCCGCTTCGAGGTCGCGCCCGCGCGCCGGGTCCGCCGCCGAGTGGTCGGCCATCACGTCGGCCACCTCGCGCTCCGCCGAGTCGGCGGCGCCGAGCGTTTCGTGCCGGCGCCTCGCCTGCTGCAGCACGGTGTTGACCGCAATGCGGTGCAGCCAGGTGCCGAACGTGCTGCGCGTCTCGAACCGCGGCAGATGGCGCCAGGCCTGGATGAACGCCTCCTGCGTGCAGTCCTCGGCCGTCGCGACGTGACCGGTCATGCGCAGGCACAGCGCGTGGATGCGCGCCGCGTGCCTCCGGTACAGGGCCTCGAACGCCGGGGCGGAGCCGTCCACCGCGGCCGCGACGAGGCGGCGTTCCTCGGCCGCATCACGCGCTCGCTGGACTTCATCCACGACCTCCCGACCCGTCGGCAAGACCCACCTCGCATCCCCGTTCGCTCCGCGCGGCCGGGTGGGGCATCCTACACAGGCCGCCGCCCGGCCCGCGCATGGCCCGCTCACTCGTTGATACAGATGCGCCGGCCCGCCAAAAGGTTTGAAACCGGGGATTGACCATGTCTGAGGCCGTTCGCGTGGACCGTGCCGGTCCCGTCGCCACCGTGATCCTGCACCGCCCTGCGGTCCGCAACGCGGTCGACCCGGCCACTGCCGCCGGGCTTGCGTCTGCGTTCGAGGCTCTCGATCGAGACCCCGACGTGCACACGATCGTGCTCTGGGGCGCGGGCGGAACGTTCTGCGCCGGCGCCGACCTGCAGGCCGTCGCGCAAGGCTGGGATCCGTCGCGGCTCAAGGCCCCGCACGGATCGGCGCACGATGCGTTCGGACCGATGGGCCCGACGCGCATGGAACTCGGCAAGCCCGTGATCGCGGCCGTGGCCGGCCACGCGGTGGCGGGCGGCCTGGAACTTGCGCTCTGGTGCGACCTGCGCGTGGCGGAGGCCGACGCGACCTTCGGCGTCTTCTGCCGGCGCTGGGGCGTGCCGCTGATCGACGGCGGCACGGTGCGGCTGCCTCGGATCGTCGGTGCCGGGCGGGCCATGGACATGATTCTCACGGGCCGCGCGGTCGGCTCCGCGGAGGCCCTCGCGATGGGGCTCGTCAATCGGGTCGTCGAACGCGGGGAATCGCGCGCAGCGGCGGAACAACTCGCGCGGGAGATCGCGGCGTTCCCGCAGGCGTGCCTGCGCGCCGACCGCGCGTCGGCGCTCGCGCAGTGGAGCCTGCCCGGCGCGGCTGCGCTCGCGCGCGAATTCGAGGGCGGCCTCGAGGTGTTGCGCAGTGGCGAATCTGCGCGCGGCGCGGCGCGGTTCGTGGCCGGCGCCGGACGCGGCGGCAAGCAGGAGTAAACCGGGCCCGCAACCCCGCAGTGACGCGGCGAGTATGAGCCGCGCGCCGGGTCACGCTACAGTCGCGCCTCCGGCCATGCATTCCAAGAACCAAGAGGTCCGATCATGCCGATTGAAAGCCCGATTTTTGCGCCCGCCATCGTCCTCGTGCTCTGGTCACTCGTGATGCTGGCGTGGCTCGCGATCACGCGACTGCCGGCCATGGCCCGGGCGGGCATCCCGTTGATGACGATCACCGGCAGCCGAGGCGTGAATCTCGAGGGCGTGGTGCCCGACCGCGTGAACTGGAAGTCGCACAACTACGCACACCTGATGGAACAACCGACGATCTTCTACGCGACCGTCGTGATCCTCGGCGTAGTGGGCGCGGGCGACGGCGTCAACCTGCAGCTCGCCTGGGGCTACGTCGCGTTGCGCATCGTCCACAGCGTCGTTCAGGCAACCTGGAACCGCGTGGCCGTGCGTTTCACGCTGTTCTCGCTCGCGACGGCGACGCTGCTGATCCTGGCGATCAACGCGGCGCGCGCGACGATGTGACGCCCTGCAGGTAGTCGAGCGCCAGCGCCGTGAGCGTGCTCACGCCGAGCGGCAGTGCTGCTTCGTCGAGGAAATACCGTGGCGAGTGGTTGCTCGGCGCCGTCGCCGGATCCTGCCCCTGCGGTGTCGAGCCGACGAAGTAATAGAACGTGGGCATCTGCCGCGCATAGAACGCGAAGTCCTCGGAGCCCGTCACGTACGGCATCACCGCGACGTGGTCCTTGCCCGCGACCCGCTCGAGCGTCGCGACCGCGCGCGTCGTGAGCGCGGGCTCGTTGACCACGACGGGGTTCGGGTCGGGGCCGAGCTCGAACTCGGCCGTGGCACCCGCCGCCGCCGCCGTCTCGGTGGCGATGCGCCGGATACGCTCGATGACCTGCTCGCGCACCTCCGGGTCGAACGTGCGGAACGTGCCGACCATCTCGACCGAATCGGGGATGATGTTGTTGCGGATGCCGCCCTTGATCGCGCCGACGGAGACGACGACCGGGTACTGCGTGATGTCGACCTGGCGCGCGACGATCGTCTGCAGACTCGTGACGATCTGCGCAGCCGTGACGATCGGATCGACGCCGCCCCAGGGCCGTGAACCGTGGGTCTGCCGGCCCCGCACCACGATGCGGAATCGATCGGACGCGGCCATGAGGGGGCCCGTGCGATAACCCACGGCGCCCACGTTCAGGGCGGACCACAGGTGCAGGCCGAACATCGCCTCGGGCTTCGTCGCGGCAAACAGTCCTTCGTCGAGCATCAGGCTCGCG
This sequence comes from Steroidobacteraceae bacterium, assembly GCA_035691185.1. Taxonomy (GTDB): domain Bacteria; phylum Pseudomonadota; class Gammaproteobacteria; order Steroidobacterales; family Steroidobacteraceae; genus RPQJ01. The sequence continues at coordinate 3,515 of DASSJN010000093.1, forward strand.
CCGCCGCGTTCACCGTCGGGCGCGCCTTCCTCGGCCGGCTGGAACACGAACACGACCGTACCGGGCAGCTCGTTGCGCATGGCGCTCAGGATCCGCGCGACTCCGAGCAGTATTGCCGTGTGGCCATCGTGACCGCACGCGTGCATGACGCCGACCTTCTCGCCACGGTACTCGGCCGTCGCGACCGACTTGAACGGCACGTCCAGCTGCTCCGTGACGGGCAGCGCGTCCATGTCGGCCCGCAACGCCACCGTCGGGCCCGGCTTGGCGCCGCGCAGGATGGCTGCGACGCCGGTGTGCGCGATGCCGGTCCTCACCTCGAGGCCCAGCTTCCGCAGCTGCTCCGCGACGACCCTGGAGGTGCGCACCTCGCGGTTGCTGAGTTCGGGATTCTGGTGGAAGTCGCGACGCCACGTGATCACCTGCGGCATCACCGATTTCGTCGCCGCCTCGACGGCGGCATCGTCGACGGCCGCGCCGGCTGGGCCGCAGGCGAGCAGCACGAACGGAACGAGGCGAAGCAGCTTCGGCATCGACGACACCTGTGGCACACGACGAGACCCCGCAGCATACTGCAGGCACCGCATCGACATCGACAGCGAGACCTCATGAGCCAGCCACGGAAGTCGGTCGCGGTCGTCGCCGCACTGAGCCTGATCTGCATGACCACCGCACTCCAGCCATCCAGCGCGCAGGCACAGGCCAAGCCGGCACCGCTCGGCCAGGCCGTCAGCCCAAGCGTGCCGCGCTCGATTACGAAGACGCAGAAACCGCCGCTGCACGGCCAGCGCTGGATGGCGATCACGGGCAAGCCGCTCGCGGCCACCGCCGGGGCAATGATGTTCCAGCGCGGCGGCAACGCGGTCGACGCCGCGTGCGCCATGATCGCGGCGACGTCGACGATGTGGGACGTGCTGAGCTGGGGCGGTGAGACGCAGGCGCTGATCTACGATCCGCGCGCGAAGCGCGTCGTCGCGATCAACGGCCTGGGCGTGGCGCCGACCGGCGCGACTGCCGACTTCTATCGCGAGAAGGGCTACAGGTATCCACCCGAGCACGGCCCGCTCGCGGCCGTCACGCCCGGCACACCGGGCGGGCTCATGCTGATGCTGCAGGAATTCGGCAAGCTCTCCCTCGCCGACGTGCTGCAGCCGTCGATCGATCTCGCCGACGGCTACCCGATCGACGCCGAGACCGCCGACAACATCGAACGCTGGAAGGCCAGGCTCGCCGAATGGCCCTATTCGAAGCGGGTCATGCTGCCGCACGTCGGCCAGTCGCGCGCGGCGCCCCGCGCCGGCGAGATCTTCCGCCAGCCGGACCTCGCGGCGACGCTGCGCAAACTCGTCGAGGCCGAAAAGCAGGCGCTCGCTGCGGGGAAGTCGCGCAAGGACGCGATCCAGGCCGCCTACGATCGTTTCTACCGCGGCGACATTGCGCAGGAGTTCGTGCGCGGCGTCCAGGAGCAGGGCGGGTTGATCACGCTCGCGGACCTGGCCCATTGGAAACCAAAGCTCGAACAACCGCTGATCACCCGCTACCGCGGCATCGACGTCTACAAGCTCGACGTCTGGACGCAGGGCCCCGCGCTGCTGCAGTCGCTCAACATCCTCGAGAATTTCGACCTGCGCGCCATGGGCTACAACAGCGCGAGCTACGTGCACACCGTGTACCAGGCGATGAACCTCGCCTTCGCGGACCGCGATTTCTATTACGGCGACCCGGCGTTCCCGCCGGCGGAGCCGACCAGGGGGCTCCTGTCGAAGGACTACGCGAAACAGCGCGCGGCGACGATCCGGGCGGATCGCAACGACGCGGCCGCTGGCCCCGGCGATCCCTACCCGTTCCAGGGCGACAAGAACCCGTACGCCGACCTGCTGCAGAAGCGACGTGGCGCTGCGCTCGAGGCGTGGGCGAAGCCGGAGATGACCGCGCAGCAACGCGCCGACTTCGAGCAGGCCTTCCGCGCCGGCACGACGTCGCAGGTCGCCGCGGACGCCGACGGCTGGCTCGTCGCCGTCACACCGAGCGGCGGCTGGATCCCGGCGACGATCGCGGGGCGCACGGGCATCGGTCTGAGCCAGCGCGCGCAGTCGTTCGTGCTCGACCCCGCCGAGAACCCCTTCAACGTGATCGAACCGGGCAAGCGGCCACGCGTGACGCTCACGCCGAGCCTCGCTCTGCGCGACGGCAAGCCCTGGCTCGCCTTCGCCGTGCAGGGCGGCGACACGCAGGACCAGAACCTGCTGCAGTTCTTCCTGAACGTCGTCGAGTTCGGCATGACGCCGCAGGAGGCCGCCGAGGCGCCGAACTTCAACAGTTACCAGATGAAGGCGTCGTTCGACCTGCACGAGTCGCAACCGGGCCGCATCGTGCTGAATTCGTCGATGCCGCAGTGGGTGAACAGGGAACTGGCGCTGCGCGGCTACACGATGGAATTCGAGCCGCGCACCTCCGGGCCGATCAACGCCATCCTCGTCGACCCCGAGAACGGCAGCTTCTGGGGCGGCTCGAGCAACCACGGCGAGGACTACGGCATCGCCTGGTGAGCCGGGTGGAGGAGAGCCGGCTGTCAGCGGCGCGACTGAACGGAAACCGATCGGCGCGCCAGGACTACAGCGCGGGTCGGCCGAAGCTGTAGTCGTCGGCCCACTGCGCGTTGCGGTCGAGCGGGACGCGCCATTGCCTGTCCACGCCTGAGCAGCGGTCGCCGCGCTGGCTATGCTCGGGCCGCCATGAAGACCTATCCGCTCCTCATGCCGATCGCCCTCGTGCAAGGCCTCTGGCTGTGGCAGCGGACCCCGAGCCTGCCGATTCCGGCGGGCAACTCGGGTCGCCTCGGCGGACACGGGGGACGTCCATGCCGCGTGGTCGGGGTGGGCGATTCGATCATGGCCGGCACCGGCGTCAAGGATCAGCGCCACTCGCTCACCGCCAGCTACGCCCGCCTGCTGCACGAACGGTTGCTGCGCGACGTCGAGTGGCGCGTGCACGGCATCAAGGGCGCGACTTCGGCGACCGTCCTGAAGGAGGTCGCCCCAGCGGTGCCGGCAGCGAACGTGTACATCGTCTCGTGCGGCGTCAACGACGCGACTCGCGGCGTGCCGTCGACGCAGTTCGTCCGGAACCTCGGCGACATCCTGCAACTGCTGCGGCAGAAAGCCCCCCAGTCGGCGATCCTCTACGGCGGGCTGCCCCCGCTCGACTCCATCCCGCTGTTTCCGTGGCCGCTCAAGTCGATCCTGGCCGAGCGCGTGCGCGAGATGCGGAGCGCGGTCGTGGGACTGCTGGCCAGGCACGAACGCGTGTGGTGCTTCGACTTTCCCGAAACGATGCCGGCGGACCAGTTCGCGAGCGACGGGTTCCACCCGGCCGAATCCGCCTGCGAGCGCTGGGCCAGGGGCCTGCTCGACCTCTGGCCGCAATCGCTGCCTGCGGACTTGAACGAGGTGCCCACCTCGCCCGCGGCACGCATGGTCGGGACCGTCCGGCGCGCCACCTATCTCAACGGCGGGACCGTACTGGGAACGTGACGCCGCTCACGACGACGCGGCCAGGTGCTCCTGATGATACAGGCGCGCGGCGACGAGCCACGCGACGACGACCAGCGCGACGCCGGCGCCCAGGCTGATGAACCACTCGGTCGGCGCAATGTGCTCCGAGCGCAGGACCTGGAGAATCAGCTGGTTCTGCCCGAGGAACGGCACGGCGAGCATCCACGGCCGGGTGCGGACCGGCGCCACCATCAACACCAGCGTCGGCACCATCGGCAGGAACAGCAGCAGCGGCAGGTATCCCTGCGCCTCGCGATAGCTGCGTGCGAACGCCGCCAGCCCGGTGAGCACGGTCGCGCCCAGCAGCACGATCGGCAGGATCACCAGGAACAGCTCGAGCAGCGCGATGGGCCCGATCGCAAACGACGCCTCCAGGAGGTCGCCCGGCATCACGGCGAGCGAAACACGATACGCGAGCAGCGTCATCGTGACCGTGAGCAGCGCGAAGACGGCCGTCGCGAGGATCTTGGCGCTGATGATCGCCTCGCGGGACGCGGGCGTCGCCAGCAGGGGCTCGAGCGACTGGCGCTCACGTTCTCCGGCGGTCGCGTCGATCGCGACCTGCATGCCGCCGATGAACGCCAGCAGCAGCAACAGGTAGGGCAGCAACTGCTGCGTCAGGTCGAAGCGCGCCTCCGGTGCCGCGACGTTGCGCGTACCCACCTGGAGCGGGTGCGCCACGGCCGGATGGATCCCGCGCGCGACCAGGCGCAGCGTGCCGACCGTCTCGGAATAGCCGTCGAGCAGGCCGCGGACGCGCGCAACCGTCGCACCCGTCGCTATCGGGCGGGAACCGTCGAAAATCACCTCGACACGCGCGGGCCGGCCGCCGCGCCAGTCCTCCGCGAAGCCGTCGTCGATGCGCAGGACCACGTCGTGCCTCTGCGCCCGCACGTCCTCGTCCGCGTCGGTCGGTGGCGCGACGATCTCGATGTTCTGCTGGGCGAGCCACGCGACGAGGTTCGGAGCGTACTCGGCCCCCACGACCGGCAATCGCAGCGTTCCCTCGAGCTGCTCCGCGTGCTTGCGCGCGCCGAGCGCCGCGGTGCCGCCGAGGATCGACGGCACCGCGAGCGGCATGACGAGGAACGCCACCAGCACCATCCGGCGGTCGCGGAAGGCGTCGAGCAGCTCCTTGCGCAGCACGATCCAGAGCGCCCTCATGCGTACAGGCCCTCCTCCGAACCGATCACCTTGACGAACGCATCCTCGAGGTTCGCGCAACCCGTGCCCGCGCGCAGCTCGTCGGGCGAGCCCGACGCCACGACACGGCCGTGCGCGATGACCACGATGTGGTCACAGAGCCGCGCGACCTCCTGCATGATGTGGCTCGAAAACAGCACGCAACGGCCCTCGTTGCGCAGTTGCAGCAGGAAATCCCGCAGGCCGCGCGTGGTCATGACGTCGAGTCCGTTGCTGGGCTCGTCGAGCACGACGTTGCGCGGGTCGTGCACGAGCGAGCGCGCGATCGCTGTCTTGGTCCTCTGCCCCTGCGAGAATCCCTCGGCGCGCCGGTCGATGAATTCGTGCATGTCGAGCGCCTGGCAGAGTCGCTCGGTGCGTTCCGCGATCGTGTGCGTATCGAGCCCGTGCAGCGCACCGAAATAGGCCACGTTCTCGCGTGCGGTCAGTCGCTTGTAGATGCCGCGCGCGTCGGGCAGTACGCCGAGCGAGGCCCGTACGCGCGCCGGGTGTGTCGCCGGGTCCAGCCCGTCGACGAGCACGCGCCCCGCGTCGGGCGCCATGAGCGTGTAGAGCATGCGCAGCGTCGTGGTCTTGCCGGCGCCGTTGGGCCCGAGCAGGCCCGTGATCCGGCCGTCGGCCGCCTCGAAGTCGACACCGTCCACTGCGTGCACGACGCCGTTGCGCGTGCGGAACGACTTGCGCAAGCCCTCGACCCGGATCACGGCATGCCTCGCCGCCTCACGGATCCCAGCCGTACACGCCGACGAACGGCGGCATGTACCCCAGGTCATCGAGGCATCCCGTGTCGAGGCGCCGCGGCTCCGGCCGTGCGAGGAAACGACCGAGCAGGCGCGGCGTGCAGCCGACACCGAGCACGCCGTGTCCCTGCCCGCGCAGCACGAGGTGACGCGCGTGCGGCAACTGCCTGGCGACCGCCTCGCCGTAACGCGGCGGCGTCACCGGATCGAACTCGCCCGAGAGCAGCAGCACCGGTTGCCGCACCGTGACCGGCTCGTGAAAGTCTGCCGGCACGCGTCCACGCGGCCAGACTTCACACTGCGCGCGCAGGACGTCGACGAAACTCGAGCCCATCATCGTGTCGCGGTCGGCCGGGTCCGGCACGAGCCAGGGCGCGTCCTCGGCGCAGCTCACGGAGAGCTGCAACGGCACCGAGATCTGCTCGCCGACGAGCTGCCCGACCATGCGCGCCTGCGCCACTAGGGTCTCGTACCGACCCTGCGTCGCGGCATCGATCAGCATCGGCAGCATCGCGAACAGCGGGGGCGAATAGGCATGCAGTCGCACGACCCCGGCGAGCGCATCGGCGGTCAGTTCGTCCTCGCGTCGTTCGTGCGTGAGCGGGTCGGCGTAGGCCACTGTCACTGGCGTCGCGCGCAGCCGTGCCAGCAGTGCGTCCAGCCGGGCCCGCGGCGAGCCGAATCGCTCGCGACAACGTACGTCGGCCTCGCACCGCGCGAACTGTGCGTCAACGGCGGCATCGAGGTTCCGCGCATGCTCGGCGCCGAGGATCAGCGTCGGCGGCACGACGGAGTCGAGCACGACCGCGCGGATGCGTCCGGGGTGACGACGCAGGTACTCGAGCGCGACGCGCGTACCGTACGAGACGCCGACGAGGTTGACCGACTCGGCGCCCAGCGCACCGCGTACGGCCTCGAGGTCTGCGACGTAGTCGTTCGTGGTGTAGAAGCGCGGGTCCGCGTTTCCGATCTCCTCGAGACAGCGTCGCGCCAGGTCCCGCGCAACCGCGGAATCGGTCACGTCGAGCGCCGCCGTCGCTTCGTCGCCGATCACCCGCGGGCAGTCGAGACGGTGCGAGCGACCCGTGCCGCGCTGGTCGACCAGGATCACGTCGCGTTGCCGCAGGGCCTCGCGGAAGGCCGGCGCGAGCATCGGGAACGACTCGAGTGCCGCCTGGCCCGGGCCGCCGGCGAGGAACATCACCGGATCCGCCGCGGGAGACTTCGAGGAACTCGGCACCCAGCCGATCGCGAGCTCGATGCGTCGACCGTCCGGGCGCGAGCGATCCTCGGCCACGGCCAGCGTCGAGCAGCGCGCGGCGAGCGTGGCAGCCTGGCCGGGCGCGGCGAGCGTGCACGGCGTGAACTGCAGCGCGCCGAACGAAATCCCGGCAGACGGGGTGGCCGCGCTCGCGCTTCCGGGCGCGACGCACGCGATGCCGAGCGCTGCCCAGGCCAGCCAGGGGCGTGAAATCATGCGGGGTGGGGCCGTCGTTCTGGTCCGACGCCACCCTAACACGGTCGCCCGCGGCCTGCGCCTGCGGATTCCGCTACGATGGGCCGATGCCATCGCCCATGTCTTCCGCGACGCGCGCGCTGCTGCTGCTCAACGTCGGCGTCTTCGCTGCGCAGCTGGTCACTGGTCCGCTGCTGGTCCGCTGGTTCGCCCTCTGGCCGCCAGCGTCGCCGAACTTCCCCGGCGCCCCGAGCTTCGAACTCTGGCAGATCGTCACGTACGGCTTCCTGCATGGCAACCTGACGCACCTGTTCTTCAACATGTTCGCGCTCTGGATGTTCGGTGGCGAGATCGAGCGGCTGCTCGGCACCCGGCGGTTCGTGACGTACTACATGACCTGCGTCGTCGGCGCCGCGATCGCCCAGTTGATGGTGATCGGCGGCATCGATCTGCGGCCGGTCCCGACCGTCGGCGCCTCCGGCGGCGTGTTCGGACTGCTGCTCGCGTTCGGCATGGCGTTCCCGCGCCGACGCATCATGCTGCTGTTTCCGCCGATCCCGATGCCGGCGTGGTTGTTCGTCACACTGTACGGAGTGCTGGAGCTGTACCTCGGCGTCACGCAGACCGGCCAGGGGGTCGCCCACTTTGCGCACCTGGGCGGGATGGCGGCCGGCTACGCCCTGCTGGTGTACTGGCGGGGCCAGGCCCGCTCGAACCCGCGCTGAAGGAGTGCAACGATGGCCGTGCATCCAAAATCGACCGCCCGCCGAAACCGCTCGGGCATGAACGCCGTCACCACGAAGAAGGAAGTCGCCGCGACGCGCAATGGCGTGGACCGCAACGAGGCCGAAGCCGCAGTCCGCACGCTGTTGCGCTGGGCAGGCGAGGACCCGGCCCGCGAGGGACTGCTCGATACGCCCGGGCGCGTCGTCGAGGCCTATACCGACTGGTTCTCCGGCTACGCGATCGACCCGCGCGATTACCTGCGTCGCACGTTCGAGGAGACCGACGGCTACGACGAGATGGTCGTGCTGCGCGACATCGAGTTCGAGTCCCACTGCGAGCACCACATGGCGCCGATCATCGGCCGCGCGCACGTCGGCTACCTGCCCACGGGCAAGGTCGTGGGCATTTCCAAGCTCGCGCGCGTGGTCGAAGTGTTCGCGCGCCGTCTACAGGTGCAGGAAAAGATGACGTCGGAGATCGCCCGGTGCATCAACGACGTGCTGCAGCCGACGGGCGTCGGCGTCGTGATCGAAGCCGTGCACGAGTGCATGACGACGCGCGGCATCCACAAGCGCGGCGTCTCGATGATCACCTCGAAGATGCTCGGGACGTTCCGCTCGGATGCCCGGACGCGCAACGAGTTCCTGACGTTCATCGACATTCGCGATCGCCGCTGACGCGGCGCTCGCAGTGTCCGGTGGTTAGTGTCCAGCGGTTAGTCGGAAGCGCTTCGCCACCCCTCCCGTCCGGGCGGGAGAGGTCGGCCAACGGCCGGGTGAGGGTTCCGCCCTCCTACTGGACACTGGACACTGGACACTGGACACTTTCTCGATGCCCGAGCTCTCTCCCATCCATCATCCGCTGTACCAACTCAAGCGGACCCCGTTCCACGCGCGCACCTCTGAGCTCTGCCTGCCGCACAACTGGCGACGCTGGGGCGGCTGCCTCGCGGTCGGTTCGTACGACCTCGGGCTCGACCGCGAGTACTGGGCGATCCGCAACCACGCGGCGCTGATCGACGTGTCCCCCCTCATGAAATACCGGATCGAGGGCCCGGACGCGGCGCGCCTGCTGCACCGGCTCACGCCGCGAGACATCCACAAGCTCTCGATCGGGCAGGTCTACTACACCGGCTGGTGCGACGAGGACGGCAAGCTGGTCGACGACGGCACGGTCACGCGCATCGCCGAGCAGGAATTCCGCCTGACCGCGGCGGAACCGCAATTGCGCTGGCTCACGATGAATGCCGTGGGGATGCAGGTGCGCATCACCGAGACCACCGAGCAGGTGGCCGCGCTGAGTTTGCAGGGCCCGAAGTCGCGCACGATCCTGAACCGGTGCTGCGGCTCGCCGGTCGACGGCCTCAAGTACTTCCGCATGGGGCCCAACACGATCGCGGGCCGCGCCGTGACCGTGTCACGCACCGGCTACACCGGCGACCTCGGTTACGAGATCTGGATCGAGACCGCCGACGCGCTCGCGATCTGGGACACGCTCATGGACCGCGGTCACGACTTCGGCATCACGCCGTGCGGCATCCTCGCGATGGACATGGCGCGCGTCGAGGCGGGCCTGTTCATGCTCGACGTCGACTACACCCCGGCGCACCACGCGTGGGTGCCGGGCCAGACCTCCTCGCCCTACGAAATGGGGCTCGGCTGGACGGTCAATCTCGACAAATCCGGCTACTTCGTCGGCCGGCGCGCACTCGAGCGCGAACACCGCGACGGCCCTGCCTGGAAGTTCGTCGGCGTCGAAGTCGAGTGGGAAAGCCTCGAGCGCGCCTATGCCGCCGCGGGCCTGCCGCCGCAGATCCCGGCCATGGCCGTGCGCGGCAGTCTGCCGGTCTACAAGGCCGGTCGGCAGGTCGGGTATGCCTCCACGAGCACGTGGTCGCCCGTGCTCAAGAAATACATCGCGCTCGTGCACCTGCAGCGTCCGTACTACGAGCCGGGCACGAGCGTGAACCTCGAAGTCACGGTGGAGCACCACCGGCGCCAGGCCGCCGCGCGCGTCGTCGCGTTGCCGTTCTACGAGCCCGAATGGAAGAAGGCGTAAGGCATGGCCGGCAGCAGCAGCAACAGCTTCGACGCCATCGTCATCGGCGCCGGCCACAACGGCATGATCGCCGCCGCGTACCTGGCCCGCGCCGGCAAGAAAGTCGTGGTGCTCGAGCGGCGCGAACTGGTCGGCGGCTCGACGGTGACCGAGGAGATCTTCCCGGGCTATCGCTTCAGCGAGTTCTCCTACGTCGTGAGCCTGCTGCGGCCCGAGATCATCCGCGACCTCGAACTGCCGAAGCACGGTCTCAGGATCCTGCCGCTGCCGAGCACCGTGACGCCGATGGAGAACGGCGACTACCTCGCGGGCTGGGACGACCACGACCTCACGCGGCGCGAGATCTACCGGCACTCGCCGCTCGACGCCGAGGCCTACGACGAGTATTCCCGTGTCATGGCGCGCGCGGCCAAGGCGATCAAGCCGATCATCGGCCTGGTTCCGCCGGACCCCTCGTCCATGAGCTGGCGCGACCTGCGGGGCCTGCTCAAGCTCGGCCGGTACGGCGCGAGCCTCGGCGAACGCGATCTCCAGCGGATCTCGAAGCTCGCGACGCAGTCGTCGGCGGACCTGCTCGAGGAGTGGTTCGAGCTCGACCCCCTCAAGGGCACCAAGGCCGCGAGCGGCATCATCGGCACGTATCTCGGGCCGCGCTCGCCCGGCACGGCGTACGTGCTGCTGCACCACTACATGGGCGAGATCGACGGCGCGTTCCGCGCGTGGGGCTTCCCGAAGGACGGCACCGGCGGAGTCGCAGAGCCGATTGCCGCCGCGGCGCGTGCGCTCGGCGTCGACATCCGCACCGGCGCACCGGTGCGGCAGGTGATCGTGCGCGGCGGCCGAGCCGCCGGCGTCGCGCTCGAGAACGGCGACGAACTCGCGGCGAAGGTCGTGCTCTCGGCGACCGATCCCAAGCGCAGCTTCCTGGAGTTCGTCGACTCCCGGCATTTCCCGGACGAGTTCACCGCGGCGATCCGCAACTTTCGCGTGCGCGGCTCCTCGGGCAAGGTCAACATCGCGCTGTCGGAATTGCCGCAATTCACGTGCCTGCCGGGCGAGGGCCCCTTGCACCGTGGCGCGATCTCGATCAGCCCGAGCATCGACTATGTCGAGCGTGCCTACGACGACGCCAAGTACGGCCAGTTCTCGCGCAGGCCCTACATGGACATCATCATCCCGTCCATGATCGACCGCGACATGGCACCCCCCGGGCACCACGTCATGTCGTGCTTCGTGCAGTACGCGCCCTACGACATCGAGGGCGGCTGGGACGACGCGAAGCGCGAGGCGTTCGGCGAAGCCGTGATCTCGACCATCGAGCGCTACGCTCCGGACATCCGTCGCGCGATCGTGGGCAAGCAGGTCATCACGCCGAAGGACATCGAACGCATCGCGGGCATCACCGGCGGCAACATCTTTCACGGCGAACTGCTGTTGCATCAGCTCTTCTTCCTGCGGCCGGCCCCGGGTTGGGCCGACTTCCGTACGCCGCTGCCCGGCTACTACTACGGCGCGGCGGGCGCCCACCCGGGCGGCGGCATCATGGGTGCGGCGGGCAAGATGGCCGCCGAGGAAGCCCTGAAGGACTGGCGGTGACGGCCGCGGCGAACGTGGACGTCGTCGTCGTCGGCGCCGGTCACAACGGCCTGGTCGCCGGCGCATACCTGGCGAAGGCCGGACGCAAGGTGCTGGTGCTCGAAGCCCGCGAGAGCGCCGGCGGACAGCTCGCGCCCGCGACGTACGGGCCGAACTTCGTCGCGCCGCTCCACGCGTCCGCGCGGCTGCGGCCGGAGATCGAACGCGAACTCGACCTGGCGCGGCATGGGCTGCAGCGGAACGACGTCGAGGCGCCGTACCTCGCGCCGCTGCCCGACGGCGGCGCGCTGCGACTCAGTTCGGCGGCCGGCGACACGGCGACGCTCGAATCGATCCGCCGGCTGTCCGCCGGCGACGCCGCGCGCTGGCCGGAGTTCGTCGCGTACATGAATGGCGCGGCCGCATTTCTCGATGCGGCGTACGCGACGGCGATGCCGCGGCTGCCGTCCCTCGATTGGCGCAGCGAGGGATGGCCACTCGCCGCGCTGGCCGTGAAGCTGCGCAGGCTCGGGCGGCGAGACATGTTCCGGGTCATGCGCGGCCTGTCGATGACGGCGATCGAGTTTGCCGAGGAGTGGTTCGAGTCCGAGCCGCTCAAGGCGGCGGTCGGCGCCCTCGGCCTCCACGGCGTGACGATCGGCTCCATGTCGGCCGGCGCCGGCTACGTGCTGCTGCACCACTGGCGCAATCGCGGCGGCCTCGGCCACCGCGGCAGCGCGCACGATGCGGCCAACCTGGGCGGGGCGCTCGTCAAGGCGCTGCAGGCTCACGGCGGCCAGCTGCGCATCGGCGCACCCGTGACGCGGATCCTGGTCGAGCGCGAGCGCGCCGTCGGCGTCCTTCTCGCGAGCGGTGAGGAGATCCGGACGCAGACCGTGGTTTCGGCGGCGGATCCGCGCCGCACTCTGCTCGACCTGGTCGGCGCACCGGAGTTGCCGCCCGATTTCGTCTGGCACGCGCGTTCGATCCGCATGCGTGGCTCCGTCGCGAAGGTGCACGTGCTCACGGACGGCCAGCACGGCCTGCCCGACGGCACGATCGTCGTCGCGCCGACGCTCACGTACCTCGAGCGTGCGTACGACGCCGCCAAGTACGGCGAAGTTTCGGAGCAGCCGTATCTCGAGGTGACGTCGTCTGGGCCCGTCGTCTCGATCCATTTCCAGTTCGCGCCCTACGCGTTGCGCCAGGGTACGTGGCCGTCGATGCGCCCGACGCTCGAGCGTCGCGCGATCGACACGCTCGCGTCGCACTACCCCGCCTTCCGGCCATCGGTGCGCGAGGTGCGCTCGATCACGCCGCTCGACCTCGAGCAGTCCTGGGGATTGACCGAGGGCGACCTCAACCACGGCCAGCTGATCCTCGACCAGACGTTCTTCATGCGGCCGCTGCCGGGCTGGTCGAACCATCGCACGCCCGTGGAGGGACTCTGGCTGTGTGGCAGCGGAGTGCACGGCGGCGGCGGCATCAGCGGCAGCGCCGGTCGCAACGCAGCGCGCGCGATCCTGAAGGGGCGCGCCTGAGGTCGCAGGCGGCAGCGCGCTCGCGACCGCGGCGAAGCGACCTTCAGCGGGCGCAGACATCCCCCGCCTCTCCCACTCGCGGGCTCCTACAGACGCGAACGTCCATCCGTCCTGAAATGGCGTGCCTGGCCCCACACAGGCTTGAAAGTTTTTCCACGGACAAGGAGATGGACCATGGCGAACAAGGATCGGACTCGCGACCGCATCATGGATGAAGACGACAAGAAGGACGCCGCAGGCATGGTGGGTGGCGCATTTGCAGGCGGCGCCCTCGGCGGTGTCGCGGGCGGCGCCGCAGCGGGTGCTGCGGCCGGCGGCCTGGGTGGCCCCGCGGGAGCGGCGATCGGTGCCGCGGTCGGCGCGGTCGCCGGCGCACTCGGCGGCAAGGCCATCGCCGACCGCATCAATCCGGAGGTCGAGGACGACTACTGGCGGACCAATTACTCGTCGCGTCCGTACGTGACGACCAGCACCACCTACGACGACTACCGGCCGGCCTATCGCATGGGCTACGAACGGTATCCCAGCTACCACGGCCGCACCTTCGACGAGGTCGAGCCCGAGTTCGAGCGCGACTGGGGCTCGATCCGCGGCGACTCGCGGCTGTCGTGGCACGAGGCGAAGCACGCGACGCGCGATGCGTTCGACCGTGCGCGCGATGCCGTCGAGCGTGCGATGCCGGGCGACGCGGACCGCGACGGCAAGTAATCGTTCAGGCCCTGGCATGTGCGGCGCGCCCCTCCAGGGGCGCGCCGTTTGCCATTTCAGTGGGTCAGCAGTCGTGCGTGCGTTTCCATCGCTCGCGCTGTTCGCGTGTCTTGCGACGGCGAGCGTGCCGTGCCTGGCGTCTCCTCCAGCGCATCCTTCATTGTGCGCGGCCTCCGTCGCCGCCATCGACGCGTCGATCCACGGGACCATGAGCCGCGGCGCACCCGGCATGATCGTCGGCGTCGCCCGAAACGGGCATCCGGTATTCGTGCGTCCGTATGGCACGGCCAATCTCGAACACGACGTGCCGGTCGTCCGCGCCACCGTTTTCAAGCTGGCGTCGCTGACCAAGCAGTTCACCGCAGCGGCCGTGTTGCGCCTGATGCAGGACGGCCGGATCGCGCTGGACGACAAACTGTCGCGTTTCGTGCCGGAACTGCCACAGGCCCGGATGGTGACGCTCCGGCAGCTGCTGTGGCAGACCTCGGGCATTCCCGATTACGCCGAGGACGCCGCAGGCCAGCGCAGCAAGGCCGTCGCCCGGACGTCGGCGGACATGGTCGCGTGGATCTCACGCCTGGAACCCCGCTTCCAGTTCGAGCCCGGCACTCGCTGGGCGTACAGCAACTCGAACTACGCCTTGCTCGGCGTGGTCATCGAACGCGTCTCAGGAAAGCCGTTCGACGTCTTCTTCCGGGACGCATTGTTCCTCCCTGCCGGCCTCACGCAGACTGAACTCGACGATCCTGCAGACGTGGTGCGCCACCGGGCGCAGGGCTATGCGAAATCCAGGCTGGCGCCGAGCGGCTACGTCAATGCGGAGTGGGTCAGCCCGACGATCCCGGGCGCGGCAGGCGGGCTGCGCACGACCGTGGACGATCTGCTGCGCTGGTCGCATGCGCTTTTTTCCGGCCGCGTGCTGGATGCCGCCACGCTGAGTCAGATGGTCGCTGCGGGAGTCCTCGACGACGGCCGCACGACGAAATCGGGCATGCCGGAGGCCTGGCAGCGCGGCCTGGACTCGGACTATGGCATGGGCGTCTTCCTGACGAACACCAGCGCGGGACGACGGGTCTGGCACGCGGGCGACATCGACGGATTCTCGACGTGGCTCGCCCATTATCCGGACGCAGGTGTGACGGTCGCCGTGATGCAGAACAGCGAGTCGGCCGATATCGACCAGGCGGCCCTGCACGAAGCACTGTTCGCGCAGGACGCGGTCGACTGCGACCTGATTCGAGCGGCTGCGCCGTGACCGTCGATGGATCGGCGCTATTGCAGCCAGCGGTCGTACCAGCCGATCAGCCGCTGCAGCCGGTCGCGCAGGTAGCTCGGCACCTTGAGCGCGTGATTCTCGCCCGGGTAGACCACGAGCTGCGTCGGCACGTCGAGCGAGCGCAGCGCCTGGTACATCTGTTCCGAGCCCTGGCAGGGCACGTTGAAGTCCTGCTCGGCACAGTAGAACAGCGTCGGCGTCCTGATGCGGTCGGCGTGGAAGAACGGATCGCTCAGCCGCTCGTAGACGTCGCGACTGCGCCAGGGCAGGCCCAGCTCGAACTCGTACTCGCGCGTGTACATATCGTGACCGTACAGCGCGGCCCAGTGTGAGGACCCCGCGCCGCTCACGGCGGCTTTGAAGCGCCGGTCGCTCGCGATCACGTAGTTCGTGAGGATGCCACCGTAACTGCGTCCGCCGACGGCCAGTCGCCCAGGATCGGCAATGCCCTGCTCGACGACGTGGTCCACCGCGGCCAGCACGTCCTGCATGTCCTTGTTGCCCCAGTCCGCGTAGATCGCGCGCGCGAAATCGAAGCCTCGCCCCGAACTGCCGCGCGGATTCGCCGCGACGACGACATACCCGCGCGCCGCGTAAGCCTGCCAGTCGGGCATGAACTCGTGGCTGAACTGGTATACCGGCCCGCCGTGGATGCGCAGGATGGTCGGGTAACGCCGCCCGGGCTGGTAGCCGGGCGGCTTGACGACGAACCCGTCGATCGAGGTTCCGTCTCGGCTGGGGAACGTGACGTCCTCATACGGCACGAGCCTGCGCCGGGCGAGCCATTCGTTGTGCGAGCCGAGCCTGCGCAACGAACCCTTCTCCACCGCGGCGAGTTCGTACGGCGTCACGTCGTCGCCGCCGACCACGACCACGCGGCCGTTCTTCGCGACGTCGAACGCCGCGTCGAAACGCTTGCCCGCGGTCAGGGTCGTGACCTTCCCCGAGGCGAGGTCGATCCGTGCGAGGTGTGTCTCGCGGCTCGCCTCGACGAGCGCGAGCACGCTGCGGGCGTCGGCGGACCAGCGCGGCTGGTAGATCCAGCGATCGAGACGCGCGGGCAGCGACACTTTACCGCTCGCCACGTCGATGATCGCGAGCTGCATCGGCGCGTAATAGATCCACTTCTGCTCGGCACCCTGGCGGAATGCGATGCGCGTGCCGTCCGGCGACCACTGTGGCCGCGACCGCGCATCGTCGTCATTGTCGGCGCCGTCGATGGCCGCGAGCATGCGCTCACGCGCACCCGCGCGCGCGTCGACCCGATAGAGGTCGACATTGGCGCGACGGTCGGCATCGGGCCCGCGCCGCGTGACGTACACGATCTGCCGACCGTCGGGCGACCAGGCCGGGAGGTGTTCGTCATGATCTCCCGAGGTGAGCTGCTGCACCTCGCCGGTGGCGACGTCGAGCAGGTACAGGTGGTCGCGGCGCGCGCCGAGGTAGCCGGTCACGTCCTCCTTGAAATAGAAGCGTTCGGTCACGATCGGCGGCGGGTTCTTCGGCTTCGGCGTCCCCGGCGGTCGCGCCGGGTCGGCCGCCACGACGACGATGCGCGTCCCGTCGGGGGACCAGGCGAAGTCGCTCACGCCGCCCGGCAGGTGCGTGAATGCGCGCGCTTCGCCGCCCGTCACGGGCATCGCCCAGACCTGGGTCTCCGCCTCGTCGTCGCCGCGGTCGGAGAGGAATGCGAGCCACTGCCCGTCAGGGGACCACGCGGGTGCCCACTCGTCGTGCCTGGGCGTGAACGTGAGCTGCACGCGCTCGCCCCCGTCGAACCCGACGCGCCAGAGATCGGACTGCTGCTTGTCTTCCTCGAGGTTGGTGATCGTGACGCTGTAGGCGACCTGCGCGCCGTCGGGCGACAGTGCCGGTTCGGCCACGTGTGCGAGCCGCTGCAGGTCGTCGGGCCCGAATCCCTCGGTTGCCGGCGACGTGCCCTGGACGAGCACAGGCGCACAGCAGAATGCGAAACAGGCGGCGGACAGGCGCAGGGTCGGAGTCATGGCGGTGAAGTTCTCGCGCGGCACGCAGTCGCGCAATGCTAGCGAATACGCGACACTGCCGCCCCGGTTAGTCGTGCAGCACAGGAGTCATGCATGGCCAGGAAGCGACCCGTCGGCGCCGCGGGCACGGTCGTCGTCCTCGAACACGAATCCAGGATCCTTGCGGGCAACCCGCTCGGCGATTCCGCAACGCGACGGCTCGCCGTGTGGCTGCCGGCCGAATACGACCGAGGCGCCACGCACGGTCGCGGGCGGCGGTTTCCCGCCTTCTACGACCTGGTCGGATTCACCGGCACGGGCATCGCACACCTGAACTGGAAGCCCTTCAGCGAGAACGTCGCCGAGCGCGCCGCGCGTCTCGTCCACGAACGCAAGATGGGCCCGGCGATCATTGCCTTCCCCGACTGCTTCACCTCGCTCGGCGGCAACCAGTACGTCAATTCCTCGGCCATCGGCGACTACGCCGATTTCCTGCTGCAGGAAGTGATCCCGCTCGTCGACCGCGAGTTCCGCACGCTCGCCGCGCGCGAGCACCGCGGTTGCTTCGGCAAGAGTTCGGGCGGCTATGGCGCGATCATCCACGGCATGAAATACACCGCGCACTGGGGCGCGATCGCGAACCACTCGGGCGACGCCTGTTTCGACTTCGTCTACCGCGCCGACTGGCCGAACACGCTCGACGAACTCGGCAAGTACCGCAGGCCGCCGCGCAAGGACGGCAAGTACTCGCACCGGCTCGACTCCGAAGAGGAACGCCGGATGCTCGACGGGCTCGACGACGGCCGCGTGCGACGCTTCCTCGAGGCGGTCTGGAAGAAGCCCAAGCTGAGTTCGCAGGAAGGCCACGCGATCATGAACCTCTGCATGGCCGCCACGTACGACCCCGACCCTGAGGCGCCGAACGGTTTCCGCGTTCCATTCCACCTCGAGTCCGGCGAGCTGCTCGAGGACCGCTGGAAGCGCTGGCTGCAGCACGACCCCGCGCTGCTCGTGCAGCGCTACGCGCGCAACCTGCGGCGCCTCAAGGGCATCTACGTCGATTGCGGGTGGCGTGACCAGTACCACATCCACTACGGCACGCGGCAGTTGTCCCGGGCCCTTGAAACCGCGGGCATCGGCCACCACTACGAGGAATTCGACGATACCCACTCGGACATCGACCACCGCATGGACGTCAGCCTGCCGTTTCTCTATCGCGCACTGCAGCCCTGAACGGCGCGGGCTCTACGGCCAGGCATGAACGGTACGCCGCCCTTCGCCGCCCTTCCGGAACTCCCGGTCGAGGTGTACCGCTCGCACTGGCGCCCCGCCTGCGAGGAACGGGCGTTCATGCTGCACGCGGTGGGGATCGAGTCGCAGGTGCTCACGAACGGGTCGCACTGGAGCCTGTTCGTCGCGCCCACGGTGGTGGACGCCGCCATACGCCAGCTGCGAACGTACGAACGCGAGAACCCGCCGCGACGTCGCATGCTGCAACCGGAAGGCACGGATCCCCGTGCGTGGGCGGGGCCGCTCGGCTATGCGCTCGTCGTGCTGGCCGTGGCCTGGTGCGCCGGCCACAAGGCGTGGGCCATGGACTGGTTCGACGCGGGCGTGCTGGACACGGCTGCGTTCCGCGCGGGCGAGACCTGGCGTGCGGTCACGGCGCTCACGTTGCACTTCGACGTGGCACACCTGATCGGCAACCTCGGGTTCGGCGCGCTGTTCGGGTGGCTCGCCGCGCAACTGCTCGGGCCCGGCATCGCATTCGGGGCGGGCACGCTCGCGGCCGCAGTCGCCAACGCCCTCAATGCCTCGTTCCAGCCCGCCGAACACGTCTCGGCGGGCGCATCCACGGTCGTGTTCGCGTTGCTCGGCCTGCTGGCGGCCTACGCGTGGCGACGTCGCGCCGACCAGGGCGATCGCTGGGCCTATCGCTGGGCGCCGCTGATCGCTGGTGTGTGCCTGCTCGCGTTCACGGGCGTGGGGGGCGAGCGCACCGACGTGCTCGCGCACCTGACGGGCTTCGCGGCCGGCGGCGTGGCGGGCATGCTGCTCGCGCTGCGTCGACGCGCCTCCGGTGCGCTCGGCCAGTGGCTGGCAGGGCTCGGCACGATCGCGCTCGTCGCGCTGGCCTGGGTCGTGGCACTGCGGAACCTCTGAGTCGCGCGCAGGCTCAGGTATGCTCCGGCGACTTTGCCCGCGCGAGGCCCGGCATGGCGCTCAAGCAACTGACCCCCGAGCAGGTCCGCGACTGGAGCCGCGAGCAGAAGGACCGCTGGTGGTTCGAGCACGTCTACCGCGGCGACATGGCGCAGCTCACGCTGCGCTCGGCCATGACCGGTTTCCTGCTCGGCGGCCTGCTCAGCGTCACGAACCTCTACGTCGGCGCCAAGACCGGATGGACGCTCGGCGTCGGGCTCACGTCCGTGATCCTCGCCTTCGCGATCTATCGCGTCCTGTCGCGGCTCGGGGCGCGCGACATGACGATCCTCGAGAACAACTGCGTGCAGTCGATCGCAACGGCGGCCGGCTACATGACCATGCCGCTCACCTCCGGCATCGCCGCGTACATGTGGGCGACCAACGCCGTGCTGCCGCTGTGGCAGGTCATGACGTTCACGACCGTGCTGTCGATCCTCGGCGTGCTGGTCGCGTTTCCCATGAAGCGTCGCTACGTCAACGACGAGCAGCACCCGTTTCCCGAAGGTCGCGCGTGCGGCGTCGTGCTCGATGCGCTCTACGACGACACGGCCGCGGCGGCGGGCCTGCTGCGTGCCAAGGCGCTCGCGACGGCGGCCGTGCTCGCCGGCGGCGTCAGCTTCGTCTCCGGCGAGAATTACATGCGGCTGATCCAGGAAAGGTGGCTCGGCTTCAGGTCGTCGTGGCACCTGCCTAACCATCTCGACGCCTGGTATTACTGGCTCGTCGACCGGGGTCATGCGCCGCTCCCCAGGCTGGTCGGCGTCGACTTCCGGCAACTGGCGCTGTCGCCCACGCTCGATTTCGCGATGATCGGCGCGGGCGGGCTGATGGGCATCCGCGCCGCGAGCAGCCTGATGCTGGGGGCCGTGCTCAACTTCGTGTTCGTCGCGCCGGTGATGATCGCGCTCGGCGAGATCCAGCCCCGGGCCGGGTCGATCGCGGAAGGCACGGCGCTGTTCGGCCGGGCGCACATCGTCAACAGCTGGTCGCTCTGGTGGGGCATCACGATGATGGTCGTGGCCTCCCTCGTGGCGCTGTTTGCGCGGCCGGAGGTGTTCGTCGCGGCGTTCCGGAGCCTGCGCCGTCGCGATCCAGCCGACGCCGGCCGCGACGTGCTGCGGCACATCGAACTGCCGCTGCCGGTGTCGTGGATCGGCGTGCCGGTCATCGGCGCGTTCGGCGTCTGGATGCTCCAGGACTGGTTCGGCGTGCACTGGCTGCTCGGGACGCTCGCGATCCCGATGATCCTCGTGCTCGCGGTGATCGCCGCGAGCAGCACGGCGCTCACGGGCATCACGCCCTCAGGCTCGCTCTCGAAGATCCCGCAGTTCACGTTCGGCGCGATCGACCCGCGCACGCCGGCCTCGAGCCTGATGCCGGCGATGATGTGCGCGGAGGTCGCGAGCAACGCTTCCAACCTGCTCATGGACATCAAGCCCGGCTACATGCTCGGCGCCAAGCCACGCCAGCAGGCCATCGGCCACGTCATCGGCATCGTCGCCGGCGCGCTCGCGGCCACGCCGCTGTTTTTCCTGCTGTTCGGGCTCGAGGACTTCGACGCCGCGGGCGGGGCGAGCGTCGCGGACACGATGGTCAGCGACAAGTTCGCGTTCCCGGCCGCGCTGCAGTGGAAGGGTGTCTCCGACCTCGTCACTGCGGTGTTCGGCGGCCAGGGTGCGGGCGGACTGCTGACGGCTTCGATCGTCTGGTCGATGGGGATCGCCGGGTTCGCCGCACTCGTGATGGAAGTCCTGCGCATCCGCACGAACAATCGCTTCCCGCTGTCTCCGCTCGCGATCGGCCTCGGCGTGGTCGTGACGCCGGACGCGACGTTGATGATGTTCGTCGGCGCCGTGGCGTTCTGGCTGTTGTCGCGCAGGTACGGCACACGGCCGCGGACGATGGGTCACGCGCTCTGGGTCGATTCGCAGGAAGCGATCTGTGCCGGCCTCATCGCGGGCGCGGCGCTCGTCGGCATCGGCGACGTGCTCGTGCGGGTGTTCGTGCTGGGGTAAGTCAGTGTCTAGTGTTCAGTGTCTAGTGTTTGGTCGGAAGGCGGCTGCGCCGCCGCGCCGCCAATGCCGGCTTCCGCCTAGACCCTAGACACTGGACACACTGGACACTTGTTTTGGCTCTGCACCGAATCGTGTTGGCTCGTGCTGCCCGTTCGCGTAAAAGGCAGACATTCGCCGATGTCCGAGAACGGCCAGAAACAGACGAATCGAGACGTGGTTTGATTGTCGTCAGTCATGACTGAGACAGATGTCGACACCATCGCGGACCGATGGATTCGTTACTTCACGCGATTAGCAAATCAGAGAGAGCCTGTCGCTGACGACGACGACTCGTGGGACCTCCCGAGAGAACAGCCCACACTCTGTCTGCAAGTGATCTTGCGAATTCTTGAGCGAGTACCGGCATATGAGCCAAGCCCCTTTTTCGCAGTCTTGGCCGCTGGCCCGCTCGAAGATCTACTTGGTGCACATGGCACAATGCTGATTCAACGCGTTGAAGCGGAAGCCAAAACCAATCAGGCGTTCAGGATGATCCTCGGTGGTGTATGGCGGAACGCAATGACGGACGAAGTATGGGCGCGAGTGAAGGCCGCACGTGGAGAGGCTTGGTAAGGCGGCGGATGACCGCTTAGGGTCGGTTTGAGCCCCTCGCCGACCGGCAAGATCGAATGGAAGCAGGACGTACTTACGCGCCATGCCAGAGAGACTCGGACAAGTGATCCAAGAGGTCGTCCGCCACTTGGTCGACGGCCGCTTCCGCGAGCTGGAGATGCTCACGGGAGGTGTTAGGTTGACGGCCGGCGAAATGGCAGACGCTATTCGGGGTTACGGTCGAACCCTGGTCCATCCGCCGGATGAGGCACTTCGGCTAGTGGAGATCACGAAACGCGAAGGCGCAACGGAGCGGAGTTGGCATGTCGTTGCACCGCTCTGGACTCGCGAGGAAGGACGATCCGATCTCTCGCTAGAGTTAGGTCTGACCGAAGGGCCCGATGGGATCAAGGTGGAAGTCGACGACATCCATGTTCTCTGGCGGCCGAACGCTCCAGCCGACTACGAATGTCTGAAGTGGGTCGTCTTCAGCCAATTAGGCTCCTGCAGGACGCATGGGAAGAAGGACCGTCAATGACCAGCAATTTCGAGCGGTGCCGGCCGCCGAGCGACACAGTCACATCATCCGGCAAGTCGCTGACTGGCAGGAAGTATGGTCTTTACGCGATGACGGCGGGTGGCGCCTTGTCGGCGACGAACAGGGACATGCGTGTATGCCGGTGTGGCCGCACGAGCGTTACGCGACCGCGTATGCAACGGGCGCGTTCGATGGATGCAGAGCCGAGTCGATTCCGTGGACACGTGGCCTGACGACTGGCTCCCTGGTGCGCTGGACCGTGGCTGGAAGATTGCTGTCTTCCCGGTGTCCGAGGGCCGGGAGCGCGGAGTGGTTGTTGGACCTGCGCTGATAGGAAAAAGATCTTCGCGCTGAACTCGATCAGTACGAATAGGCGCAAGAAGTTATGGAGGCGAAAGCCGGAAACCGTCGGTCGCCGATGCGGTAGATTGCGCGGGTCGGCGGCACGGTAGACCGTCGTGACTCGGCCAAGAACAGACCCTGAGTGCGCCGCTCAAGTGCGGACGCTGGTTGGCGTTGTAAGAATTGCACCCACGGCCTGCTGATCGCCGAGTCGATCGAATCTGCAATAACAATGAGGGCGTGGCAACGCAGCACGCGGCCTCCCCTTGCATGCCGCCAACCTGTGTGTTAAATACTGAACCATATGGTTCAGTATACACAGACGCACTTCAACGCCTCGTTCGCCGCACTTTCGGATGCCACCCGACGCGGCGTTCTGGAGCAGCTCGCGCGTGCGGACGCTTCAATCACGAACCTTGCCGAGAAGTTCGACATGACCCTCACGGGCATGAAGAAGCATGTCGGCATCCTGGAGCAGGCGGGGCTCGTCACCACGGAGAAGGTCGGGCGTGTGCGAACCTGCAAGCTCGGCCGGTGCCGACTGGAGGAAGAGGCGGCGTGGATCGGGCGGTACCACCAGCTCTGGGACGCGCGCTTCGACGAGCTGGACAAGGTTGTCG
>DASSJN010000094.1:0-19427 GCA_035691185.1 Steroidobacteraceae bacterium
GCGTACGACTTCGCGTTCCAGGCCCATGACGGCCAGAGGCGCCGCTCCGGCGAGCCGTACATCACGCACCCGGTCGCGGTCGCCGACCTGCTCGCGGACCTGCGCCTCGACGCGCAGACGATGATCGCCGCGATCCTCCACGACGTCATGGAGGACACGCCCAACACGAAGGACGAGATCACCACGCGGTTCGGCAAGGAAGTCGCGGAGCTCGTCGACGGCGTCAGCAAGCTCGACCAGGTGCAGTTCCGCAGCCGCGCCGAGGCGCAGGCGGAGAGTTTCCGCAAGATGCTGCTCGCCATGGTCCGCGACATCCGCGTGATCATGGTCAAGCTCGCCGACCGCACGCACAACATGCGCACGCTCGGCGCGATGCCGCCCGCGAAGCGGCGCAGCATCGCGCGCGAGACGCTCGATATCTACGCGCCGATCGCGAACCGCCTCGGCATGCACGCGATCAAGCGCGAACTCGAGGACCTCGGTTTCCGCGCGCTGTACCCGAGGCGGTACAAGGTCATCGAGACGGCCGTGAAGGCCGCCAAGGGCAACCAGAAGCAGTTCGTCGGGCGCATCGCCGCGTCGCTCAAGGACGCGCTCGACCAGGCCTCGATCCCGGCACGCATCGAGGGCCGCGAGAAGGACGCGTACAGCATCTACGACAAGATGCGACGCAAGAAGCTTTCGCTCAGCGAGGTCGTCGACGTCTACGGCTTCCGCCTGATCGTCGACAAGCCCGACACCTGCTACCGCACGCTCGGCGTCGTGCACTCGGTGTTCAAGCCGATGCCGGGCCGGTTCAAGGACTACATCGCGATCCCGCGCGTGAACGGCTACCAGTCGCTGCACACGACGCTGTTCGGCCCGAACGGCACGCCGATCGAAGTGCAGATCCGCACCGAGGACATGCACCGGATCGCGGAATCCGGCATTGCCGCGCACTGGCAGTACAAGGAAGGCGGCGGCTCCGGCATCGGACTGCAGGGCGACCGCGCGCGCGAATGGCTGCAGCAGCTGGTCGAGATCCAGCAGGGCGGCAATTCCGAGGAGTTCCTCGAGAGCGTCCGCGTCGACCTGTTCCCCGACAAGGTCTACGTCTTCACGCCGAAGGGCGAGATCCGCCGCCTGCCGCGCGGCTCGACCTGCGTCGACTTCGCCTACGCCGTGCACACCGACGTCGGCAACCGCTGCGTCGCCGCCAAGGTCGATCGCCGCCTCGTGCCGCTGCGCACGCCGCTGCGCAACGGCCAGACCGTCGAGATCATCACGGCCAAGGGCGCGACGCCGAATCCGGCGTGGGTCAACTTCGTCGTCACGGCCAAGGCGCGCGCGTCGATCCGCCAGTACCTCAAGAGCCTCAAGCGCAGCGAGGCCATCGAACTCGGCAAGCGCCTGCTGAACCAGGCCCTGGAGGAGTTCTCGCTGACGCTGCGCAAGATCCCGCAGGAGTCGGTCGTCGCGGTCGTAGGCGAACTGGGCCTCAAGACCCAGGACGAGCTGTTCGAGAAGATCGGGCTCGGCGAGCGCGTGGCGCCGTTCATCGCGCGGCGCCTGCTGCCGCTGGACTCGGACGCCGTCGCCGAGGCGACGGCCGGCCCGCTCGCGATCGCGGGCACGGAGGGGCTCGTCGTCTCCTACGCGCGCTGCTGCTTCCCGATCCCGAACGACCCGATCCTGGCGAGCCTCTCGAGCGGTCGCGGCGTCGTGATCCACCGCGAGGCCTGCGGCAACCTGGCGTCCTTCCGCAAGCAGCCGGAGAAGTGGATCCCGGTGACCTGGCAGCCCGCGACCGACCGGCTGTTCCACGTCGAAATCCGTGCCGACGTCACCAACCGCATGGGCGTGCTGGCCTCCGTCGCCTCCGCGATCGCCGGCACGCAGACCAACATCGACCGCGTCTCGGTGGTCGAGCGCGACACCGACACCTCGACGCTGATCTTCGAGCTGCTCGTGCACGACCGCAAGCAGCTTGCCAGCGTCATGCGTGCCGTTCGCGGCATGCCGGAGGTGCTCAAGGTCGCCCGGACACTCGCATGAGACCAGCGACGCGAGCGACGCCCGCGAAAGCGACGTTGCGGACGCGGTTCGTCGCCCGCGCGGTCGCCGCCGTGATCGTCGTCGTGGCGCCCGGCCTGGCCGCGGCTACCGGGAACGAAGCGTCCGCGGCCGCGTTGCGCGCGAGCCAGGCTGCGATCGGGCGCGGGACCTCCGATCACGCATTCATCGACCAGCACGGGCAGCCGCTGCGCCTCGCCGAGTTGCGCGGACGGCCGCTGGTCGTGAGCCTGGTGTTCACGAACTGCTACGTCGTCTGCTCCGGCGCCACGCTGAACCTCCGCGACGTGGTCAGGATCGCGCGAGAGACGCTCGGTGATCGCAGTTTCGGCGTGCTGACGGTCGGGTTCGACAGCGCGAACGACACGCCGTCGCGCATGCGCGCGTACGGCCGGGATCGCGGCATCGTCGACCCGGAGTGGCGGTTCGCGAGCGCGGATGCCGCCACGATTCGCCGCTTCACCGACGAGATCGGGTTCACCTGGGCGCCGTCGCCGCGCGGCTTCGATCACGTCACGCAGGTCACCGTGCTCGATGCCGACGGCACGGTGGTCCAGCAGGTGTACGGCGAGGCGTTCGCGCCGCCGGAGCTGGTCGAGCCACTCAAGCAGGTCATCCTGGGACGCAGCTTCGAACGTGCCTCCCTCCGCGGGCTCATCGAGCGAGTGCGGCTGTATTGCTCGGTCTACGACCCCGCCGCGCGGCGCTACCGGTTCGACGTCTCGATGTTCGCCGCGGCACTGCCGCCGCTGCTCGTGCTCGGCATGATCGGCGGCGCCATCGTGCTGGCCGGGCGCCGCCGCAAGTCCTGAAGACGCGACCTGGCCGAACGCGGCGCCGTCCGATTCGGTCGTCGGACGGTGTCGGGCGCCGCGACGAGGGGGCAGTCTTCGCTGCGTCGCAAAACCTACGCATTCGCATTTGCTCTTGACGCGCCGGCCTATTTGCCGGATTTTGGCCAGCATGTGGGCATCCCTGATCACGCTCGTGCTGCTGGGTTGCTTGTTGCTCTGGGTGCGCGCCTGGCAGCGTGGGTCGCGGTTCGCGTCCGGTCTGGCGATCGGCGCTGCCCTTGCGCTGGTCGCCGTCCCGGTCGTGCGGTCCATCGCGAACCTCGAGCACTTTCCGGTCTGGGCGCCGGCGCTGCCTTTCGCCGTCGTCGCCATCACCTTGTTCGGGTTCGGCCTGCTCGCCTGGTTCTGGGGCGAGGAATAGTGCCGGCCCATCTCTGACGGAGCAGTTTCCAGCTCAGCACGCATCGCCTACGTAAGGACGCCATCGCCGCGGGGGGTTTATGAAATGCCTGTACTACGTTGCGCCGACGCTCGACAGCACGCATGGGATCTCCGATGACCTGCATGCCGTCGGCGTGGACGATTTCTTCCTGCACGTTGTCTCGCGCGACGAAGCGGGGCTGAAGAAGCAGCACATCCACTCGAGCAACTACCTCGAGACGCTCGACGTCGTGCGGGACGGCATCATCGGCGCCGCGGTCGGCTTTTGCGTCGGCCTGCTGGGCGTATGGCTGATCGACCGTTTCGACCCGTTCGGCGTCGAGGTTCCGATGTTCGTGTACCTGGCGCTGATCGCGGTCGCGACGATGTTCGGCGCGTGGGAAGGGGGGCTGATCGGCATCGGGCTGGAAAACCGCAAGCTGGCGCGGTTCCACGACGACATCGAGGCCGGCAGGTTCCTGGTCCTGATCTACGTGCTGAAGGCGCGGGAGCCCGCCGTGCGCCGCATGATGCGCGAGCGGCATCCCGAAGCCGTGCTGGCCGGCGTCGACCGGCATTTCGTCAACCCGTTCAGTACGCCCAAGCGCGAGGTGGAGCCAGGGTCGCCCGACGATCGACTCCTGCAGCGGGAGTAGGCGCCGATGGTCATTGCGGTGGTGCTCGTCCTGCTCGTGATCGGGACGGTCGCCTTCCACGTCCTGAATCCCTGGTGGCTGACGCCGATCGCGTCGAACTGGGGCGAGATGGACGACACCCTGAACCTCACGTTCTGGGTCACCGGCGCCGTGTTCGTGGCCGTCAACCTGTTCATGGCGTATGCGGTCGTGCGGTACCGGCATCGCAAGGGCGTCGAGCGCCGCGCCGAGTACGAACCCGAATACAAGCGGCTCGAGTGGTGGCTGATCGGCCTCACCTCGGTGGGCGTGATCGCCATGCTCGCCCCCGGGCTCGTGGTCTGGGCGAAGTTCGTGACCGTGCCGGACGGCGCGGACGTGGTCGAGGCGGTGGGGCAGCAGTGGTCATGGAGCTTCCGCCTGCCGGGCGACGACGGCGTCCTCGGCACGACCGACCCGTCGCTGATGGACGCCGACAACCCGTTCGGCATGGACGCGAACGACCCCCGTGGCCAGGACGACGTGTTGATCGCCCGTCCCGAGCTGCACCTGCCGCTCGACCGCCCCGTGAAGGTGCTGCTGCGGTCGAAAGACGTGCTGCACGATTTCACCGTGCCGCAGTTCCGCGTGAAGATGGACATGGTCCCCGGCATGGTCACGTACCTCTGGCTGACGCCGACGAAGGCCGGTGAGTACGAGATCCTCTGCGAGGAGCTGTGCGGCATGGGGCACTTCGCGATGCGCGGGCGCGTCGTCGTCGTCGACGCAGACTCCTACCAGGCCTGGCTCGGCGCGCAGCCGACGTTTGCGCAACTGCAGTCGCGGCCGACCGGCGACCCGGCAGCCGGCGCCACGGCCTACGCAGTCTGCACCGCCTGTCACGGCGCCAACGGCGAAGGGAACCAGGCGCTCAATGCGCCCAAGCTCGCGGGGCTCCCCGGCTGGTACCTGACGCGGCAGTTGCACAACTTCAAGCAGGGCGTGCGCGGCGGTGCACCGGGCGACGCCATCGCCGGCCAGATGGCGGCGATCGCTCAGCCGCTCGACGACGCGACCATCGCCAATGTCGCCGCCTACGTCGCCGGCCTGCCGGACGTCGGCACGGCAGAGACGGTGCGCGGCGACGCCGCGGCCGGCGCCTCCCAGTACACGACCTGTGCGTACTGTCACGGCGCGCGCGGCCAGGGTTCGTGGTCGACGAACGCGCCGCCGCTGGCGGGCCGCAGCGACTGGTACCTGGCGCGCCAGATGCAGCAGTTCCGCCAGGGCCATCGCGGTCGGCACGGGCAGGATTTCCACGGCTCGCAGATGTCGCGCATGAGCGGCGTGGTCGCCGAGGGCCAGCCGACCGACAACCTGATCGCCTACCTCAACACCCTGCAGTGAAGGTCGCCGCCATGTCGAGCGAGGGGAGAGCCTGATGTCATCCGTCGCGATCGCGGACCAGCACGCGCACCTGCACGACCCCCAGACATTCCTCACGCGCTACGTCTGGAGCCAGGACCACAAGGTCATCGCGATCCAGTACATGGCGACCGCGATGGGCATCGGCCTCGTGGCGATCGCGCTGTCGATCCTGATGCGGCTGCAGCTCGGCTTTCCCGGCACGTTCGACTTCATCAACCCGGAAAACTATTACCAGTTCGTGACGATGCACGGGATGATCATGGTGATCTACCTGCTCACGGCGCTGTTCCTCGGCGGCTTCGGCAATTACCTGATCCCGCTGATGTGCGGCGCGCGCGACATGGTCTTCCCGTACCTGAACATGCTCAGCTACTGGGTCTACCTGCTCGCGGTGCTCGTGCTCGTCGCGAGCTTCTTCGTGCCCGGCGGGCCGACCGGCGCCGGCTGGACCCTCTACCCGCCGCAGGCGATCCTCGCGGGCACGCCGGGAGCGAACTGGGGCATCACGCTGATGCTCGTGTCGCTGGTCATCTTCATCGTCGGCTTCACGATGGGGGGCCTGAACTACGTCGTGACGGTGCTGCAGGCGCGGTGCCGCGGCATGACGCTCATGCGCATGCCGCTGACCGTCTGGGGCATCTTCACGGCCACGATCCTCGCGCTGCTCGCGTTCCCGGCGCTGCTCGTGAGTTGCATCATGATGGCGCTCGACAACCACCTCGGCACGAGCTTCTTCATGCCGGCGCTCGTCTCGCTCGGCGACGAGACCGTGTACAAGGGCGGCAGCCCGCTGCTGTTCCAGCACCTGTTCTGGTTCTTCGGCCACCCCGAGGTCTACATCGTCGCGCTGCCCGCGTTCGGCATCGTCTCCGACCTGATCAGCACGCACGCCCGGCGCCACATCTTCGGCTACCGCATGATGGTCTGGGCGATTCTCGCGATCGGCATCCTGAGCTTCGTCGTGTGGGCCCACCACATGTACGTCAGCGGCATGAACCCGTACTTCGGGTTCTTCTTCGCGACGACGACGCTGATCATCGCGATCCCGACCGCGCTGAAGGTCTACAACTGGGTGCTCACGCTCTGGCGCGGCGACGTGCACCTCACGATCCCGATGCTGTTCGCGATCGGCTTCGTGTTCACGTTCATCAACGGCGGCCTGACCGGTTTGTTCCTCGGCAACGTGACCGTGGATGTGCCGCTGTCCGACTCGATGTTCGTCGTCGCCCACTTCCACATGGTCATGGGCGTCTCGCCGGTGCTGGTCGTCTGCGGCGCGATCTACCACTGGTACCCGAAGATGACGGGCCGGATGATGAACGAGGCGCTCGGCCGGCTGCACTTCTGGCTCACGCTGATCGGCACCTACGCGATCTTCCTGCCCATGCACTACCTCGGCATCCTCGGCGTGCCGCGCCGCTACTTCGCGCTCGGCGACACGTACTTCGTGCCCGACTCGGTGCACTCGATGAACGCCGCCATCAGCATCGCGGCGCTGTTCGTCGCCGGCGCGCAGCTGATCTTCATCTTCAACATGATCTGGAGCCTGAAGCGCGGCCAGCCGGCCGACCCCAATCCCTGGCGCGCCACGACGCTGGAGTGGCAGACGCCGGAAACGCCGCCGCGGCACGGCAACTGGGGGCCCGAGCTGCCCGTCGTCTACCGCTGGGCCTACGAATACGGCGCCCCCGGCAACGCGGTCGACTTCGTGCCGCAGAACCGGCCGCCGGACGACCACACCGTCGTCGCCGTGGGTCACGGGCGCAACGTGTGAACCTCGTCGTCGCCACCGTCGCGCTGCTCGCCGGCATCGTGGTCTGGTGGCTGGCGGCACGACGCCTCACGGCGCGCCCGTGGGAGGGGCAAGGCACCTACGACGGGCGCGATGCGGCGGAGCTGCGCGCGCGCCCGGCGTCCGCGCGGGTGGGCCTGTGGGTCTTCCTGGCAGTCGCGACCTCGTTCTTCACGCTGTTCATCGCGGCGTATTTCATACGCATGAGTCCCCACCTCGTGCAGGGCGTGGACTTCAGGGACTGGCGCCCGGTCGAGGAGCCCGCGATCCTCTGGATGAACACCGCGTTGCTCGGGGCAGGCAGCGCCGCCATGCAGTTCGCGAGCAGCGCGCTGCGCCGGGGACAGCCGCTCGGCGCCGGTCGCGGCCTGCTCGCGGGCGGCGCATTCGCGATCGCGTTCCTGCTGGGGCAGTGCCTGGCGTGGAGGCAGCTCCAGGCGGCCGGACTTTACGCAGCAGGCAATCCCGCGAACGCCTTCTTCTATGTGCTCACCGCCCTGCATGCGCTGCACCTGCTCGGCGGCCTCGTCGTGTGGGGTCGCGCCGTGGTGCGGACCTCGCGCGGCAACTCACCGATCGCGAGCGTGCGGCTGAGCGTGGAGCTGTGCACCGTGTACTGGCACTACCTGCTCGTCGTCTGGATCGTCCTGTTCGGCCTGCTTCTGGTCACCTGATCGTCGGGGTGCTCACGCCTATGGCTGTCGAGATCATGACGAAACCCATCGCGCCGGCCGGCGCCGTCGAAGGAGTGTACGGCGTCGTCACGGATTTCGCGGCGGACAAGCAAGCCTTCCCGGTGCCCTGGGGCAAGGCGATGATGTGGATCTTCCTGCTGAGCGACACGTTCATCTTCACGTGCTTCCTGACCTCGTACATGCACGTGCGGATGTCGACGACCGCCACCTGGCCGAACCCGAGCGAGGTGTTCGCGCTCAGCGTGGGCGGGCAGCCCGTGCCGCTGATCCTGATCGCGATCATGACGTTCATCCTGATCAGCAGCAGCGGCACGATGGCCATGGCCGTGAACTACGGCTATCGCCGCAACCGGGGCCGGACGGCCTCGCTGATGCTGATCACCGCCGCATTCGGCACGACGTTCGTGGGCATGCAGGCCTTCGAGTGGACCAAGCTGATCGTCGAGGAAGGCATCCGGCCATGGGGCAACCCGCTCGGCGCCGCGCAGTTCGGCGCGTCGTTCTTCATGATCACCGGCTTCCACGGCATGCACGTCTCGGCGGGCGTCGTCTACCTGGTGATCGTGGCGCTCAAGGTCTGGCGCGGCGACTACGACCGCAGGGGCGACTACGCGGGCGTCGAGATCGCGGGGCTCTACTGGCACTTCGTCGATCTCGTCTGGGTCTTCATTTTCGCGTTTTTCTATCTCTGGTAGGAGAGGGCCATGGCGGCGCACGAAGGCACGCAGCATCCGATCAGCGTCTACCTGTGGATCTGGGGCCTGCTGTTCGTGCTGAGCGCGTTCTCGTACATGGTCGATTACTTCCACGTGCAGGGGGCCCTGCGCTGGACGCTGATCGTCCTGTTCATGTTCCTCAAGGCAGGCCTGATCGTCGCCGTCTTCATGCACATGAAGTGGGAGCGGCTCGCGCTCAAGCTCGTGATCCTCGTCCCGCCGCTGTGCCTGCTCGTGCTGATCGGCCTGATGGCCATCGAGGGCGACTACACGTTCCTGACACGCTCGACGTCCTTCGCGCAGCAAGAAGTGAATAGTGACCAGTGAGTAGTCGGAGGCGCGCGGCCGCGCGCCGGGAACGTTAGACTGGGTCGAAGCCGTGACGAGTCGTGCAACGCGAAACGCGTTGCACGTCCGACCATTCACTATTCACTATTCACCATTCACTGGCTCTGCCGGAGCGTCCCGTGCCCTTCACTCCCGTTTCGACTCCTGACGCGCCGAACGCCATCGGCACCTACTCGCAGGCCGTCAAGGCCGGCAACATCGTGTACCTCTCGGGGCAGATCCCGCTCGACCCGAAGGCGATGGAACTGGTCACGGGCGACGCCGAGGCGCACGTGCGCCGCGTGTTCGACAACCTGCGCGCCGTGGCGCGCGCGGCGGGCGGCGATCTCGCCGACGCGGTGAAGATCAACGTCTACCTCACGGACCTGGGCAACTTCCAGGTCGTCAACAAGGTCATGGCCGAGTACTTCTCGCCGCCTTACCCGGCGCGGGCGGCGATCGGCGTCGCCGCGCTGCCGCGCGGCGCGATCGTCGAAGTGGATGCCGTCCTGGTCGTCTGATCCGGGATCCGCGCTGCCCGCAGCATGAGCGCGGCCACGACGCTCGCCGAACGCCCCGTCACCGCGTTGCGAGGCGTCGGGCCTGCGCTCGCCGAGTCGCTCGCGCGGCTCGGCCTGCGGACCGTACAGGACGTGCTGTTCCACCTGCCGCTGCGCTACGAGGACCGCACCCGCGTCGTGCCGGTCGGCAGCCTGCGTCACGGCGATCGCGCCGTGATCGAGGGGGAGATCCAGCTCGCGGAGGTCGTGTTCCGCCGGCGCCGGACGCTGCTCGTGCGGCTCGCCGACGGCACCGGTTTCGTCACGCTGCGCTTCTTCCATTTCTCGGCCTCGCAGCAGGCGCAACTCGTGCGGGGCCAGCGACTGCGCTGCTTCGGTGACGTGCGCATGGGGCCGGGCGGGCTCGAGATCGTGCACCCCGAGTACCGGCGCGTGCTGCCCGACGCGACCGCGGCTGCGAACGCCGACACGCTGACGCCGATCTACCCGACCACCGAGGGCGTGCAGCAGGGCCGACTGCGGGCCCTCACCGAACTGGCCCTGGACCTGCTGTCGCAGGGTGCGATCGCGGACTACGTGCCGGCCGGCGTGCTCGACGCGTTCAACTTGCCGCGGCTCGAGGCCGCGGTGCGCTACGTTCACCGACCGCCGCCCGACGCCAACGTCGCGCAGCTCGCCGCAGGACGACACCCGGCACAGCGTCGTCTCGCCTTCGAGGAATTGCTGGCCCACCAGCTCAGCTTGCGCCTGCTGCGGCTGGCGGCAGACCGGGACCGCGCGTGGGAGCTGCCGCGTCGCACCGACCTGACCGACCGGTGCCTCGCGCGACTGCCGTTCCGACTGACGGGCGCCCAGGCGCGCGTCTGGACGGACCTCGAGCACGACCTCGCCCGTCCGCACCCCATGATGCGACTCGTGCAGGGCGACGTGGGCTCGGGCAAGACGGTGGTCGCGGCGCTGGCCGCGCTGCGCGCCGTCGAGCACGGCGCGCAGGCCGCCGTCATGGCCCCCACCGAACTGCTCGCCGAACAGCACGCGCGCAACTTCGACGCGTGGCTCGAGCCGCTCGGCGTGCGCGTGGCGTTGCTGACCGGGCGGCAGGCCGGCAAGGCGCGCGCCGCGCTCGAAGTGGACCTCGCGTCGGGCGCCATCCAGGTCGCTGTCGGCACCCATGCGCTGTTCCAGGAAGGCGTCGCCTTCCGGCAGCTCGCACTGGTCATCGTCGACGAGCAGCACCGCTTCGGCGTGCACCACCGGCTGCAACTCCGCGAAAAAGGCCTCGCCGAGGGGCGGTATCCGCACCAGCTGGTCATGACCGCGACGCCGATCCCGCGCACGCTCGCGATGACGGCGTATGCGGATCTCGACTGCTCGGTGATCGGCGAGCTGCCGCCGGGCCGTACGCCGATCAGGACGATCGTGCTGCCGGACTCGCGCCGCAGCGAGATCGTCGAGCGCATCGACGCCGCCTGCCGCGCCGGACGCCAGGCCTACTGGGTCTGTCCGCTGATCGAGGAGTCGGAGCTCGTGCAGTACGAAGCGGCCGAGAAGACGGCGACGCAACTGGCCGAGGCGCTGCCGGGCGTGCGCATCGGGCTGGTCCACGGGCGGATACCGGGCCGGCAGAAGGACGCCGTCATGACGGCCTTCAAGCAGGGCCGGCTCGACCTGCTCGTCGCGACGACCGTGATCGAGGTCGGCGTCGACGTGCCGAACGCGAGCCTGATGGTGATCGAGAACGCCGAGCGCATGGGGCTCGCGCAACTGCACCAGCTGCGCGGCCGCGTCGGGCGTGGCTCGGTCGAGAGCACATGCGCGCTGCTGTACCAGGCGCCCTTGTCTGCCGTCGCCCGCGAACGACTGGCCGTGCTCCGCGAGACGAACGACGGGTTCGAGGTGTCCCGACGCGACCTCGAGCTCCGCGGGCCCGGCGAACTGCTGGGCACGCGTCAGACGGGGCTGATGCAGCTGCGGGTGGCCGACCTGGTGCGCGATGCCGACCTGCTGCCCGACGTCCAGCGGGCCGCGGCATTGATGCTGGAGGGGCCGCGGTCCAACATAGCGGGTCTCGTCGGGCGCTGGGTCGGCGCCGGCGAACGATTTCGCCACGCCTGAGCATCATGACAAACCTCACCGGCATCGAATCCGAAGCCGCCCGCGCGCACGGCGTACGCGGCCGGCTCGTCGAATACGCGCGGCTGATGCGGCTGGACCGCCCGATCGGCATCTGGCTGCTGCTCTGGCCCTGCCTCTGGGCGCTGTGGATCTCCGCCGAAGGCCGGCCCGACGAACGGATCTTCGTGATCTTCCTGATCGGCACGTTCGTGATGCGTTCGGCCGGCTGCGTGATCAATGATTTCGCCGACCGCGAATTCGACCCGCACGTGCGCCGCACGGCCAGCCGTCCGCTCGCGCGCGGCGCCGTGTCGCCCGCGGAGGCGCTCGCGGTGTTCGCGGTGCTCGGGCTCATCGCGCTGGCCTTGCTGATCCCGCTCAATCGCCCCAC
This sequence comes from Steroidobacteraceae bacterium, assembly GCA_035691185.1. Classification (GTDB taxonomy): domain Bacteria; phylum Pseudomonadota; class Gammaproteobacteria; order Steroidobacterales; family Steroidobacteraceae; genus RPQJ01. The sequence continues at coordinate 11,866 of DASSJN010000094.1, forward strand.
CCAGATCCTCGCCCTGGTCGGTGGCGTGCTCGCCGTGACGTACCCGTTCCTCAAGCGCTTTTTCGCGCTGCCGCAGGCCTACCTCGGCCTTGCCTTCTCGTGGTCGGTGCCGATGGCGTTTGCCGCGCAGACGGGCGAGTTGCCGCTGCTGGCCTGGGTGCTGTTCGCCGCGGGCGTCCTGTGGACCACCGCGTACGACACGATATACGCGATGGTCGACCGCGACGACGACCTCGTCATCGGCGTGCGGTCCTCGGCGATCCTGTTCGGGCGCGCAGATCGCGGCATCGTCGCGGCCCTGCAGTTCGTCGCGCTCGCGCTGCTGTGCGCGGCGGGCCTGCTCGCGGACCTGTCCTACTGGTACTGGCTCGGGCTCGTCGTGGCCGCGACGACCGCGCTGCACCAGCAGTACCTGATCCGCCACCGCGACCCGATAGACTGCTTCCGCGCCTTCCTGAACAACAACCTGTTCGGGCTCGCGGTGTTCGGCGGGATCCTGCTCGATTACCTGTTCGCCTGACGCGCGCGCGGCAGCACCCAGTACAGCACGAGCGCGCCGACGCTCGCCGAAAGGAACGTGCCCGCGAGGATGCCGATCCGGTCGCTGACGACGACCTCACCGGCCGCGGCGTTTTCGAACGCCAGCATGCCGATGAACAGGCTCATCGTGAAGCCGATGCCGCAGAGAATCGCGGCGCCGTAGACCTGCCCGAGCGTGACGCCGTCGGGCAGGCGCGCGAACCCCGCCCTCACCGCCAGCCAGGCGAACGCGAACACGCCGACCTGCTTGCCGACGAACAGTCCCAGCGCGATGCCGAGCGGGATCGGGTCGAGCAGGTCGTCGAGCCTCAACCCTTCGAGGGGCACGCCGGCGTTCGCGAACGCGAACACGGGCAGGATGCCGAAGGCAACCCACGGGTGCAGCGAGTGCTCGAGCCGGCTCGCCGGCGGGTGGTCGCGATGATGCGGGTCGGACGCCGGCACGAACATCGCGGTGACGACGCCCGCGAGCGTGGCGTGCACGCCGGACTTGAGCACGAAGACCCAGAGCGCCGTGCCGATCAGGATGTACGGCGCGATGCGGGCCACGCCGCTGCGGTTGAGGCCGAGCAGCACCGCGACTGCGACGGCCGCGAGCACGAGGGCGTGCACCGAGAGGTCGTTCGTGTAGAACAGCGCGATGACGACGATCGCGCCGAGGTCGTCCAGCACCGCGAGGGTCATCAGGAACACCTTGAGGCCCAGCGGCACGCGCTCGCCGAAGAGCGACAGCACGCCGAGCGCGAACGCGATGTCCGTGGCGGACGGGATGGCCCAGCCACGTACGCCCACCGGGTCGTGCCAGTTGAGCCAAGCGTAGATCGCTGCCGGGACGACCATGCCGCCGAGCGCGGCGAAGGCCGGCAGCGCGACCTTGGCCCGGTCCGAGAGTTCGCCTGCGACGACTTCGCGTTTGATCTCCAGTCCCACGAGCAGGAAGAAGATCGCCATGAGCAGGTCGTTGATCCAGATCAGCAGCGACTTGTCGAGTTCGAACGTGCCGACCTGCAGCCTGATCGGCAACTGCAGCAGCGCCTCGTAGGCCGGGGCCAGCGGCGTGTTGGCCGCCACCAGGGCGAGGGCGCCGGCGATCACGAGCAGGATTCCGCTCGCGGACTCGAGCTTGACGAAGTCGCGCAGCGCGGTGAGCGGGTCGAACGGAGTCGTCTTGTAGTTCATGGCGGCGCTCGAGTCGAAGCGCCCAGTGTAGCGGACGCCTTCGCCGCCCGCGGATCAGGGGTCAGGCGGTCGCCCGGGCGACGCACCAGACATCGACGCGCGCCGCACCGGCCGCGAGCATTGTGCGTGCGGCCTCACGGACGGTGGCTCCCGTCGTCACGACGTCGTCGAGCAACGCGACATGGCGTCCCGTCACTAGCGACGGGTGCGCCACGAACGCGCCACGCACGTTGCGCGACCGCTCCGCACGCGGCAGGCCGACCTGGGGCTCGGTCGCGCGCGAGCGTTGCAGCGCGCGGATGTCGAGTTCGACCGGGAGGGTTGCGGTTACGTACCGCGCGAGCTCGGCCGACTGGTTGAAGCCGCGCTCGACGAGCCGCGACCGGTGCAGCGGCATCGGCACGACAACGTCCACGTCGCCGTGCAGGCAGGCCCGCGCGACGCTCTCCGCGAGCAGCGTGCCCAGCACGCGCGCGCAGGCGAGGGCGCCCTGGTACTTGAGCGCCGGCACGAGCTCGGTGAGCGGAAACTGGTAGAGGAAGGGTGCGTGGCAGATGCGGTGCGGCTGTGTGCGGTTGCGGCAGCGCTCGCACGCATCGCCGTGCGCGGCTGACGCTGATGCTGATGACTGCGGCAGTCCGCACCGTATGCAGGCCGTGTGCAGCCACGGAAGATCCGCCTCGCAGTCTGCGCAGAGGTCCCGACCCGGCACGGCGCCTGGTCCCTGGCAGAGCACGCACCGCGGCGGCAGCAGGACTGCACCGAGCCGATCGAACACCCTGTATACCGGCGAGAGCACGCTTGGTTGACAGTCCGCAGACGCGCCGAAATACTGCGCCGGCCCACTCTGCGCACCGACCCGTCGCGACGCACGTGGGTTTTTTCAACGAAATCAAGGGATTCTCATGGCCGCCTACGATCTTGCCCGCCTCGGTTCCGTCCGCACGGACTGGTCTTTGGACGAGGCGCGAGCCATCTTCACGGCGCCGTTTGCCGACCTGATGTTCCACGCGCAGCGCGTGCATCGGGATCACTTTGCGCCTAATCGCGTGCAGGTGAGCACGTTGCTCTCGGTCAAGACGGGCGCCTGTCCCGAGGACTGCAAGTACTGTCCGCAGAGCGTCCGCTACGACACCGGGCTCGAACGCGAGGAATTGCTGCAGCTCGAGCAGGTCGTCGACGCCGCGCGGGCCGCCAGGGACCACGGCGCCACCCGGTTCTGCATGGGCGCCGCCTATCGGAGCCCCAAGCCGAAGCAGCTCGAGCAGATCAAGCGCATGGTGCGCGAAGTCCGCGCCCTGGGCCTCGAGACCTGCGCGACGGTCGGGATGCTGACGCCGGGGCAGGCACGCGAACTGAAGGACGCGGGCCTCGACTACTACAACCACAACCTCGACACGTCGAAGGACTACTACGGCGAAGTCATCACGACGCGCACGTACGAGGACCGGCTCGAGACGCTGCAGGCGGTGCGCGACGCCGGCATCAACGTCTGCTGCGGCGGCATCCTCGGCATGGGCGAGTCCGAGCAGGACCGCATCGCGCTGCTGCACACGCTGGCGACACTGCCGCAGCACCCCGAGAGCGTGCCCATCAACCAGCTCGTGCAGGTGCCGGGCACGCCGCTGCACGGGCTCGCGAAGCTCGACCCGTTCGATCTCGTGCGCGCCATCGCGACCGCGCGGCTGCTGATGCCGCGCTCCTATGTGCGACTGTCCGCGGGGCGCACCGAGATGGACGACACGACGCAGGCCCTCTGTTTCCTCGCCGGCGCGAACTCGATCTTCTACGGCGACCGCCTGTTGACGACGGCGAACCCCGGTCGCAGCCACGACGAGCAGCTGTTCGAACGCCTCGGCATCGAAACCGAGGTGGCGTGCCACGCCGAGACCTGACGGCACGAACCACACGATGCCGCGCGCCGACACCGGGCTGGTCGCGGACCTCGCGGCGTACGCCGCCGCGGGCCGCGCGCGCCGCCGCCGCACGGTCGAGGCACGCTCGCCGGGCGGCGTGCGCGTCCGTGTCGACGGCCGCGACTGCCTCGCGTTCTGCAGCAACGACTACCTCGGGCTGGCGGACCATCCGCGGATCGTGCGGGCGTTTCGCGAGGCTGCCGCGACCTGGGGCGTAGGCAGCGGCGCGTCGCACCTGGTCAGTGGTCACGACGTCGAACACCATGCGCTCGAGCAGGAGCTCGCCGAGTTCGTCGGCCGGCCCCGCGCCGTGCTGTTCTCGACCGGCTACATGGCCAACCTCGCGGTTGCCGCGCTGCTGGTCGGTCGCGGCGACACGGTGCTCGGGGACCGCCTGAACCATGCCTCGCTGCTCGACGCCGGGCTCGCCTCGGGCGCGCGCGTTGCGCGCTTCCGGCACGCCGACGTCGCGTCGCTGGTCGCCAGGCTCGCCCGCGTTCCGGCGGACCGGTCCTGCCTCGTCATGACCGACGGCGTGTTCAGCATGGACGGCGACGTGGCCCCGCTCGTAGAACTCGCCGCCGCCTGCCGCGCCGCCGCGGCGGACCTGATGGTCGACGACGCGCACGGTTTCGGCGTGCTCGGGCCCGACGGCGCCGGCTCCGTGGCCGAGGCCGGCCTGGGCATCGAGGAGGTGCCGATCGTGATGGGCACGCTCGGCAAGGCGGTCGGGACGTTCGGCGCGTTCGTCGCAGGCTCCGACGCCCTGGCCGACAGCCTGGTGCAGCGGGCGCGCACCTATGTCTACACCACGGCGTTGCCCCCCGCCGTGGCTGCGGCGACGCGGGCGTCGCTGCGCGTCATGCACGACGAGCCGTGGCGTCGCGACCGGGTGCTCGCGCACGCACGCAGGTTCCGTGAATCGGCGGCGCAGTGCGGGCTGCGATTGCTGCCGTCGCGCACGCCCATTCAACCCTGGGTGCTCGGCGACGAGTCGACCGCGCTCGCGGCCGCCGAGGCGCTCTTCGCTCGCGGCATCTGGGTGCCCGCCATCCGGCCGCCGACGGTGCCTGCGGGAAGCGCCCGGTTACGCTTCACGTTTTCCGCGAGCCACAGCGACGAGGACCTCGACCGACTGCTCGATGCGCTCGCGCCGCTCGGCGGCCGCGGGACGATCGGCGGGGCCGGCGCGACATGAGCGCAACGCCATACGTCGAAATTCGAGGCTCCGGGCCGGACCTCGTGCTGCTGCACGGCTGGGCGCTGCACGGTGGCATGTGGGGGCCGTGGCTCACTCGCCTGCAGAGTCGCTTCCGCCTGCACCTCGTCGACCTGCCTGGCCACGGCCGAAGCCCGTGGCCCGACGGTGCACGCGACCTCGCCGATCTCGCGCGGGCGATCGCACCGCACGTGCCTGCGGGGTCGGCCGTACTCGGGTGGTCGCTCGGCGGCATGGTCGCGCTCGAGCTCGCCCGCTTGCGGCCGACGATCGCCGCCCTGGTGCTGGTCGCCACGACGCCGTCTTTCCTCAAGCGCGAGGACTGGGCTGGCGGCATGGAGTCGGCCGTACTGCAGGGCTTCGCGGCGGGGCTCGCCAGTGATTACCGCCGCACGATCGCCAATTTCCTCGCCTTGCAGGCCTGGGGTGACGAGCGTGCCGCCGAGGCACTGCGCTCGCTGCGAGCGAGCCTCGGCTCGCACGGCGAGCCCGACCCGCGCGCGCTCGCGGCCGGCCTGGAGATCCTGCGCGCGGCGGATCTGCGTGACGCGCTGCCGCGTCTCGCCGTCCCTGCGCTGGTCATCGCCGGTGAACACGACCGGATCACGCCCGCAGGGGCTGGGCGGGAACTGGCCGCGCGCCTGCCGTCGGCGCGGTTCTACGAGGTCGGGAAAGCCGGCCATGCGCCGTTCCTGTCGCATGCGGACGAGGTCGCGGGCGAGGTCGAGCGGTTCCTCGAGTTCATGCGGCGCTCACCCGCACGCAGTACGACCTCTCCCGCCAAGGACGCGACGGACGCGTTCGCGCTGGACGTCACCCGGGTGCGTCACTCTTTTTCGGACGCGGCGCGCGCCTACGATGCCGCCGCCGTGCTGCAGAGGCGCGTGCGTGACGAACTGCTGGCGCGGCTCGACGTGCTTACGATCCGGCCGCAGACGGTGCTCGACCTGGGCGCCGGCACGGGCCACGCCGCGGCCGCGCTCAAGCGTCGCTACGGCGACAGTCGCGTGATCGCGCTCGATCTCGCCCAGGGCATGCTCGTCGAGGCCGGTCGGCGCCGGACGCTGTTCCGCCGGTTCGACCGCGTCGCGGCGGACGCGGCCGCGTTGCCGTTGCAGGACGGCGCCGTCGACATGGTGTTCTCGAACCTGATGCTGCAGTGGTGCAACGACCCCGACCGCGTGCTGCGCGAATGCCGCCGGGTGCTGCGTCGGGGCGGCGTACTGCACCTGACGACCCTGGGCCCGGACACGCTCGTCGAACTGCGACGGGCGTGGCAGGCGGCGGACCCGGGCCACGCCCACGTGAGTCGGTTCATCGACATGCACGACGTCGGCGACGCGCTCGTCCGCGCCGGTTTCGCGGAGCCGGTGCTCGACGTCGAGCGCTACACGCTGACCTACGGGGACGCGCGGGACCTGATGCGCGACCTCAAGACCATCGGTGCGCACAACTCGACGGCCGGACGGGCCCGCGGGCTCACCGGCCGACGCACCCTGGCCCGGATGCTCGAGGCGTACGAAGCCTACCGGCAGGACGGCAGGCTGCCGGCCACTTACGAAGTGGTATTCGCCCAGGCCTGGGTGCCGGAGGGGCCCGTGCGCGCCAAGGTGCGCCCGGCGGAGGACGCGGTCGTACCCGTAGCCTCGCTCCGGCGAGGCGTCGAATATCGCTCAGTCTCATTCAACAATCCGCTTGGTTGTTGGCGCGAATAGCCCCTGATAGATAGATAAAATGAATAATGTCAAAGGGATTTTCGTCACCGGCACCAACACCGGGGTCGGCAAGACGGTCGTCACCGCCGCGCTGCTGCGCCTGGCCCGAAGGCACGGCGCCAGTTGCATCGGGCTCAAGCCCGTGGCGAGCGGCAGTGCGCGAGCCGCAGCGGCCGCACCGCTCCGGAACGCGGACGCGCTGGAGCTGCAGGCGGCGGGCTCGATGCCCGTCCCTTACGAGACGGTCAACCCATACTGCTTCGAGCCGCCGATCGCACCTCACCTCGCCGCCCGCGAGGCCGGCGTCGCGCTCGACTTGTCGGCCCTCGTCGCCTGGTATCGGCAGTCTTCACGGGGGGCCGACCTCGTCCTGATGGAGGGTGCGGGGGGCTGGCGCGTGCCGCTGCACCCGGCTGGCTTCCTGAGCGATCTGCCCGAGGCGCTCGGCCTCGACGTGCTGCTGGTCGTCGGCCTGACACTGGGCTGCCTGAATCACGCGCGATTGACGGCCGAAGCCATCGCACGGACCGGCCGCTGCCGTCTCACGGGGTGGATCGCCAACGAGGTCGACCCAGCCTTCGAGCGGGTCGACGAGAACCTGGAAACGCTGGCAGGCCTGCTGGGCGGTCCGCCGCTGGCCCGCGTCCCGGACCTGCGGCAGACGCGGCGTTCTTCATTCGGCCATCCGGTACACGAATTCGCCGATGAATCGCGACTGCTCGACGCGCTGGCGCTCGGCGCTGCGTGAGCCGAGCGCCGGCGCGGTCTGGACGCCGGTCCCGTGCGCGTTGTCTCTAGCGGTTGCCCGCGCGTACATTGACGCGCCCCACGGTTTCACGTGCCGCCCGCCCCGCAGACATGGTCGTCTCCACGGTCGAAGCAGGCCCCATCGCCTTCCAGCACCGCATCGAGTTGGCGCCGAACTGCTCGCTGACGCCGGCGTCGTCGCGCACGCTCGTGGGCAGCCTCGCGCTGGTGACGCTCGGCACGGCG
>DASSJN010000095.1:0-11436 GCA_035691185.1 Steroidobacteraceae bacterium
GGCTCCGGCCACAACCAGTACGGCGGGTACACCGAGGATTCCACGGAATACCAGGTGGTGCTGGACCGCCTCGCGCGCAAGTTCAAGCGGGCGAGGGCGCTCGTGCCGCCGCCCGTGATCGAGGCGACCGGCACGAGCAGCATCGGCCTGGTGGCGATCGGCAGCAGTCGCGGCGCCGTCAACGAGGCTCGCGACATCCTGGCCAAGCGCGGCATCCCGATCGACTACATGCGCATCAAGGCCTTCCCGTTCACGAAGGAGGTCGAGGCCTTCATGGCGGCGCACGAGAAGATCTTCGTCGTCGAGCAGAACCGCGACGCGCAGCTGCGCTCGCTGCTGACGCTCGAGACCGACGTGCCGAAGTCGAAGCTGCACTCGATCCTGCACTACAGCGGGCTGCCGATGACCTCGAAGGAGATCGTCGAGGCCGTGCTGGCCGAACTGGGCGATGCGCGCCGGGCTCAGGTGGCCTTGGCCACCTGAGCCCGGGCAGTGTCTAGTGTTCAGTGTCCAGCGGTTAGTCAGAGGCTTCATGGCGTGGCTGATCCTGGACACGGCGCTCGACGCTGCGTTCCGACTGAACACTAGACACTAGACACTGGCCGCTACTTCCCATGAGCTTCATCAACAAACCCAAGGTCCGCCATCCCGATCTGCCCAAGAACGAGCTGGGCCTGACGCGTCGCGACTACGAGGGCGCGATGTCCACGCTGTGCGCAGGGTGCGGTCACGACTCGGTCACCTCCGCGATCATCCAGGCCATCTGGGAACTGAGCATCCGGCCCGAGCAGCTCGCGAAGCTGTCCGGCATCGGCTGCTCGTCGAAGACGACCGCCTACTTCGCGAGCGGGGCGCACGGCTTCAATGCCGTGCACGGCCGCATGCCGTCGATCGCCGCCGGCGCGAACGCCGCGAACCGCGAACTGCACTACATCGGCATCTCGGGCGACGGCGACTCGCTCTCGATCGGCTTCGGCCAGTTCGCGCACGCGATCCGCCGCAACGTGAACATGCTCTACATCTGCGAGAACAACGGCGTGTACGGCCTGACCAAGGGCCAGTTCTCGGCGTCGGCCGACATCGGCACGAAGTCGAAGAAGGGTGAGGAGAATTTCCAGGCGCCGGTCGACCCTTGCCTCGCCGCGCTGAGCCTCGGCGGCAGCTTCATCGCCCGCAGTTTCTCCGGCGACAAGGAGCAGCTCGTGCCGTTGATCAAGGCGGGCCTGCGGCACCGCGGGTTCGCGCTGATCGACGTCATCTCGCCGTGCGTGACGTTCAACGACCACGTCGGCTCGACCAAGAGTTACGAGTTCGCGCGCGAGCACTACCACGAGGCGGTGCACGCGGATTACATCCCGTCGCGCCAGGAGATCACCGCGACCTACGCCGAGGGCGAGGCGCTGCCGGTGCAGATGCACGACGGCAGCCAGATCCTGCTGCGCAAGCTCGACAAGGACTACGATCCCACGCACCGCGGCAAGGCGTTCGAGTACCTGCGCACCAAGCTGCGCCAGGGCGAGCACGTCACGGGCCTGATCTTCATCGCGGAGCAGGGCTCCCGGGACATGAACGAGATGATGAACACGAGCGACGTGCCGCTGAACCAGTTGCCGTACGAGAAGATGCACGCCGGCTCGGCGGGGCTGGCGAGCATTCTGAAGCGTTACGGCTGACGTGCGCGGGTCCGATGCGCCCGGACCTTGACACGTATCACTTTGCTGCGCTGCACCACCGCCTAGAATGTGCCGCCATGGCTCCTTGCGTGCCGAGCATCCGTCCACTCGTCCGGCGTCTTGCCGTCGGCGCAGCCGTGCTGGCGTGCGTTCTCGCGGGGTTCCCGGCAATCGCTGCAAGCTCGGTCTACAAGTGGGTGGACGCGGACGGTGTCACGCACCTGTCCTCGGCCCGCCCCCCACCCGGCGTCAAGTTCGAGCGCCTGGCCATCGGCGGGCTCGGCGGCAAGACGACGTCGTCTTCGCGGGCGAGCGCAGCCTCGGCGACGAAAGGCAACGTCCGGCTGGCCTCAGCGTCGGCGGCGCAGGTGGCCCGTCGCAATGCGGTCATTTCGGAACTGCAGAATCGCGAGTGCGTCGTTGCCCTCGAGGCCATCGACAGGATGGTTCGCAGCGGACAGCCCGTCGAGCCGACCGAGTTCCGACGACGCCAGCAGACGGCCGACCTCAACTGCAGCAAGGACCCCGCGACGCGCCGACGGCAGGAAGAGCAGGCTGCCAGGCTCCGCGTGTCGAAGGGCGGCGCGTGCGTCGATGCGCGCACCAGGCTCGCCGACATGCTCGCGCCGGGTCGGCGGCCGACCCGCGAGCAGTTGAAGACCCAGCAGGAATTCATCGAATCGCACTGCAAGGTCCCGGTGCGCTGACGCGCCCCATGACCGACGCGGCGTCTCCGGTCGAGCTCGCTCCTGCCTCGTTCCAAAACGCAGCGACGCTCCTGCCGCCGGTCGGACCCTGGCTCGTCATCCGCAACCCCTTCGCCGGCCGCGCGCGCAACCGACGCGCCTGGGACGACTTCGAACGCGCGCTGCGGCGCAGGGGCGTGAGTTTCGACGTCTGCACCACGGCCTGTGCGGGGGATGGTGCGCGACTCGCGGAGGCGGCCGTGCACGCAGGCATCGACCGTATCCTGGTCGCCGGCGGCGACGGCTCGGTGCACGATGTCCTCAATGGTTTGATGCGCGCGCGCAGCCGCGATGGCATGAACGCCGACGTCCCTTCGCTCGCGCCAGTGCCCCTCGGCACCGGCAACGACTGGGCGCGGTCGCTGCGCCTGCCACGGGATCCCGATCGCCTTGCCGCATTGATCGCGACTGCAGCGCCCGCGCCGCACGACGTGGGCGTGATCCGCTTTCCCGCGCGCGGCGACGAGACGCGCTGGTTCGTCAACGTGGCCGGGGCAGGCTTCGACGCGCACGTCATTTCACGCCTGCCGCCGCTGACCCCGTCCAGGTTCGCCTACCTGGCCGGTGCGTTGCGCGAGCTGGGCCGCTACCGCTCGCCGCGATTCCGGATCGCAGCCGCCGGCGCCTCGCCGCGTGAGGGCCGCTTCCTGATGGCTTTTGTCGCGAACGGCCAGTACTGCGGCCACCGCATGCACGTCGCGCCGCCGGCGCTGCTCGACGACGGCCGTTTCGACGTCGTGACCGTCGACGACCTGGGCCTGCTGCGCGCGTTGCCGAAGCTGCTGGCGCTGTACTTCGGCAACGTACTGCGGGACCCGCTCGTGCATCACGAGACCGCACAGTGGGTCCGCATCGAAAGCGATCCGGCCACGGCCGTCGAGGCCGACGGGCAACTCGTCGGCATGACACCGGCAGAATTCAGCGTGGAGCGAGGGGCGCTGCGGGTGCTGCGCGGTGCCTGAGTACGCGACTCGTGCGGTCGGAACCGCGGCGGCGGGTTCGAGGTATAAGGTGGCCGCATGAGCCCACCGGCCCTCGTGACTCACCGCGGCGGCTGCCATTGCGGCGCCGTGGCTTTCGAAGTCGACGCGCCTGCCCGCCTGCTCGTGCAGGAGTGCAACTGCTCCATCTGCGCCGCGTCGGGGTTCTGGCACCTGATCGTGCCGGCCACACGGTTTCGCCTGCTGCGAGGCCGCGACGCGCTCAGCGAATACACGTTCGGCACCGGCGTTGCGCGCCACCTGTTCTGCCGCACCTGCGGGGTGAAGTCGTTCTACGTGCCGCGCTCCAATCCCGACGGCTACAGCATCAACGCACGGTGCCTGGACAGGTCAACCGTGGACTCGATCGTCGTCGAGCCGTTCGATGGACAGAATTGGGAAGCCGCGGCCGGAGCGCTGCGTCACCTGAGCGAGACGTGACGAACGCCAGGAGCGTCAGGCGGCGCGTTCGTCGCGTTGCGCGTCCGTGGCAGCCGCCGGGTAGGGCTCGATGGTCTGGCTGGCCGTGACGCCCTTGAGGTTGTTGGAGACGTCCGGCACGCGGTTACGCCGCGCCGCGCGTTGCCGCGCCAGCGCGGCAGCGGCTGCGGCTTCCCGGGCCCGCCTGGTGCGGGCATTGATCGTGAACACGACCGCCGCGACCAGCAGCAGTGCGAGCACTATCGTCAGCTTCATGTAGACCTTCCTTGACTCGTTGCCGTGGACCACGCTTCCCTGGCCGATGCGATCGTCGCGCGGTCGACGCTGACAGGCGGCGAGTATCGGCGCCAATGCCCGGCGCGAACAGCCGACTAACCCCCAGTTTGAACCATTTATGAGCGGTTCGCCGGCCCAGCGGCGATCTGCCGGAACGCGGCCGGGTCGCGGATTGCAGGCCAGACCCCACGGCTCGCGCAAGCGCAGCGCGCAGCAGATGGGCGCCGTGTCGCGCGGGGCGGCTCGCTACCAGTGGATACCGCGCATCAGGGAAGCAAAGATCATCGCTTCCCGGGTCGGCGGCCGCGGTTCCTCACCCTCGCGCTTGCCCTGCGCCGCGGCCGAGTCGGGGAACATGCGATAGGCGGAGTTCATGACCACCTCGGAGAACTTCGGCATCACGAGGTGCATGATCTCGGCCATGACGCCGAGCCGCGTCGCGATGCGCTGCGGCTTGCGGATGATGGCGTCGGCGATCATGTCGGCGGCTTCGTCCGACGAAATGATCGTCGGCATGTCTTCGTAGATCTTGGTCGGTGCGATCATCGGCGTGCGTACGAGCGGCATGTTGATGATCGTGAAGTGCACGCCCTCGTCGTGGAACTCGGAGGCGGCGCAGCGGGCGAACGACTCCATCGCGGCCTTGGAGGCCACGTAGGCCGAAAAGCGCGGCGCGTTGGTCAGCACGCCGATCGACGACACGTTGATGACGTGCCCCTGCTTGCGCGCGGTCATCGACGGGAGCAGGTTCATCGTCAGCCGCACGCACGCGAAATAATTGAGCTGCATCGTGCGTTCGAAGTCGTGGAACCGGTCGTAGGACAGTGCCAGCGAGCGGCGGATCGACCGGCCCGCGTTGTTGATCAGCACGTCGACCTGGCCGAATTCCTTGAGGATGTCCCGCGCCAGCTTGTCGTTCGCCTCGTATTCCGTGATGTCGCAGGAGTAGGTCCTCGCGAAGCCGCCGGCATCGACGATCCGCTGCCGGACCTCGGCGAGCTTGTCCTCGTCGCGCGCGACGATCACGACCTTGCCCCCGGCCTCCGCGATGCGTACCGCGGCGGCCTCGCCGATGCCCGACGACCCGCCCGTGATCACGACGACCTTGCCCTTGACCGCGCCCTTGAGGCTGCGGTCGATCGAGAGGTCGGGATCGAGGTGGCGCTCCCAGTAGTCCCACAGCCGCCAGGCGTAGTCCTCGAGCGGCGGCACGCGGATCTTCGCCTTCTCGAGCAGCCTGTGCGTCGCGGTCGAGTCGAAGCGCGTCGGGTAGTTGATGAACTGCAGCACCGAGCGCGGCACCTGCAGGTCGCGCAGCAGCTGGTTCGCGACGTTCTGGATCGGCTTGCTGCGCTCGATCGACTGCGCAATCCCCTCGGGCACCATCGCGAAGACCTTCGGGTCGACGCGGAACGCCATCTCGGGCGCGTGCGCGGCGCGCGCGAAGACATTGAGGACTTCGCCCATCCGGCGCGTCTTCGGGTCGGTCAGGTGGAAGCACTCGCCGTCCTGCTTCGGCAGGTGCGAGAGGTGCACCAGCGCATCGACGACGAAATCGACCGGCACGGCATTGACGTACCCGCCTTCGACGCCGACGAGCGGCATCCAGCGCGGCCACGACTCGCGCAGGCGCTGCATGGCCTTGAAGAAGTAGTACGGCCCGTCGATCTTGTCGATGACGCCCGTCTGCGAGTGCCCGAGCACGATGCCCGGCCGATACACGCGGAAGGGCACCTTGCCGTTCGCCCGCACGAGCGCCTCCGAGTCGTGCTTGGTGCGGTGGTAGGGATGGTCGAGCTCCTCGGCCTCCTCGAACATGTCCTCGCTGAACGTGCCGCGGTACAGGCCGGCGGCGGCGATCGAACTGACGTGGTGGAAACACCCCGCCCCGATCGCATCCGCGAGGGCGAGCGCGCCTTCGGTGCCGACGATGTTCGCCTTGTGCATTTCCTCGGCGCTGGCCTCGAGGTCGTAGACCGCACCGAGGTGATAGAAGTGCCTGACCTTGCCCTTGAGCCTGGCGAGGTCGCCCCTGGACACGCCGAGCCTGGGCTGGCCGAGGTCGCCCTTGATCGGCACAACGCGGCGGACGCTTCCCTTGCCCCAGAACGGTCGCAGGTCGTCGAGCTTGCCGACGGATCGGGGCCGCACGAGCACGTAGACCGTGCCCTTGCCGTGCTGCAGGAGCGCCTGCACCAGGAAACGGCCGATGAAGCCGGTCGCGCCGGTCACGAAATAGGTCATGGAGCACTCCCCGGTTCTTTGCGGGTTACGTTAGGGGTCGTAGGTAATCGCGTCAACGTGAGCGAGCCCCCGCACCCGCTAAGATGCGAGGTAGGGAGTCGACGCGTCGGTGGACGACGGACGTTTGGGGGCTTCGATGGCCAGCAATGAGCGGCGGCGGCGCGGTATGGCGCCCGAACGCCACGAGCGGATGTCCGCCGTCGACACCGCCTGGCTGCGCATGGACGGCGCCGGCAACGCCATGATGATCGTGAGCGTCATGGCGACTGCGACGCCCGTCCGCGCGGCCGACCTGCGCCAGGTCATCGCGACGCGCCTGCTCTGCTTCCCGCGGTTCCTGCGACGGCCGGTGCCGGATGCGCTCGGCGCCTCCTGGCACGAGCACGCGGATTTCGACCTCGACGAGCACTTCGTCATGACGCGGCTGCCGGAGCCGGCCGGACAGGCCGAGCTGCAGGCCCTGGCCGCGCGGCTCGCGAGCGAGCGGCTCGACCCGGAACGTCCGCAGTGGCAGGTCCACTTCGTCGAGCGCTACGGCAGCGGCAGCGCCTGGGTGCTGCGCGTGCACCACTGTTACGCCGACGGCATGGCGATGGTCCGCGTGCTGCTGTCGCTGACCGAACAGGACTCGGGCCCCGCTCTCGCGGCCTCGCAAGCGGCAGTCTCCCGTGGCGCGCGCCGCCCTGCGGCCGGGGGGCGTGGTGCGGCCATGCGGCCGCTCGTCAACTGGCTGGACCATCTCTCGCAACCTGCCGGCGACATCCTGGAGAGCGCCCTGGCCGAAGGCGCGCGGCTGCTGGAGTCGGGCGTGCATCAGCTGTTCCACCCCGACAACGCAGCGAACCTCGCGGTGCAGGCGAGCGGCATGGTCGCCGAGTTCGCGCGCGTCCTCGCACTGCCCGACGACCCCGCCACTCCGCTGCGCGGCACGCTGAGCGGCGTCAAGCGGGTGGCGTGGTCCGCGCCGCTCGAGCTGGCGGACGTCAGGATCGTCGGCAAGGCGCTCGGCTGCACGATCAACGACGTGCTGATGGCGACCGTGGCCGGGGCGCTCGGCGCGCACCTGCGCGAGACGCACGGATTCGACACAACGGAGCTCGTGCTGCGGGCTTCCGTGCCGGTCAACCTGCGCGCGGCCGAGGAGCCGATGGCGCTCGGCAACAAGTTCGGACTCGTCTTCGTCGACCTGCCGGTCGGCACGCGCAACCCGCTGCAACGCGTGTTCCGCATGCACGACACGATGCGGGCGCTCAAGGGCTCGCTGCAGCCGCCGATGTCGCTGATGGTGCTCGGCATGATGGGCATGATGCCGTCGGCACTGCAGGCGCCGGCGATCGAGCTGTTCAGCCGCAAGGGCACGCTGGTCGCGTCCAACGTGCCGGGGCCGCAGGCGCCGCTCTTTCTTTGCGGCCAACGCATCAGCGAGATGTACTTCTGGGTGCCGCAGAGCGGCTCGATGGGCATCGGCATCAGCATCCTGTCGTACGCGGGCAAGGTGTTCTTTGGAATCATTGCCGATCGCAACCTGCTGCCCGGGCCGGAAAAGGTCGTCGATCGCTTCGTGGCGGAGTTCGAGCGACTGCTGCTCGGCGCGACGGTCGGGTTGCTCGCGCTGCGCGAGCGCCAGGGCCCACGACCGCGACGCAAGACGCGTACCGACGCGCGTCGTCAGACGGATCGACCTGCGGGAAGTACGTAAGGGAGAGGTTCCTATCGGATTGACACACTGCAGCAAGGCCCTAGCATCGCGCAGAATACGTGCACGGCCGATGCACCGGGAGACCTGCCATGGCGAACCGCGACACCAGCAGCGATCGACAGCGTGCCCGGAAGCGAGCGGGTGGACGCACGAGTTCCAGGGTACCGCCCCGCGCACGCCCGCGTCGCGCCGCGGACGAGGCGCAGTCCGCGCAGGCGCAACTGTTGCAGAACGTGCAGCAGATCTGGCTGGCGGGCATGGGGTCCATCGCACGCGCCCAGAAGGACGGCCCGTCGGCGTTCACGGACGCGGTGCTCGAGGGACTGCGGCTGCTGAACCAGTCGCGCTCGACGGCGCAGCGCATGGTGCGCGACGCCTTCGAGAGCGCGCAGGAAACGCTGCAGACACGCGTCGGCGGCGCCCGCGACCAGGCTCAGGACACCTGGGACAACCTCGAGAGCCTGTTCCAGAGCCGCGTGCAGCGCGCGATGCACCAGCTCGGCGTGCCCACCGCCGAGGAAATCCGCGTGCTGACCAGGCGTGTCGCCGAGCTCAACGAGAACGTCAAGCGCATCGATGCGCGTGGGCGCGTGCGCAAGGTGGCGGGCGCCGGGCGGCGTGCCGGCAAGCGTGCGCGCAAGAGCGTCGCCTCGACGCCGGCCGCGAAGTGACGACCCGGTACGGACGGGGTCCACGGAGGTGCGGCCATGCTCGACCTGCAACCCGCCACCGCGCGTAGACCCGGACCCAGCCATCGTCGGTTCGGCCTCGCCCTCGCGGGTGGCGGGCCGCTCGGCGCGTTCTACGAGGTCGGCTGCCTGCATGCGATCGAGGAAGCGCTCGACGGTTTCGGCCTGACCGAACTCGAGATGTACGTCGGCGTCAGTTCCGGTGCGATGATCGCGGCCGGGCTCGCCAACGGCTTCGACACGGCCGACATGGGGCTCGTGTTCATCCACAACGAGTCGAGCGAACTCAAGTTCTCCCCGGCATGGTTCCTGGTGCCGGCGGTGGGCGAATACCTGCGACGCATCGCGGGCGCGCCCGGCCTGGTGGCCGACATCGCGCTCGAGTATCTCAAGGACCCCGGGCGCGACTGGGCCGAGATCATCGATCCGCTCGGCCGGCTGCTGCCGACCGGCATCTGCGACAACCGGCCGCTCGAGCGCCTGCTGGCGGAACTGTTCTCGCAGGGTGGCCGCACCAACGATTTCCGCCAGCTCGTGCCACGCCTCTACGTCATGGCGACCGAGCTGAACACGGGCCATCCGGTGCGATTCGGCGAACCCGGCTTCGACCACGTGCCGATATCACGCGCGATCCAGGCGAGCACGGCGCTTCCCGGCCTGTACCCGCCCGTCACCATCGACGGCCGCGTCTACGCCGACGGCGCCCTGGTCAAGACCATGCACGCCTCCGTGCTGCTCGAAGCCGGCGCCGACTTCGTCATCTGCGTCAATCCGCTGGTCGCGTTCGACGCATCGAGTGCGTCGCGGCCGCCCGACGGCTATCCGCCGCCGGAGCACGAGTTGACGACCGGCGGCCTGCCGACGGTGCTGAGCCAGACATTCCGGTCGCTGATCCAGTCGCGCATGCGCGTCGGCATGCGGGACTACCGGCGACGATACCCGCGCGCCGACGTGCTGCTGTTCGAGCCGGACCGCGGCGACGCGAGTCTGTTCTTCCAGAACGTGTTTCGGTATGCGGACCGCGCGGACCTCGCCGAGCACGCGTACCAGCGGACGCGTCACGATCTGCGTCGGCACGCCGCGGCACTCCAGAAGATGCTGCAGAGGCACGACGTGCGGCTGCGTCTCGACGTACTGCACGACCGCTCGCGGACCTTTGCCCGGGCGGTCGACGCCCGCAAGCGTCGACAGTTGCCGCTGGTCGGTCCGCTGCACGCCGCCCTCGATCGGCTCGAGCAGGCAATGCCACTGGACGGGGCCGGCGTTTGAAGCTGCTGGGGATCGAGATCGGCGCACCGCCGTCGCAGCGCGGGCACCTCGGTCGCCTGCTGGAGCGTAACGCCGCGCTGCGTGACGTCTTCACCGCAGACCCGAGGCTGGCCCGGCAGCTGCGGCGACTGCAGAAATGGCAGTCGAAGCGGCTGTTGCGCTCGCACGCCGACCTGCACGCGAGCCCGCGGTACCGGCTCGCCATCGAGTTCTTCTTCAACGAGCTCTACAGCGGCGGCGACGCGAAACGGCGCGATACGGACCTGATGAAGGTCCAGACGGCGATGGAGCGCCTGCTGCCGCGCGAGGGGCTCGAGGCCCTGTGTCTCGCCATCGAGCTCGAGACCCTGTCGCAGGAGCTCGACGCGGACCTCGCGCGCGCACTGCCCGACGCGCCGATCACGGTGCCGCGATACGCGGAGGCATATCGTGCCGCGGGTCGCGCAGCGGATCGCCGTCGTCAGATAGAATTGACGTCCGAGGTCGGCACCTATCTCGACGGCGTGGTGCGAAGACCGATGGTTCGCGCGCTCGTCAGGCTGGCGCGCGCACCCGCGCACGCGGCAGGATTCGGACTGCTGCAGGAATTCCTCGAGCGCGGCCTGCTCGCCTTCGAGGCGATGCACGGCGCGCAGGAGTTCGTGGAGACGATCCGGGCGCGTGAACTGCGGGCGTCGGCCCGTCTGTTCGCCGGCGAACCGGATCCGTTCGAGTTCGAGAACAGGGCGAAACCCACACGCAGGCTGAAGGCAACCAGCGGATGAGCGCGAGCGGCAAGACCACCCGGACACCGAAAACCAAGACCCGCAAACCGCCACCCCGGTGGCGCAGGTTCCTCGTCCAGGCCGAGCTCGAACTGCCGCCGCCCTCCTCGCATGCGCCGGCGGCGGCGCTGGATCCGGATGCATCGCCGCCCGGCATGGATCCCCCCGACACACCGTGGTGGCGGTCGACCGGCGCGGTGCTCGGCCTCGCGCTCGCCTGCGCCTTGCTGCTCGTCGTGACGGGCGTCGCGCTGCGGAACGGCGCGCGGGATCGCGAGGCGGCAGCAGCGGCCGAGGAACGTGCCGCGACCCTGACCCTGCGCGCGGTCAACAGCGAGCGGACGTTGCGCATCGCGCCGAACCCGGGGAGCTGGTCGGCGAGCGCGGATTCGACGATCGCCTGGCCGCAGCCACCGCAGTTGCTCGAGCTGCACTTTCCGGTGGGCTACACGCAGTACCGGACGTTCGCGCTGGTCGTCGACAAGGTCGATCACGGCCGCGTGATGGTCATCGAGCGCCTGGCGCCTGACTCCAATCGTGACCTCCGACTCTCGATCAACAGCTCGGCCTTCGGGCCCGGCGAGTACCGCATGCGCATCCAGGGCTACACCTGGCGCGGCGAGCGCAACGACGTGGGCTGGGTGCGCCTGGTCGT
>DASSJN010000096.1:0-15892 GCA_035691185.1 Steroidobacteraceae bacterium
TGGGAGCCCACGGCGTTCGAGTGGGCGATCGAGCTGGCGGAGGTCATGCTCGAGCACTTCACGGACCCGGCGGCCGGTGGCTTTTTCTTCACGGCGGACGACGCCGAGACACTGATCGTGCGGCCGAAAACGTACTCGGACGACGCAACGCCCGCGGGCAACGGCCTCGCGGCGCGCCTGCTCGTGCGTCTAGGGTACCTGCTCGGCGAAACTCGCTACATCGACGCGGCGGGGGCGACGTTGCGGTCCGCGCGCGCCGCGATCGAGCGCTACCCGCACGGACACGGCAGCCTGCTCATGGCACTGGACGAATACACGGAGCCGCCGACGATCGTCGTGCTGCGCGGACCCGAGGCGGATCTCGCAGCGTGGACCGGCGAACTCGACAGGCTTTTCGACCCGCACCGCATGATCATCGGGGTGCCCTCGACTGCCCGCGGCCTGCCGCAGGCGCTGGCGGCCAAGAAGCCGATGCAGGGCACCGTCGCATACGTCTGTCGTGGCATGACCTGTTCGGCGCCCGTGCAGTCGCTCGGCGAGCTGATCCGCCGCCTGAAACCGTAGCGAAGCCTCTCACCTCTCCCGCGGCGGCGGGAGAGGTCGCGCAACGCGCGGGTGAGGGCCTCATCCGTTCCGGGCTTCTCACCTCTCTCGCGGCGGCGGGAGAGGTCGCGCAACGCGCGGGTGAGGGCTCCTACGGGTTTTCTGGCGTTTCGCCCACGTACCCGCCTTTTCTTCCGGCCAACGCGCGCTACGCTTGACGGCATGCCCACGCCCGCCACGCTCCGGCGACGACGACCCCTTGTGCTGCCCGTCTGCGTCGCACTCGTCGCGGTGTTCGTCGCGGCCGCCGGCGCGGTTGCGGCGGCGTACCGCTACAAGGACGAGCGGGGACAGTGGGTGTACACGGATCGGCCGCCCGTACGCGGCCAGGCCGAGAGCGTCGCCCTCGGCGCGCTCGGGGGCGCCGCGCCGCGGATGGTGGTCGTGCCGCGGTCGACCGCGCAGGGCATTGCGCTGGTGGCGGTGAATCCCTGCAAGTGCACGGTCGAGTTCGCAGTGAAGGCGGAAACCGTCGCGGGCCTGCTGTCCGGCCGCCAGGTCGTCGCCGCCGAATCGGAAATGCCGCTGCTCGACGTGCCGGCCGACGACGGCCCGTCCGAGGTCCGCTACGAGTACGGCTACGTCGTCGGCGAGCCCAACGTCGCGCAC
The DNA here is from genome assembly GCA_035691185.1 of Steroidobacteraceae bacterium. GTDB lineage: Bacteria > Pseudomonadota > Gammaproteobacteria > Steroidobacterales > Steroidobacteraceae > RPQJ01. Next base: position 1,213 of record DASSJN010000096.1, read on the forward strand.
CGGCCGCCGATGCCCTACCGCGCACCGTTCGCGCTGGCGCAACGCTTCCGGGTCACGCAGGCGCCGCCGGACGCCGTCACCCACACGGACGCCGCGAGCCGCAACGCGATCGACATCGCCATGCCGATCGGCACGGCCGTGCACGCGGCGCGCGAGGGGCTGGTGATCGACGTCGCACGCAATCACTTCCGCAGCGGCCTGCAGCTGGCCACGATGGGCGAGGCCAATTTCGTGCAGATCCTGCACGACGACGGCACCTACGCGATCTACGCGCACCTGCAGATGGACACCGTGCGCGTGCGCCCCGGCCAGCGCGTCGCGCGCGGCGAATACATCGCCAATTCCGGCAACACAGGGTTCAGCAGCGGGCCGCACCTGCACTTCGTCGTGCTGCGCAACGTCGGGCTGCGCAGCGAGTCGCTGCCGGTCACGTTCGCCGGCAGCGGCGGCGCCGGCGTCACGCCGCGCAGCGGCCAGATCCTGGCCGCGTACTGACCCGGCATCCCCGACCCGCGGCACGGGTGGTTCATCGTGGGGCGAGGGTTACGCGCCTTCGTCGACGGCTGCGTCAGCTTGCGCGAGGGTGACGAGGTGCCGATCAAACCACTCCAGTGTCTCCTGCTCGACCTGGAATCGCGGCAGGTTGCCGTGGCCGGCCTCGAACAGCGCGTGCTTCTTCTGGTGCGCGGGCGAGCCCAGCAGCTCGAACAGCCGCTGCTGCGCGTCGGGCGTGGCATCGATGTCCCAGCGGCCACTCAGCATCAGCACCGGCTGGGTCACGCGCGGCACGTAGTTGTACGCTTGCTCGCTGGCGGGCAAGTCACTGCGCAGACCCACCCCGCCGCCGTAAAGCACGGCCGCACCAATGCGCTTCTCGACCGCGAGGAGTGGCAGCATCACAGACGCGCCGTAACTGATGCCGAACCAGCCGAGCCTGCGGGCGTCGATGTCTTCGCGCGTCGTCAGGTAATCGATCGTCCGCCCCAGTTCTTCGCGCCAATGGCGCAGTCGCAGCCGGAATCGGTCAGCCGAATTCATCGACTGCATGCGCTCGGCCGACCACTGACGTTCGAAGGCGCCGTCGAAAGCCACCACGGCCAGCGCCCAGCCCGACTTCGGCAGGAAGTCGAGCGGAACGCCGCCCGTCGCCGGATCGAACCGCTCGGTCGTGACCGACGCCGTGAACTCTCCCACATGCGGCAGGTAGAAGATGACTCCGGACGGCGAGCGGCGGTCCGTCGGCAGGAAGAGCTGCACCGCAAACGACGTATTGTCGTAGCCGGTCGGCAGCGTGATCCGGTCGACCGTCCACGCAGGATGCGACGAATCGGCTGTCCCGACGCGCGGCACCATCGCCGTCGCCCGGTAGTCGAGTTGTTGCGCGAGAACCGCGTACGCGGCATCGCCAACCGGCTCCATGGCCGCATAGTCCACCGCCTGCGCGACGACGGGGCGACGCAGGTCTTCGTTCGCCGGCCCCGCCTGCGCCGGCTGCATGCAGCGGAATCCGTTGGCGGCGGATCGGTCGACCGGCGGCGCCTCGCCGGGCTGCAGGTACACGTACCGCGGCTCGTCGAAGGCGCCGCCCGCGACCCAGCGGCCCACGGAACCCTGCGTCCACAGCCATTCGCGCGCGTTGCCGGCCATGTCGTACGTGCCGTGCGGCCCGACGCTGCCGAACCGGCCGACGGGCGCGAGTTCCCGACCACCGAAATTGCTGCCGTGCACGATCGCCGATGAAACCGATTCCCAGGACTCGATGATCGATCCGGCGGCCCGGTACCAGTGATAAGCCGTCGGCAACTCCTTGCCGCGGAAACGACAGTACGCCGCCGCCTCGTACCAGCTGATCCCGGTCACGGGGTAGTCGGCCGTGCCATCCGGATGGGTGCCCGCACGCCACGTCGACGGCCCGGGGCGGCCGGTCAGGTCGACGAACGTGGCGACGGCGGTCTGCCAGTCGCCGCCGTCGAACGGCAGATCCCGCCAATGGCCGGACTCGGTGTATCCGCGAGCATCGACGAATTCCTTGAAATCCTGATTGCGGACCTCGAAGCGATCGATGAAGAACGCGGGCACTTCGACGAGGTCGCCGCCGGGGATCAGCGCTGGAATCGCCGGCACGAGCACCATGCCGTCCGGCGACGTCGCCGCGTGGGCGAGCGGGATCGCAAGGTCGACGCCCTCCATGAGTTGCTGCACGTCGGCGTCGGGGGCGTTGCCGAGCTGCACCCCGGGATTTCGCAGCGCCAGCAGCGCGGTGTCGTGGCCTTCCTTCTCGATGCGCCAGAGCCCGACACCGATGGGCACGGCGACCTCCTCCAGCGGCGTCTCGCCGATGAGCCGCCAGTCTTTGTCCCCGCCGGCGTAGGGCCGGTAGAACACCTTCGCCCCGCCCGGCGCGGTATCGAGCCTGACCTTCGCGGAAAACGACGGCTCGAGCTCGCGCAGCACCGGGTCACGCGGCGTGACGCGTTCGATTTCGCGGGCGAGATCGAAGGCGGCCGCGTAGTCGTCGGCGGCGATCAGCGCCTGCAGTCGCGGCAACGCGTCCTCGCGCGCCCAGCGCTCCTGGCCACGCTGCCGCTGGGTCCAGGTGAGCAGCGCCGCCATTCCGACGAGTGCCGCCAGCGCCGCGAGGCCGCCAACCGACAGAGAGCGGGTCTTCAGCCGCCCGGACAGCTCGTGTGCTCTCCCGTCGGCGAACGGCCGCAGCGTCGCGGCAAAACTCGCGGCGTCCGGATAGCGGTCGCCCGGGTCCGGCTGCAGCGCCTTCGAAACGACATCGCGCAATGCGCCATGCAGTCGTGTGGTGTCGCCGGTCGCCGGGCGTGTGGGCTGGACGGGGCGCGCACCCGTCAGCAGTTCGTGCAACACGACCCCAAGCGAGTAAATGTCGCTGCGCGAGTCGATGGACTCGCCCCGCAGCATTTCCGGGCTCGCGTACTCCGGTGTCAGGGCGAGGCCGTAGACGCGCGTCAGCAACGCGGCGTCCGTCTCCGGCTGCAGCAGCCGCGCCATGCCGAAATCCAGCAGCCGCACCTCGCCTTGCCCGGTCACCAGGATGTTCGAGGGTTTGAGGTCGCGGTGGATCACGTGCCGCCCGTGCGCGTAGGCCACCACGTCCAGCACCTGCAGGAACACCTGGATGCGCGCCGCTTTGTCGAGCCCGCGCGCGTCGCACCACGCCACCAGCGGCTCGCCCCGCACGTACTCCATCGCGATGTAGGGCACGCCGCTGGCATCCACGCCGGCGTCGTACAGGCGAGCGATCCCCGGATACTCCAACTTGGCGAGGATGTTGCATTCGAGCGCGAAGCGCGCCGTCATCTCCACGGGCCGGCTTTGCACGCGGGGGATCTTCAGTGCCACCTGGCGCTCGAACGCGCCGTCGGTGCGGCAGGCGAGCCAGACGTCCGCCATGCCGCCGGACCCCAGTGGCCGCAGCAGCTCGTAGGCGCCGAGTCGCTCGCCCGCATGGCGGCCGGCCACTGCTCCTTCCTCGGCGCTGCCTGTGTCGATGCGCGGTGGACGGTCCAGCGGCCCGCCCGCTCCCGTTTCCTCGGCGAGCAGCTCATCGCGCAGCGTCCGCACCAGCGGCTGGTCCCCGCTCGACAGCGAGTCGAGCCAGGCCCACCGCTCCTCTGGCGTCAACGGCAAGGCCTCGTCCAGCAACTCCCCGAGGCGCGCCAACTCCCGGTTCGTCAGGCTCATGCGGCGCCGGCCCTACTGCATTGCCGCCCGCAGCATCACCCTGGCCTTGTGCCACAGCCGCTGCACAGTGCGTTCGGTGACGTCCAGTGTCTCGGCGATCTCCTGCTCGCTGTAGCCGCCGAAGTAGCGCATCTGCACCACCTGGGCGAGGCGCGCATCGACCTCTGCCAGCGACTCGAGCGCATCGTGCACGCGCAGGATCTCGTCCTCACCCGCCGGCAGCCGTTCCGCCACGTCCGTCGACAGCGTCAGGGGCCGCCGTCCAGCACCACGCTTCTCCGCGGCACGTTCGCGCGCGGTGGAGACGATCACCGAGCGCATCACCTGGGACGCAAACGCGAAGAACGCGCGCCGGTCCTCGGCACGCAGCGCGCCGCCCCGCACGTAGCGGAGGTACGACTCGTGCACCAGGCCGCGCGTGTCCAGAAGGGTGCTCCGCCCGCCATCGCGCAGCCGCGCCCGGGCCAGCCTCTCCAGGACCGGATAGGCCGCGGCAAACAGCGCCTCGCGGGCGCTCGCGTCGCCGGCCTGGGCCTTCTGTAGCAACTGGGTGATCTCCGTCATCGGCGCCTCTGGGGGCTCCGTACGCGCGCGCAAATTCTAACCCGGTCGAATGTCGGGTTTCGCCCCCGGATTGCGTCCAGTCAGATGAGAGAAACCGACTCAAGCAAGAGAAACGGACTAGCGGCGAACAAACAGGGAGCGATAGAGCCATGAACCGCACCGCCTTCACGCTCGCAACCGTGCTCACCGGGTTCGTGTTCGTGAGTTCCAGCGTGCTCCACGCGGATCCCTCCGGGCCCTCCGTGACGACGTACGCCACGGGCTTGACCAGCCCGCGCGGCCTGACGTTCGGCCCCGATGGCAACCTCTATGTGGCGGAGGCCGGCACCGGCGGCCCGATGACGGCGACGGGAAGCCCCGACTGCCCGGTCGACTTCAATATCTACAGCCCCTACACGGCCGGCTACAGCGGCCGCGTGACTCGCGTGCTCGCCGATGGCACGAAGCAGACGGTCGCCGACAACCTGCCAAGCGCGACCGATGTCACCGGCGGCAACTTCGGACCGACCGACGTCGCGTTCGTCGGCGGTACGCTGTACGTGCTGATCGAAATAGGAGGCTGCTCACACGGGCTGCCCGACGACCTGCCCGCGATCCTGCGGGTCCACGCCGATGGCTCGACCAGCATCGTCGCCAATCTCAACGCGTGGCACAGGGACAATCCGCCGCACTTCATCAAGGACACCGACCCGGCGACGACCGACCAGGAGCCCGGCGGCGTGTTCCACTCGATGATCGCGGTCGGCAAGTACCTCTACGTGGTCGAGACCAACCGTGGCTTCCTGTTGCGCGTCGATCCGTCGAACGGCTCGATCGAGAAGCTGTACGACCTGTCGGTCGACGACGCGGAACACAATCCGATCGTAATGACCCGGCGTGGCAAGAGTTTCCAGGTCGGCACGTTCGGCGAGGACGGGGGACCGTCGGAACTCGCGGTGTTCGACAGGGACTTCAGCCACTACTGGCTGCCTTTCGAATCGCTCAATCCCATCGTCGGCCTGGCGTGGCATGGCGCCCAGCTCTATGGCGTCGAAATCTTCCCCCTCGACAACCCGTGGACGCCCGGGACGGCGAACCTCGTCACGTTCGATCCCAGGACGGGCCTGCGTACCCAGGTGCTGACCGGGTTCGCGAGCCTGCCGAACGGGTTGGTGAAAGGTCCGGACGGCGCGCTCTACACGTCCAACTGGGGCATCTCCTTCTCGCCCGGCGACGGCGGCGTGCTGCGTATCGTTCCATGAGTGAGACTGTCGCCGAGCGGCGCGGGGCGCCTGCCGGCACGTCGGCGCCGGCGAGTTCAACCGCCGGTCGCTGACAGCGCCGCGCGGAGTCTTTCCATGATCTCGCGGTCGCGCGCCGCATCGAATCGCGGCGCCGCGTTCCAGTCGTAACCCCAGGGATTCGCGGTGGCGAGCTGCGGCGGCTCGTCGGGGTACCGCGGGAACACGTGCGCGTGCAGCGCCGGCTCGACGTTGCCGAACAGGGCATAGTTGATGCGCACGGCGCCCGTGACGCGGTACACGGCGTCGCCCAGTCGTGCCATGTCCGCGAGGAACGCCCGCTGCGCCGGCGGCGCCAGTGCGTTCAGGTGCGGCACGACCGGGTCCGGCAGCAGCAGGCAATAGCCGCGCAGCACCTGCGGGTCGCCGAGCACGGCCCACCCGGACGATGTACGCGCGACGACGGTCGGTTCGCTGCCGGCGCGACAAGCCGCGACGCGTCGATGGATCGCCGTCGGCGCTGTGTTCAATGGTGCGCTCACCTGCGGAACATGAAATACACGGCGCCCAGCATGCAGAGCGACGCCCAGAGGTAGTCGAGCTTGAGGGGCTGCCGCATGTAATAGAGCATGAACGGCACGAACACCGACAGCGAGATCACTTCCTGCAGGATCTTGAGCTGCGGCAGCGTGAGCGCCGTGTGGCCGATGCGGTTTGCCGGCACCTGCAGCAGGTACTCGAACAGCGCGATGCCCCAGCTCACGAGCGCCGCGACGTACCAGGCGCGACCGCTCAGGTTCTTCAGGTGCGCATACCACGCGAACGTCATGAAGACGTTGGACGCGATCAGCAGCAGGATCGTCGTCGGAATCACGGGGATCGCGGACGGCACGGCCGCGTCACTCCCGGTCGAACGGCGGCGGCAGTCGGACGCCGAGGGCCCGCAACTGCAGCCGCGTCGCATGGGGCCGGTTGTGGTGTATCGCGTTCCAGCCGCAGGCGCGGGCGCCGATTACGTTCTGTGGCAGGTCGTCGATGAACACCGTCGCGGCCGGGTCCAGACCGAACATCGCTTCCGCCTTGCGGTAGATATCGGCACTGGGCTTGATCGCCTTGACGCGGAACGAGGCGCAGGCCCCGTGCACGAGCGAGTCGAGGCCGTACAGGCGGTCGAAGTGCTGCCAGTGCAGGTCGCCGGCATTCGACAGCAGGTAGACGCGATACTCCTGCATGAGCCCGGCCGCGAGCGCGAACATCTCCTCGGAGCGTTCGAACATGTCGAGCCAGCGTGTGCGCAGGTCCGCGAGGTCGAGCGGCCGGCTCGCCATCGCCGCGATGCGCGCCAGCAGCTCCTCGCCGGCCAGTTCACCGCGCTCGTGCCCCGCAAGGTCCACCTTCGTGAGCCAGCCGGGCAGGTCGCGCATGTCGATGCCGGCCCCCGCGAGGTAGCGGATGAACGGATCGTAGCGCAGTTCGAGCAGCACGCCTCCGACATCGAAGACCACGTTGCGAATCATCGCGGCGTCGCCTGCTGCACGGCCGGGCGCCCGGCGCCTGCCTCGGTCTGATGCGGCGCATGCGGGTGCCACCCCAGCACGAGCAGCAGGGCCGCGAACCCCGCGACGTAAGCGAGCGCGACGTGCCAGCCGCCGCGCAGCCACGCACCCACGGAGCGCGCCTCCGGAAACAGGTTCGTGATCGCCACGCCCGCGGAGGATCCGAACCAGATCATCGACCCGCCGAACCCGACGGCGTACGCGAGCACGCCCCAGTCGTAGCCGCCCTGCTCGAGCGCGAGCTTCGTGAGCGGGATGTTGTCGAACACGGCCGACACGAAGCCGAGACCGAGCGACGTGGTCCACGACGCCGCCGGCAGGCGGTCGACGGGCATCATCGATGCCGACAGCACCAGGCTCAGCAGGAAGACCGTGCCGCGCAGCGTGGCCGGCATCACGGACCAGTCCGGCCGACGCCAGCCCGCGGTCGCGAACAGTACCACCCAGACCGTGACCCCGAGGAACGGGAAGCGACTGGAGACCTCGGGGAAGGCGACGTTGGTCGTGACGTTGACGCCGATCGCCGCGAGCAGGATCAGCGCGACGATCGTCACGCGACTCCAGTCGACCGCGACGCTCTCGAGCCCCTGCTTCAGGATCGGCGAATGGCGTTGCTGCTGCAGCGAAGCGGGGATGCCGCAGACGACCAGCGCGACAGCGGCCGCGACGTAGGCGTGCACGACGTCGAGCGGGCTCACGCCGTCGATCCACATCATCGTGGTCGTGGTGTCGCCCACGACGCTGCCGGAGCCGCCCGCGTTCGAGGCCGCGACGATCGCGGCGATGTAGCCGATGTGCAGCTTGCGTCGGAACACCGTGCCCGCCACCGTGCCGCCGATCAGCGCCGCGGCGATGTTGTCCAGGAAGCTCGACAGCACGAACACCATGACGAGCAGCACGAACCCGCCGCGCCAGTCGTCCGGCAGGTAGTCGGGCAGCTGCCGCGGCACGTGGCTCTGCTCGAAGTGCCGCGACAGCAGCGCGAAGCCCATCAGCAGCCCGAACAGGTTGGCGAGCACGACCCACTCGTCGTGCAGGTGGGAGACGAACCCGCCAAGACCGGGCCCGTGGTGGAAGCCGGCGACCAGGAGCTTGTAGAGCGTGATCGACGCGAGGCCCGTGAGCGCGACCTGCAGCGTCCGATGGTGCAGCAGCGCGACGCCGAGCAGCGTCAGCGCGAACAGCACGAACTCGAAGGGGACGCCGAGCGGCTGCCAGCCTGCGCCGCTGGCGATCGTCCCGCTCACGGGTGCACCGGCACGTCGACGCGCTCGAGTTCACGGAGGCCGTCGCCGCCGCGACGCAGGCGGAGGACGAAGTCGAAGCGGTCCACCTCGGTGCAGTAGTCGAAATCGGTCCGCGGCGCCCAGTCGCAGGCCGGGTCGAAGAACTTGCGTGCCGCCGGCGCGTCGCGCAGCCGCTCCCGCACCTCCGCGGTCGACGGCGCGGGCCGACCCTGCAACAGGCCGATCACGGCCTCGGCGCAGAGGTCGTCCTCGGCGCAGCGCTCGCGTGCCTCGTGTCCCATGCGGACGATCGTGACCTGCCGGGGCGCCCGCGAGCGTACGTACCGGGCCAGCGCGGAAACGTTGACCAGGCTCGCGGCCAGGACCTCGTCGGCGCCCGTGGCGCGGACGAGGCCCTGAGTGCCGGCGTGCGTCGTGTGCGCGACGGGCCGGCCGGCGACGCCCAATGCGAGGATGTCGGTCGGCGAATTGCCGGCGTCGAAGCCCGGCAGTGGTCGGGCGTGTCGTTCGCCGATCAGCAGCACGCCAGGGATGCGCCCGCGCAATGCCAGCGCGTCCTCGATCGCCGCGACCGGCATCACGCGCGTCGCGCCCGCGGCCATCGCGTGTGGTGCGACGGTGAACGCGCGGAAGACGTCGATCACGAGCGCGATGCCCCGCGCTTGCGCGGCACCGGCGACGTGGTCGACGACTTCGATCCTCATGCCCGCAGCCTCGCCTGCGCATTCAGCGCGACGACCTTCGCCCGCGGAATGAAGTTGAACTCGGTCGAGGTCGCCCAGGTGTAGGCGCCCATCAGCCGGCCTACGACGAGGTCGCCGATCTGCAGCTCCGGCAGCGGCACGTCCTCGCGCACGACGTCGATGCTGTCGCAGGTGGGGCCGGCAAGTACGCTCGGATGCCGCGGCCCCTCGCGCTCCGGCACCTCGATCGGGTAGGTGGCGTGATCGTAGATCTGGCCGCTGTACGAGCCGTACATGCCGTCGTCGAGGTAGTACCACCAGCGTCCTTCGCGTTGCGCGCGGCCGACCACGCGCGTGACGGCCGTGCCCGCGGGGCCGGCGATGAAGCGTCCCGGCTCGGCGATGACCCGCACGTCGCGCGGCAGTTTCCTGAGTGCCCGACGGATCGGCTTGCAGAACTGGTCGATCGGAATCGGCTCGCGGCGGTAGCCGATCGGAAACCCGCCACCGATGTCGAGCAGGTCGAGTCGGGCGCGCCCGGTGCCGCGTGCGTGTTCGATCAGCTCGCGGCAGGCGCCGATGGCCTCGACGTACTTCGCCGGGTCCGCGACCTGCGAGCCCACGTGGAACGACAGGCCGCGCACGCGCACGCCCAGCTCACGTGCGAGTTCGAGCAGGTGCGGCACGGCCGTCGGTTCGCAGCCGAACTTGCGCGACAGGTCGACGACCGCCGTGGGGTCGCGAAACGAGAGCCGCAACAGCAGTTCGCAGCGGCGCCGGAACTCGCGGAACTTGCGGATCTCGTCCGGGTTGTCGGCGACGAAGCTGCGTATGCCGAAGCGCAGCGCCGCCGTGATGTCCGTCTCGGACTTGATCGGGTGCGTGTGGATGCAGCGTTCGGCCGCCACGCCGGCCGCCCTGACCAGCCGGATCTCGCCGGTCGTCGCGACGTCGAACGACGCGCCCAGCTCGCGCAGCTCCGCCACGACCGCGGGGTGCGGCAGCGGCTTCAGCGCGTAGTAGAGGTCGACGCCCGGCAACGCGCGTTGCAGCGCCCGGTACTGGCGACGGACGACGTCGCAATCGACGAGCAGCAGCGGCGTGCCATGGTGCGCCACCAGGGCGTGCAGATCGGGCGCCTTGCTCAAGGACTGTGGAACCTCTTCACACGTCCTGGCCGAGGTCGGCGCGCAGCGCCGCGATGTCCGGATCAGCGGAGACGACGTTCTCCGCCGAGGCGGCCCGGCGCAGCCGGTCACGCACGGCGTCCCACTGCTCGCCCGCGGGCACTTCCTCGACGAGGATCTCCCGCGCGCCCGACTTGTCGAGCGTGCGCAGGTTCACGTAGAGCTCGCGCGCGTAGACGTCGGCGCGGCGCCCGGCGTTGATCCACGTCATGAACTTGTTCGCCACGCGTGGCGGGCGCATCGCCAGCACCGCCACCTTCTCGTGCGTCTCGGTGAGCTGCCCCACGACTTCCTCGAGCGTGCGGCTCGCGACGATGCTGAGCGGAATGAGCGGCGCATAGTGCTTGGTGTCGCTGCCGGGCACGCGCGGCGCGAGCGCGTCAGGGCCCGGCTGCATCGCCGGCACGACCGCGCGCAGCTGGGACAGCGTGAGCGCGCCAGGCCGCAGCACGCGCGGCACGGTGTCGATGCACGAGACGATCGTCGACTCGAGGCCGATCTTGCAGTCGCCGCCGTCGAGCACGATCCGTACGGCGTCGCCGAACTCATCGCGCACGTGCTCGGGCCGCGTCGGGCTGATGCGGCCGTAGCGGTTCGCCGACGGCGCCACGATGCCGCTGCCGAATGCGCGCAACAGCTGCTGCGCGACAGGGTGTGCGGGCATGCGCACCGCGACGGTGTCCTGGCCTCCGGTGATCGCGAGGTCGACGGCCGGGGCGCGACGCAACACGAGCGTGAGCGGGCCGGGCCAGAACTTCTCGGCGAGCGCGGCCGCCTCGGGCGGCACGCTCAGCGCCCAGCGTTCGAGCGCGCGCGGATGATCGATGTGCACGATCAGCGGGTGCGTGGCCGGCCGACCCTTGAGTTCGAAAATCCTGCGGACCGCGTCCGGGTTCTGCGCGTCCGCGCCGAGGCCATAGACGGTCTCGGTCGGGAACGCGACGACCTCGCCTTCGCGCAAGGCCTCGACGGCCTGGTCGATCTCGTCCTGCGGAAGGCGCGCGGTCACCATAGGGCGCGAATCATACGCAAACGCGAAATTCCGCGCAGGCGTGGACTCACGGAATGGGGCGACGCTCCCATCCCGTCGGCGTGCGACGCAATTCGTACGTGGGCCAGTAGCTCTGGTCGAGCTTGAGGGTGGTCACGCCGGTGGATCCGTTCCACGTCACGGTCTTGAGCCGCAGCGACGACCGGTCCGGCCGCCCCTGGACCGCGGCGATGAACGCGTCCAGGTCCGGCGTCGGTTTGCCGTCGACCTCGACGATGCGACGGCCTGCGTACAACCCGTGCCGCGTGGCCGGCGACCCGAACGCAAAATAAGCCACGAACACGCCTTCGGGCGGAATCGAACGCTGGATCGCCATCGCGCGGTGCGGTGCGTGGATCACGGCGCCCGACCATAGCAGCATGCGATCGATGTCCTCGCCGTGCAGCGCCGCGGTTTCCACCTCGAGGGAGCGCTCCGCACCATCGCGGAGCACCGTGAGGTTGACGCGCGGGGCTTGCGTCGCCCGTTCCACCTCGCGGAAGCGATTGAGCGTCTCGCCATTGACGGCGAGCAGCAGGTCGCCCTCCGTGAGCACTCCGGCCGCGGCGGACCCCGCCGCCACGCGCGCCACCGCCAGCACCTGCCGATGCTCGGGATTGCGGGATTCGAACCTCGGCACCCACTCCGCCGGCAGGCCCAGTTTGCGGGCTGCGGAAATCGGGATCGACTCGAACTCGGCTTCCAGCGAGTACAGCGGCTCACCGGACCGCGCCGCCGCGACGGCTTCCAGCACGATCGAGGCCGGCATGCCGCGACCGACCTGCGTGCTGTCGCGCGCGCCTTCGGTCGCGAACGTCGACCACAGCGCGCGGACCTTGCCGCCGCGTCCGACGATCACGCCGTCGAAGTCCGTGGGCGAGTTGACGAGCGACGCGACCTCGAGGTTCGCATCGCGGAATTGCAACGTGCGCGAGAGCGGGAACGTGACGTCGTCGACCGTGGCGACGTAGGTGGCGAGCGAGCGCAGCCGCGAGTCGCCGCTCAGGCCCACGACGGTGACGGCTTCGCCCGGCGCGAGCTCGGTCGCGTCGAATCGCGCCGCGCGCAGGGACGAGCCGTCGAGCAGCGCCGGGTCGAACGACACGATCGACAGGTTGTGCAGCGGGTGCACGTACTCGACGCGCCCCGGCACCTCGATGGAGCCGCCGAACGTGAGGCGCACGTCGCCCGGGGCGACCGGCACCGTGTTGCGATCGACGACGACGAGGCCGCGGTCGGCGTCGACGATCACGCCCGTGCCGTGATAGTTGCGCTCCGTGATGCCCGCGACCGAGAACGGCATGTCGAAGGTGACCAGCACGAGCGAATTCGCGAGTTCGTTCGCGACCTTGTCGTTGCCGGCCGGGAACGAGGTGCGCGCCGGTTCCTGCTTCGCCGCGGTGGCCGGACCCGCCTTCTGCTGGCACGGCCACAGGCCCGTCGCGTCGTCTCGCCGGCAGAGCTGCGCCGGGAACCACGTCCGGTCCATGCGCATGACGCGCGTCTCGGAGCCCTTGGGGTCGTCGAGCGTGGAATAGCGCAACGCCACGCGCTCGCCGTGCGGCAGGGCCGCGACGAGCTGGACGAACTCCTCGAGGTTCGCCACCGGCTTGCCGCCGACGCTCGTGACGACCGCCCCGCGCGGCACGCCCGCGGCGTTGAGGACGTAGCCGGGGTTCGCGACGAAGACGCCGCGCACGGGCGCATTGAAGTGGCGCGCCATCTGGTACGACAGCGTGTGGACGACGGCGTCGCCGAACTCGAAGTATTCGTCCGGCGTGATCGCGTGCAGGTCCGCCACGGGAAGCTGCTGCTGGATGCGCTCGCCCCCGCGCTCGACGGTGATGTCGACCGTGTGGCCGACCGCGGCGTCGAGGATTTCCTCGAGCGGCTGGAACGTGGTGACGAGCCGGCCGTTGACATGGGTCAGGATGTCGCCCGGCTGCAGCTTGCCCTCGGTCATCGAGCCCGGCAGCACTTCGTCGACGACGAGCATGCCCGTGAGTTCGGGTCGCGCGCGACGCGCGGCCTCCTGCGTGCCGGACTGCAGCCCGAGTCGCACGAGTTCGTCGTAGGGCGTGTAGGCGAAGACCGTCTGCAGCGTGCCGCGCGGCACGGCCTGCCCTTTCTGGATCAGCTGCAGCGCACGCTGCACGCGGCCGAGCGGCAGGTAGAAGCTCGACTGGGCCCCGTTGCTGCCGCCCGCGTTCAGGGCGACGACCCGGCCGCGGATGTCGATGACCGGCGAGCCCGACGAGCCGCCGGACGTGCCGGAGGCGGCCTGGATGTAGAAAGTGTTGAAATCGTTGTACTTGCCGATGCCGTACCCGGGCGCCTCGCGGTCGAGCCGTGCCAGCGTGCCGGCCAGGATCGACAGCTGCTCGCCCGCATCGTTGCCAACCACCCTGATTTCGGTGCCGATCTTCGCGCCTTCCGGATACAGCGGCAGCGCGGCCGGTTTCAGGTAGCGCAGTCTCGCCGGATCGTAACGATAGATCCCGAAGTCGTGGACGGGGTCGCGGTACACCGCACGCAGCTCGACTTCCTCGCGATTCTGGAAGATCGCGGTGGCCACGACCGGGCCCGGCGTGACGACGTGACGGTTGGTCAGGATCAGGCCGCGCTCGGCGTCGACGACGAAGCCGGTCGCCTGGCTCGACTGGTTCCACTCGGTGTCGAACGCACGCGTCTGGTCGATCTCGATCGACAGCACCGAGGCAGCGATCCGCTCGAGCGTGCGGTCCCAGGCCGGGTTCTCCTCGATCGGTCGCCCGATCGAGGCCGCCGGCGCGGGCTGCACCGTCGGCGGCGGCTCCGGCTGGGCGACGGCGATGCCGCCCGTCGCGCACGCGACGGCGGCGAGCAGCCAACGAGGGATCCTGGCGATGGCGCGCACCGGGGTGGTCACAGATCGCGGCCGAATGCTGCGCGGAAGCGGGCCTTGAACTCGTTCATGTCGAAGCGGTGACTCTGCGTGCCAGGGTGCGCGATCTTGATCGAACCCATCAATGAAGCTATCCGACCCGTGGTCTCCCAGTCGAGTTCATTCATCAGACCGAAAATGAGGCCGGCGCGGTAGGCGTCGCCGCAACCGGTCGGGTCCTTGACCACGTCCGGGCGCGCGATCGGGATGACGTGCTCCCGTCCGTCGGCGTGGATGACGCTGCCTTCGGCGCCCTTGGTGACGATGTACGCGCGTACCTTGGCCGCAACCTGGGCGGCGCTGAGCCCGGTGCGCTCCTGCAGCATCTGCCCTTCGTAGTCATTGACCGCCACCCAGGTGGCCTTGCCCAGGAAATCGAGCAGTTGCTCACCGTCGAACATCGGCAGGCCCTGGCCCGGGTCGAACAACCAGGGAATTCCCGCCGCGGCGAACTGCGCCGCGTGCTGCAGCATGCCGTCACGGCCGTCGGGCGCGACGACACCGAGCGTGACGCCTGCGGTGGTCGGCACCGCGTTCAGGTGCGAGCGGCCCATCG
>DASSJN010000097.1:0-2536 GCA_035691185.1 Steroidobacteraceae bacterium
CTGCTCGACTCGCGGCGGGTCGTCACGAGCGTCTTCGACGGGCTCCCACCCCACGTCCGCGAAGCCGCAGGCACCGCGAGGGTGCGGGAACGCCTTGAGGCGTGGACACGCGGCGCGCAGGCCGGAACGGCGCGCGGGACGGGTCCGCTCGCGCGCCTGTCCGAGCGGGAGCGCGAAGTCCTCGCGGCCGTGGCCGAGGGTGCGGGCAACAAGCACATCGCGCGGGCGCTCGACCTGAGCCTGCACACGGTCAAGCGTCACATCGCGAACATCCTGGACAAGCTCGACTGTGCCTCGCGCGGCCAGGCGGCCGAAATCTACCGTCGCGCCGCTACGCACTGACCGTACATGGCTCTCCGCCGCGGCCGCGGATGGCTCCTCGTGCCGATCCGCGGACCGGCGGCGACCCGCACACTGGTTGCCATGGACGGGTCGAAATTCGAATCAATCCAGCCGTCGGAGGCGGCGGCCCAGTCCCTGATGGCGCGTTGCGAGCTGGCCGGCCAGGCCGCAGTCGCCGCCTGGCTCGAGGCACTGTGTGCGAGCTACGCGGACGACGTGCGTTGGACGGCGCCGCGCCGGGGCCTCGCGATCGCAGGACGCGGGCCGCTGACCGCCTGCCTCGCGCGCGAGCTCGCGGCGATGGCGGACCCGCGCGTATGCGTGCTCAGGCGCTGCGACGGCCAGGCACGGTCGTTCCACGAGTTCACGATCCATTTTCACCTGGCCGCCCCCGGGATCGAAGGTGTCTCCCTGCCGCTCGGCACCGAGGTGGAACTGGAGCGGTTGCGCGTGCTCACGCACGACGCTGCCGGGCGGGTCGCGGTGGAGTCCTGCATCGAGACCTGGACCACGCTCGCGGCGGGTCGGACGGACCGCTGACGCCGTATCACCGCACGGCGGTTCCACGCGGCGCCGCCGCCGGCCAATAATGCCGGCCGTCGGACCTCCCTGGACGCCTTGCCGTAATGAGCATTGCCCTGCTGATCTTCGGCGCGACGATCGTCGCGAGCCTCGTCGCGCTCTACGCCGCGCCGGGCCTGCTGCAACGCTGCCTGTTCCGCCCGTACTGGCTGGTGCGCAAGAAGCAGTACGAGACGCTGGTCACCAGCGGCTTCGTGCACGCCGACATCCCGCACCTCGCATTCAACATGATCACGTTCTGGTTCTTCGCGTTCCCGCTCGAACGACGCATCGGCAGCGCCGCATTCGCGGTGCTCTACTTCGCGAGCCTCGTCCTGAGCGACGTCGGCACCTACCTCAAGCACCGGCACGACCCGGCCTATGCCTCGCTCGGCGCGAGCGGCGCGATCAGTGCGGTGCTGTTCGCGAACATCGTCTATTTCCCGACGCAGAGCCTGTTCATCTTCCCGATCCCGGTGCCGATCCCGGCGCCGCTGTTCGCGGTCGGGTACGTCGCCTACACGTGGTATTCGGCGCGGCAGGCGCAGGGCCGCATCAACCACGACGCGCATCTCGGCGGCGCCCTGTTCGGGCTGCTGTTCGTCCTGCTGACCGACCCCGGGGCTTACGGGGCGTTGTCCGGGGTCCTGGCCGGCTGAGCCTGAACGACAGTGCCGTGTAGGATTGAGCCGTGGTTCGCACGCCGGAGTGGTGCGCTGCGGTAGACTCTCGCGCCGTACAACCTCGAGGAGGGTGGTCATGCTGTTCAGGAAAGCCGTCGTCTACGCGCTCTGTCTCGCCGTGTTCAATCTCGGTTCGCCGCTCGTCGCGCACGCCGAACTCGTCGGCACGCTGCAAGCCGTCGAATCGAGCACCCGTGCGGACGATCTCGCGACGGTCGGTGCGGCGCTCGCGCGGCAGGAAGTGCGCGACCAGATGGCGGCGCTCGGCGTCAATCCTGCCGACATCGACGCGCGCGTCGCGCGCCTGACGGACACCGAGCTGCGGACGCTGGCCGACCGCATGGGCGAGATGCCCGCGGGCGGCGACGCGCTGGCCGTGATCGGCATCGTGTTCGTCGTGCTGGTCATCCTCGAACTCGTCGGCGTCATCGACATCTTCAAGAAGACTTGAGGCGACGCCCGCCGACCCGGCGTGGCCCCCGGGGCCGCGGTTTGCGCGCGCGCGCGCTGGCCGCGGGCCTCGTGGCGCTCGCGCTCGCCGGCTGTGCGACCTCAGGCCGCCTGGCGGATTTCGCCGGGTCCGCCGGGTTGCCGGCGGTGGTGGAACTCGACTCGACGCCGTTCCACCCGCAGGCCGACCAGCAGTGCGGGCCGGCCGCACTCGCGACGGTGCTCGGCGCGGCTGGTCGTCCGGCGTCCCTGGACCAGCTCGCGCCCGAAATCTTCGTCCCGGACCGCAAGGGTTCCCTGCAGCCGGAGCTGGTCGGCGCGATCCGCGCGCGCGGGTTGCTGCCGTATGAACTCGGGCGCGACCCCGCCGAGCTGATGGCGGAACTCGCGGCGGGCCACCCGGTGCTCGTCCTGCAGAAGCAGGGGCTCGGGCCGTGGCCCGCGTGGCATTACGCCGTGGTGATCGGCTATGACTCGAGGCGCGGCACGTTCCTGCTGCG
>DASSJN010000098.1:0-2150 GCA_035691185.1 Steroidobacteraceae bacterium
GCCGTGCCCAACAAACCAGCGTCGGCGCCCGCCGGCGGCGCCGCGCCCGGTGCGGCCGTCGCCAACCCGACGCCGTCATCGTCCCCGGCAGCACCCGTCGCGCAACTGGCTGCATTGAGCGACGGGTTCAACTCTGGCTCCGGTGCCGTGCCGGGGCTGCCGGGGTCATCGCCTGAGACGATGCGCGGCCGCGGTGCCGGGTCGACCGGCGCCTTCGAGCAGGCCGACAAGGTGCTGGTCGACAAGAGCGACCGCAGGCTCTACCTGCTGCGCCACGACCGCGTCGTCGCCGATTACCCGGTCAAGCTCGGCCTCAATCCATACGGGCACAAGCAGCAGGAAGGCGACTTCCGCACGCCCGAGGGCAAGTACACGTTGCTGCGCCGCAATCCGCGCAGCGAATTCTTCCTGGCGATCCAGGTGTCCTACCCCAACAGGGAGGACGCAGCCTGGGCCAAGGAGAACGGCTGGAACCCGGGCGGCCTGATCATGATCCACGGACAGCCGAACGTGCCGAAGCGGCCGACGGACTTCTACGCGAACCGCGACTGGACCGACGGCTGCATCGCGCTTTCCAACGCCGACATGGTGGACGTCTGGCTGCGAACCTCGGTCGGCATACCGATCGAGATCAGGCCCTGACCATGCGGCGCGCCGAGGTCGCCATTCCGGCGGGGCCGCCGGAGGAAGCCGATTTCGTCGACGCGCGCGTCTCGCCGACGGGCAGCCTCGAAAACCTCTCGCAGCAGGAAGTCGACCGGCTGCTCGACTCCTCGCGCGGCGGCCTCTACCAGCTGTACCGGCGCTGCTCGCTCGCGGTGCTGAACAGCGGCGGCGAAACCGACGACGCGCGCGCGATCTTCGACCGCTACGCCGACTTCGACATCGGCATCATGCGCCAGGCCTGGGGCGTGAAACTCGAGCTGCACAACGCGCCGGCGTCCGCGTTCGTCGACGGCCGCATGATCCGCGGCATCCAGGAGCACCTGTTCGCGGTGCTGCGGGACATCCTCTACATCCACGGGGAGGTCTACGAACACGGCAGCATCGAGCTGCGCGAGGCGCAGGGCATCACCAATGCGGTCTATCGCATCCTGCGCAACGCCGGTCTGCTGCTGCCGCGCGTGCGGCCGGACATCGTCGTCTGCTGGGGCGGCCACTCGATCGATCGCGAGGAGTACGAGTACACCAAGAAGGTGGGTTACGAGCTCGGGCTGCGCGGGCTCAACGTCTGCACGGGATGCGGCCCCGGCGCGATGAAGGGACCGATGAAGGGCGCCGCCATCGGCCACGCGAAGCAGCGGATCCACGCGGGCCGATACGTCGGGCTCACCGAGCCCGGCATCGTCGCGGCAGAGCCGCCGAATGCGATCGTCAACCAGCTCGCGATCCTGCCCGACATCGAGAAGCGCCTCGAGGCGTTCGTGCGCCTCGGCCACGGCGTCGTCGTGTTTCCGGGCGGCGCCGGCACGGCCGAGGAAATCCTGTACCTGATCGGCATCCTGCTCGATCCGCACAACGAGCCGCAGCCGTTCCCGGTGGTGCTCAGCGGTCCGCGCGGCAGCGAGGAGTATTTCCGGCAGATCGACGCGTTCCTGGTCGGCACGCTCGGGGAGCGCGTGCGCGCGTGCTACCGGATCATCGTCGACGACCCGGCCGAGGTGGCGCGCGAGATGCTGCGCGGCATGGCGGCGGTGCGCGAATACCGACGTCGCGAGAGCGACGCGTACAACTACAACTGGCTGCTGCGCATCCCGCACGAATTGCAGAAGCCGTTCGAGCCGACGCACGCCGCCATGGCGTCGCTCAACCTGCGCCGCGACGCGCCGGCGCACGAACTCGCGGCGGAGCTGCGTCGCGCGTTCTCCGGCATCGTCGCGGGAAACGTCAAGGAATCGGGCCTCAGGCTGATCGACCAGTTCGGCCCGTTCGAGCTGCACGGCGACCCCGAACTGCTCAAGCCGCTCGACGCCCTGCTCGCGTCGTTCGTGCGCCAGCGGCGCATGAAGCTGTCGGGCGAGTACCGGCCCTGCTATCGGATCGTCGCCTGATTCCACCGCTCCCACGGCAGTGGGAGAGGTCGGCCGCGAGGCCGGGTGAGGGTGCGCAGCGCGGATTCCACCTCTCCCACGGCAGTGGGAGAGGTCGGC
>DASSJN010000099.1:0-28061 GCA_035691185.1 Steroidobacteraceae bacterium
GCGGCTGCAGCGGGGAAAAAAGAAAAGCGGATTGTGCTCTGTGTCTAGTTTCTTGTCGGAAAATGGCGCCTCGCGGCGCCTTTTTCGTTGACCTCTCCCGCCCGGGCGGGAGAGGTCGGCCAGTGGCCGGGTGAGGGCTGCGTGCAACGCACGCTTCCGACTATCCGCTAGACACTATCCGCTAGACACTTTCTTGCTTGTCCCGCTCGATCTGCGCATACGCACTGTGGTTGTGGATCGACTCGAAGTTCTCCGCCTCCACCACGTACGCGAGCACGCGATCCTCGGCGTTCAGGCGCACGGCGACGTCGCGGACGATGTCCTCGACGAACTTCGGGTTGTCGTAGGCGCGCTCGGTCACGTACTTCTCGTCGGGACGCTTCAGGATCCCGAACACCTCGCAGGAGGCTTCCTGCTCGGCGAGGTCGATCAGCTCCTCGATCCAGACGTGTTCCCGGACGCGCGCCGTGATCGTGATGTGCGAGCGCTGGTTGTGCGCACCGTAGTCGGAGATCTTCTTCGAGCAGGGGCAGAGGCTGGTCGCCGCCACCACGACGCGGATCCACATCTGCTCGATGCCGTCGTGGATCTCGCCGATCAGGCTCGCGTCGTACTTGACCACGCTCTCGACCTTCGTCACCGGGGCCTGCTTCATGACGAAGTAGGGGAAAGTCATCTCGATGTGCCCGGAGGTGGCGTCGAGGCGCTGCGTCATCTCCGCGAGCATCTGGCGGAACGATTCGACGGAGATCTCGCGCTCGTGCAGGTGCAGGATCTCGACGAAGCGCGACATGTGCGTGCCCTTGAAGTTGTGGGGCAGGGCCACGTACATGTTGAAGTTGGCGACCGTGTGCTGCTCGCCGCCCGAGCGGTCCCGCACCCGCACGGGGTGGTACACGTCCTTGATGCCGACCTTGTTGATCGGCATCTGGCGCGAATCGGCGCGGCCCTGGACGTCCTCGATCGGGGTCACGCTGGCAGTGCCGAGGTTCGGGGCAGCGGTGCGGCTCATGCGGGTCTTCGGCCTCCTGGTCTGGTCGTCCATTCGCGGTGGGGTCGTCGTCAGGAGACGCGACCCAGGACGACCGGGCGGGCCGCCTGGGGCGCCGACCAGAGCCGCAGGATCTGCCGTTCGATGCCGGCCGGGTCGATGCCGGCCATCGCCAGGCAGTCCTCGCGTGTACCGTGCTCGATGTAGCGATCCGGGATGCCGACGTGGTGGATGCTGGCCTCGATGCCGCGCGCGGCCAGGCACTCGGCGACGGCGCTGCCCGCGCCGCCGGCCACGACGTTCTCCTCCAGCGTGATCACGCAGGAGTGCGTCGACGCGAGCCGGCACACGGTCTCCTCGTCGAGCGGCTTCACGAAGCGCATGTTGACCAGCGATGCATCGAGCTTTTCGGCGAGCGCGACGCACGGTGCGACCATCGTGCCGAACGCGAGCAACAGCAGGCCGGAGCGACCTTCGCGCCGCACCTCGGCGCGGCCCACCGGCAGCGCCTCCATCGCCTCCACGAGCGGAACGCCCGGGCCCTGGCCGCGCGGATAGCGCACCGCGGACGGCCCGTCGAGCGTGAGGCCCGTGTAGAGCATCTGGCGGCACTCGTTCTCGTCGGCGGGCGCCATCACGACCATGTTGGGGATGCAACGCAGATAGGAATGGTCGAACGCGCCCTGGTGCGTGGCGCCGTCGCCGCCGACCAGGCCACCGCGGTCGATCGCGAACAGCACCGGGAGCTCCTGCAGGGCGACGTCGTGGATCAGCTGGTCGTAGGCGCGCTGCAGGAACGTCGAGTAGATCGCGACGACGGGGCGCAGGCCCTCGCAGGCGAAGCCCGCGGCGAGCGTCACGGCATGCTGCTCGGCGATCGCGACGTCGAAATACCGGTCCGGAAAGCGCTTCGAGAACTCGACCATGCCGGAGCCTTCCCGCATCGCCGGCGTGATGGCGACCATGCGCGGATCGACCTGCGCCACGTCGCAGAGCCACTGGCCGAAGACCTGCGAGTAGGTCGGACCGGTGGCCTTTTCCTTGTGGATCGTGCCGCTATGCGGATCGAACGGGCCCGGACCGTGCCATTTGATCGGGTCGGCTTCGGCCGGAGCGTAGCCCTTGCCCTTGCGCGTGACGACGTGCAGGAACTGGGGGCCTTCGACATCCTTCAGGTTGTTGAGCGTCTTCACGAGCGCGTCGAGGTCGTGACCGTCGATGGGCCCGAAGTAGTTGAAGCCCATCTCCTCGAACATCGTGCCGGGCAGCACCATGCCCTTGAAGTGCTCCTCCGAGCGACGCGCGAGTTCCCATACCGTGGGCATGCGCCGCAGGATCTTCTTGCCGCCCTCGCGCAACGCGGCGTACGTCTTGCCCGAGAGGATGCGCGCGAAGTAGTTCGACAGCGCGCCCACGTTCTCCGAGATCGACATGTCGTTGTCGTTCAGCACGACCAGCACGTTGGCGTCGAGCGCGCCGGCATGGTTGAGCGCCTCGAACGCCTGGCCCGCGGTGATCGCGCCGTCACCGATCACGGCGACGACGCGGCGCTTTTCGCCCTTGCTCTGCGCGGCCAGCGCCATGCCGATCGCGGCGCTGATCGACGTGCTCGAGTGGCCGACGCCGAACGTGTCGTATTCGCTCTCGAACCTGCTCGGGAACGGCGCGAGCCCGCCCTTGAGCTTGATCGTGCGCAGCCGGTCGCGGCGGCCGGTCAGCACCTTGTGGGGATAGGCCTGGTGGCCCACGTCCCAGACGAGACGGTCGTGCGGGGTGTCGAACACGTAGTGCAGCGCGACGGTCAGCTCGACCGTGCCGAGACCGGCCGCGAAGTGCCCGCCCATCTGGCTGACGGTGTGCACCAGGAAATCGCGCAACTCGTCCGCGACCGGGCCGAGCGCGGTGGCCGGCAGCCTGCGCAGGTCGGCCGGCGACTCGATCTGCGCCAGCAGCGGATAGTGGTCGGGAGACGACATCCAGCGAATTTTACACCGAGGCTGCGGGCGGCCGTCCGATTAACGGTTCCGGGTCAGCAACCAGTCCGACAAGGACGCGAGCAGGCCGCGTTGCCACCCGTGGTGGGACAGCAACTGCATCGCCTCGACGTGCAGGGCCCGCACGCGGGCCCGAGCGGTCTCGAGGCCGGCCACCGCCGGGTACGTCGGCATGCCGCGCGCCTTGTCGCTGCCGGGCGGCTTGCCGATCACGGCCACGTCGCCCTCGACGTCCAGGATGTCGTCCTGGACCTGGAAGGCCAGTCCCACGGCCGCGCCGAACCGCGACAGCGAGTCGTATTGATCGCGGCGCAGCCCGGGGCAGCAGCGTGCGGACATCAGCACGCTTGCCCGGATCAGCGCGCCGGTCTTCATGGCGTGCAGGCGCTCGACTTCGGCAAGCGTCAGCGCGTGGCCTTCGGCAGCCAGGTCCAGGGCCTGACCGCCCGCCATGCCCGCCGTGCCGCTCGCGACCGCGAGGAGTTCGACGATGGCCAGGCGCACGGCGGGATCGGCCGGCAGCCCGGGATGCGCGGCGAGCAGCTGGAATGCCAGCACCTGCAGCGAATCGCCGGCCAGGATGGCCGTGGCCTCGTCGAACGCCTTGTGGCAGGTGGGTCGGCCGCGCCGCAGGTCGTCGTCGTCCATGGCGGGCAGGTCGTCGTGCACCAGTGAATAGCAATGGATCAATTCGACCGCGCAGGCTGCGGCGTCGACCTGCCCGAGCGGCACGCCCAGCGTCTCGGCCGTCGCGTAGACCAGTGCGGGACGGATCCGCTTGCCGGGCCCGAGCACGCTGTAGCGCTGCGCGGCGTGCAGGCGCTGGGGAACCTCCGTCTCCGCGGGCAGCCACCGGTCGAGTTCGCGCTCGACGCGATCGCGCCAGCGATCGAGCGCGCGCAACAGCGGTTCACCGCCGCTCGCGCACGCATCGCCCGGCGGCAATGCGGGGTTCATTCCTCGTCCGGCTCGAACGGGTCGGGCTCCGCCGTCGGCGATTTCTGCAGCAGGATCTCCACCTTCTGCTCGGCCTGCTTGAGCGCAGCCTGGCACTCGCGGGCCAGGGCGACCCCGCGCTCGAAATGCTTCAGCGCGTCCTCCAGTGACAGTTCGCCGTGTTCCAGCTTGTCGACGGTGGCCTCGAGTTCGGCGAGCGCGCGTTCGAAGTCGGGCGGTGCGGGTGGGGTTTCGGTCACGGCGGGTCTCCGGAGGGCGCGAAGCCTTGCACAGGGGTCGAAGCCGGTCAACGCGCGGCGTCCGGCGCGCTGGGGTGGGAATCCGCAATAGCGGACTGCGCGAATCGCCAGCGTCGTCGTCAGGGGTTACGTTTCGGGGTGGACGTTTCGGTTCGCATTGACTCAAAATTAGACTTGGTCTAAAAACCTGACGACGACCGTAACCCGGTCCGCGTTTCGAAACGCTACGTACATCAAGTCGAAGAGAGTGGAGGCAACCATGTCCCTCAAGGGAACCAAGACCGAAGAGAACCTGAAGGCTGCATTCGCCGGCGAATCGCAGGCCAACCGTCGATACCTGTATTTCGCCCAGAAGGCGGACGTGGAGGGCTTCAACGACGTCGCCGCCGTGTTCCGCTCGACGGCGGAGGGCGAGACGGGACATGCGCACGGTCACCTCGAGTATCTCGAGGCCGTGGGCGACCCCGCGACCGGCCTGCCGATCGGTCCGACCCAGGCCAACCTGAAGGCCTCGATTGCGGGGGAAACGCACGAGTACACCGACATGTACCCGGGCATGGCGAAGACGGCGCGCGACGAAGGTTTCGACGAGATCGCCGACTGGTTCGAGACGCTGGCCAAGGCCGAGCGCTCGCACGCCAATCGCTTCCAGAAGGCGCTCGAAGCCCTCTGAGTCTCCGCCCGCCGGTCGATCGAAGCCACGCAGCATCGCCATCACGGGAGGGCGGACCGCGGTCCGCCCTTCGCTCTCGGGGATCAGGCGGCCGCGACGACGAGAGCCGCCGGCTCGGGATGCGCCCATGACCAACGAAACCACGCTGACGAACTCCACCCCCGCCGCGGCCCGCGAAGGCAGCCTCGCGCAGCCGACGCGGCACGCGCTCGCGTGGCGCGAGCCGGAGTTCCACGACGAAGCCGCGCTCATGCACGAACTGGAGCGCGTCTACGACCTCTGCCACGGTTGTCGCCGCTGCTTCAGCCTGTGCAACGCGTTCCCGCTGCTGTTCGACGCGATCGACGCATCCTCCACCGGCGAGCTCGACGCCGTGGACCGCAAGGTGTTCTGGGAGGTGGCCGACCACTGCTATCTCTGCGACATGTGCTACATGTCGAAGTGCCCGTACGTGCCGCCGCATCCGTGGAACATCGACTTTCCCCACCTGATGCTGCGCGCGAAGGCCGTGAAGTTCCGCAAGGGCGAGACGCGCTTCCGCGACAAGGTGCTGAGCTCGACCGACGCGGTCGGCACGTTCGCCGGCATCCCGGTCGTCGCGCAGGTCGTCAACCGGGTCAACGACACCGCCTTCGGCCGTCGCATGCTCGAGAAGACACTCGGCGTGCACCCGGAGGCGCCGATTCCCGATTACCACAGCACCTCGGGACGGACGCGCGTCGCGCGTGGGCACCGGCCCGATGCCCTCGAAGTGAGGGCCACGGCCGAGACGCGCGGCAAGGTCGCGCTGTTCGCCACGTGCTACTGCAATCGCAACGAGCCCGACATCGACGACGACCTGGCCGCGATCTTCCGCCACAACGGCATCCCGGTCACGCTCGCGGCGCAGGAGAAGTGCTGCGGCATGCCG
This sequence comes from Steroidobacteraceae bacterium, assembly GCA_035691185.1. Classification (GTDB taxonomy): domain Bacteria; phylum Pseudomonadota; class Gammaproteobacteria; order Steroidobacterales; family Steroidobacteraceae; genus RPQJ01. Next base: position 5,765 of record DASSJN010000099.1, read on the forward strand.
AAGCTCGAACTCGGCGATCTCGAGTCGATCGAGCGCGCGAAGGAGGTGAACGTGCCCGCCCTCGCCGCGATGGTGGATCAGGGCTACGACATCGTCGCGCCGATCCCGTCGTGTGCGCTCATGTTCAAGCAGGAACTGCCGCTGCTCTTCCCCGGGGACGAACAGGTGAGCAAGGTGCAGGCGGCCATGTTCGACCCGTTCGAGTACCTCGCGCTGCGGCACAAAGCGGGCCTGCTGCGCACCGACTTCGCGAAACCGCTGGGCAAGGTGAGCTACCACGTGCCGTGTCATCTGCGCGTGCAGAACCTCGGGCTCAAGACCCGCGACGTGCTCAAGCTGGTTCCCGGCACCGAGATCGAGCCGATCGAGCGCTGCTCGGGCCACAACGGCACGTACGGCGTCAAGAAAGAGTTCCGCGAGACTTCGATGAAGATCGGGCGTCCGGTGTTCAACAAGGTCAGGACCGCCGCGCCCGATTACTACGCGAGCGACTGCCCGATGGCGGGACACCAGATCGAATCCGGCCTCGGCGCCGATCCGAAACCGCCGACCCATCCGATCAAGCTGCTGCGCATCGCCTACGGCATCTGAGGAACATCGATGACCGCGACCAACCTCGACGGCCCGACGGCGACCGGTCACCGCAAGCTGCGTGCCGAGGACCTCTACAGCCTCGAGCAGTACGCCAGGCAGCGCGCGCAGTTCCGCTCGCGGGTGCTCTCGCACAAGAAGCAGCGCACGCTGCAGGTCGGCCCCAACGCGACGTTCCTCTTCGAGGACCGCCTGACCGTGCAGTACCAGGTGCAGGAGATGCTGCGCATCGAGCGCATCTTCGAAGCCGAGGGCATCGCGGACGAACTCGGCGCGTACAACCCGCTGATTCCCGACGGCAGCAACTGGAAGGCGACGTTCCTGCTCGAGTACCCGGATCCCGTGGCGCGCAAGGCGGCGCTCGCGGGCCTCAAGGGGATCGAAGACCGCTGCTGGGTCCAGGTCGCGGGTCACGAGCGCGTCTACGCGATCGCGGACGAGGACCTCGACCGCGAGAACGAGGAGAAGACCTCGTCGGTGCACTTCCTGCGGTTCGAGCTCACGCCGGCCATGGTCGCGGCGGCGAAGGGCGGCGCGGCCGTCAGTGTGGGCGTCGACCACGACAGCTATCGACACGCCGTGGACCCGGTCGCCGAACCGGTCCGCACGGCGCTCGTCGCGGATCTCGCGTGACCCGGCAGCCGGCATAAGTCAAATCGCGCGCGCTCGGCCGCAAGTGGGCGTAATCTCGGCGCGACAACGACCAGAAGGGGGTGGCGAGGCGGAGGGCCTCGACCGCGGCGCTCATGGCACGCTTGGCCGGTAGCCAGAACGGGACAAGGTCCAGTCCGCTCTCGGCCTGGGTCGCCCGCTTGCGCCACCGTGTGCTGCCGACCTACGTCGACGGTTCCGAGCTGCCGGACGACCCCGAGCCACCCTACCGTGCGCGGTTGCACGTAGCGGAGACGATGACCTCCCCGGGCATGGAAGTGACCGAGCGCGAAGTCGTGCGCGGGACCGTGAAGATCGTCTACGAGGTCCGGTGCGGGTGTCGCCGGCGCTGGTTCCAGCGGGAATTCCAACGCGTCCAGGTGTGCCCCCGCTGCGGGAGGGCCGTGCTGGTCGAACCGCCATAAATCCCCGCCCGCCGCCCGTCTGCTACCATGCGCGCGCTTTTCAATCCCCCACGCGAGCGCCGCGGACCGATCCCAGAATGAGCCAGTCCTATACCGCTCAAGACATCGAAGTCCTGAGCGGCCTCGAGCCCGTCCGGCGTCGCCCGGGCATGTACACCGACACCAGTCGGCCCAACCACCTCGCCCACGAAGTCATCGACAACAGTGTCGACGAAGCACTTGCCGGGCACTGCAGCCGTATCGACCTGACCGTCTACAAGGACGGCTCGGTCGAGGTCGTCGACGACGGCCGAGGCATGCCGGTCGACATCCACCCGAAGGAAAAGGTCAGCGGCGTCGAGCTGATCCTCACGCGACTGCACGCGGGCGGCAAATTCTCGGCCGAATCGGGCTACAAGTTCTCGGGCGGCCTGCACGGCGTCGGCGTGTCGGTGGTCAACGCGCTCTCCAGGCATCTCGAGTGCTGGGTGCGTCGCGGCGGCAAGGAATACAACATCTCGTTCAAGAACGGGAAGGTGCATTCCAAGCTCGAGGTCGTGGGCGAGGTCGGCAGGAACAACACCGGGACGACGGTCCGGTTCTGGCCCGACGCCTCGTACTTCGACAGCCCCGACATCTCGGTGCCGAAGCTGAAGCACGTGCTCAAGGCCAAGGCCGTGCTCTGCCCGGGGCTGCGCGTGCGCTTCCAGCACGAGAAGACCGGCGAGAAGGACGAGTGGCACTACACCGAGGGACTGGCGCAGTACCTGCGCGAATCGGTCGAGGCGGGCGAGTTCCTGCCCGACGAGCCGTTCACCGGCAAGGTCGAAGGCGAGCACGAGGGCGTCCACTGGGCCGTCGTCTGGCGCACCGACGGCGCCACGCGCTTCGAGGAGAGCTACGTCAACCTGATCCCGACCGTCCAGGGCGGCACGCACGTCAACGGCTTCCGGCTCGGCCTCACCGAGGCAGTCCGGGAGTTCTGCGAATTCCGCAATATCCTGCCGCGCGGCCTGAAGATCGCGCCCGAAGACGTCTGGGACGATACGAGCTACGTGCTCTCGATGAAGATGCGCGACCCGCAGTTCGCCGGGCAGACCAAGGAGCGGCTGTCCTCGCGCGAGCCGGCGGCGTTCGTCTCGGGCATCGTCAAGGACCAGTTCGGGCTGTGGCTCGCGCAGCACCCGGAGCAGGGCGAACGCATCGCGCAACTGGCGATCTCGAACGCGCAGAAGCGGCTGCGCGCCAGCCAGAAGGTCGCGCGCAAGCGCGTCGTCGCCGGCCCGGCGCTGCCCGGTAAGCTCGCCGACTGTTCGAGCCAGGACCCGAAGCGAGCCGAGCTGTTCCTCGTCGAGGGCGACTCGGCCGGCGGCTCGGCCAAGCAGGCGCGCGATCGCGAGTTCCAGGCTGTGATGCCGTTGCGCGGCAAGATCCTGAACACCTGGGAGGTCGACGCCGGGGACGTGCTGTCGTCGCAGGAAGTGCACGACATCACGGTCGCGATCGGCGTCGATCCCGGCGCACAGGACATCTCCAACCTGCGCTACGACAAGATCTGCATCCTCGCCGACGCCGACTCCGACGGCATGCACATCGCGACGCTGCTCTGTGCGCTGTTCCTGCGGCACTTCCGCCCGCTCGTGCTCGCCGGCCACGTCTACGTCGCGATGCCGCCGCTCTACCGCATCGACCACGGCAAGCAGGTCTCCTACGCGCTCGACGACGCCGAGCGCAACGGCATCCTCGAACGCATCCGCACCGAGAACCCGCGCGCGAAGCCGACCGTCACGCGCTTCAAGGGGCTCGGCGAAATGAACCCGCTGCAGTTGCGCGAGACGACGATGGCGCCCGAGACGCGCCGGCTCGTGCAACTCACCATCGACGCCCAGGACAAGGCCGACCAGGTCATGGACATGCTGCTCGCCAAGAAGCGCGCGTCGGACCGCCGTGACTGGCTCGAGACCAAGGGCAACCTGGCCAGCGTCATCGCGCCCGTCGTCGAGGGCGCCGACGTCGCGGCCGCGACCGAGTAACCATGGCGAACACCACCGACCCCAACGCGACGCTCGATTTCGAGGGCGTCGAGAAGCAACCGCTGCGTTCGTTCACCGAGCGCGCGTACCTCGAGTACTCGATGTACGTGATCCTCGACCGCGCGCTGCCGCACGTGGGCGACGGGCTCAAGCCCGTCCAGCGCCGCATCATCTACGCGATGAGCGAACTCGGCCTCGCCGCCACCGCGAAGCACAAGAAGTCCGCGCGCACGGTCGGCGACGTGATCGGCAAGTTCCATCCGCACGGCGACTCGGCCTGCTACGAGGCCATGGTGCTGATGGCACAGCCGTTCTCGTATCGCTACACGATCGTCGACGGGCAGGGCAACTTCGGCTCACCGGACGATCCGAAGTCGTTCGCGGCCATGCGCTACACCGAGTCCAAGCTCACGCGCTATGCCGAAGTGCTGCTGGCGGAGCTGGGGCAGGGCACGGTCGACTGGCAGCCCAACTTCGACGGCTCGCTCGAGGAGCCGGCGCTGCTGCCGGCGCGCCTGCCGAACCTGCTGCTGAACGGCGCGACGGGCATCGCCGTGGGCATGGCAACGGACATCCCGCCACACAACCTGCGCGAAGTCGCCGCCGCCTGCGTGCGCCTGCTCGAGGACCCCAAGGCGACGACGAAGCAGCTCTGCGAGCACGTGCTGGGCCCCGACCTGCCGACGGGCGCGGAGATCATCACGCCGCGCGAGGAACTGCTGAAGATCTACGAATCGGGCAACGGCACGTTCCGCGCGCGCGCCCGCTTCGAGGTCGAGGACGGCGAGATCGTCGTCACCGAGCTGCCCTACCAGGTCTCCGGTTCCAAGGTGCTCGAGCAGATTGCCGCACAGATGCGCGCGAAGAAGCTGCCGATGATCGAGGACCTGCGCGACGAGTCCGACCACGAGCATCCGACACGGCTCGTGATCACGCCGCGCTCGAACCGCGTCGACACCGACCAGGTCATGGCGCACCTGTTCGCGACGACCGATCTCGAGCGCACTTACCGCGTGAACCTGAACGTGATCGCCCGCGACGGGCGTCCGCGGGTCATGGGCCTGAAGGCGCTGCTCGAGGAGTGGCTCTCGTTCCGCGTCGACACGGTCACGCGCCGCCTGCAATACCGCCTGGAGAAGGTCAACGCGCGGCTGCACATCCTCGACGGCCTGCTGGTCGCGTACCTGAACCTCGACGAGGTCATCCGGATCGTCCGCACCGAGGAGGACCCGAAGCCCGCGTTGATCGCGCGGTTCCAGCTCTCGGAGCCACAGGCCGAGGCGATCCTCGAGACCAAGCTGCGCCACCTCGCGCGGCTCGAGGAAATGAAGATCCGCGGTGAGCAGGGCGAGCTCGCCCGGGAACGCGAGCAGCTCGAGAAGCTCCTCGGCAGCCGCGCGAAGCTCAAGAAGCTCGTGCGCGACGAGATCCTGGCCGACGCGGAGAAGTACGGCGACGCGCGCCGCAGCAAGCTGGTGGAGCGCGCGGCGGCGCAGGCCATCGACCAGACCGAACTCGTCGCGAGCGAGCCCGTCACGGTCGTGCTCTCCAAGAGCGGCTGGGTGCGCCAGGCGAAGGGGCACGAGATCGACCCGCGCTCGCTGTCGTACAAGACCGGCGACGAGTACCGCGCCTGCGCGCGCGGGCGCAGCACGCAGTTCGCCGTGTTCCTGGACAGCACCGGGCGCGCCTACAGCCTCCTCGCGCACACGCTGCCGTCGGCGCGCGGTCAGGGCGAGCCCCTGTCGGGTCGACTCGACCCGCCCGACGGCGCGACGTTCCCCGGCGTGATGATCGGCGAGCCGTCCGACAAGTGGGTGCTCGCCAGCAGCGCCGGTTACGGCTTCGTCGCGAAACTCGAGGACCTCTACAGCCGCAACCGGGCCGGCAAGGCCGTGCTCAACGTGCCGGACGGCTACGTCGCGATCGGTCCGGCGCCGGTGCCCGCCGACGCACAGGTACTGCTGGCTGCGCTGAACTCCGAGGGACGCCTGCTGACGTTCCCGGTCGCGGACCTCCCCGAGCTGCCGCGCGGCAAGGGCAACAAGATTTTCGGCGTCTCGACGAAGAAGTCGCTGGTCGAGCCGGAGACGCTGCTCGCGATCGGTGTGGTCGCACCGGGGCAGACCCTGCGCCTGCTCGCGGGCGAACGGCACATGGGCCTCACGTACCGGGAACTCGCCGAGTATCGCGGCGAACGCGGCCAGCGCGGCGCAGTGCTGCCGCGCGGCTGGCGCAAGGTGGAGGCGCTTGAAGTCGAAGGAAGTGTCTAGTGTCCAGTGTTTAGTGTCTAGTACGAAAAGAGGCCGGCATGACGCCGGCCTCGGCGCATCCGACTATCCGCTAGACACTAACCGCTAGACACTCGATCGGGTGACGCAGTCACCCGATCGTGACCTGCTCCGGCGAGTTCACGAAGTAGCCCTGCACGAACTCGATGCCGAGCTGCCAGAGCACGGCCATCGTGTTGGCGTCCTCGACGCGCTCGGCGATCGTCGTGACCTCGTGCTCCCGCGCGACGTCGACCAGCGCCTTGACCTTTTCCTGCAGCGGCCGGTCGTTGGCGAGGCCCTGCATCAGCGCGCCGTCGATCTTGACGTAGTTGACGGGCAGGCGGTGCAGCAGCTGGGCCGCGTCGGCGCCGGAGGCGCCGAAGTGCTCGATCGCGAACTCGATGCCGAGCGCGGACAGCAGCCCCCGCAGCGAGCGCGCCTCCCGCGGCTGCGCCTGCGCCATCTCCTCCGTGATCTGGAACACCACGCGCGCCGGCGACACTCCCGACGACTTGAGCTGCTGCTGCAGCCAGGTGCCGAGCGTCTGGTCGCGCATCGAGTCCTTCGACAGTCGCACGAACACTCGGTGCGGTTTCCGCGCGGCGCAGAACGACATCGCCGCGCCCACGATCCAGCGGTCGATGTTCTTCATGAGGTCGGTACGTTCGGCCGCGGCAAGGAACTCGGACGGCAGCACCTCCTGCCCGGCCTCGTCCAGCATGCGCACGAGCAGGTCGAACATCGGCCGGTCCTGGCCGAGCAGGCTCGCGATCGGCTGCTGCACGAGGCGGAACCGGTTCGCCATCAATGCGGCCTTGATCTGGTTCGCCCAGGCCTGGTCCGTTGCGTCGACCGCGGGCCCGGCTCCGGCCGCGAGTCGATGCACGCTGCGATTGCCGCCGCCGGCGGCCGCCGCACGCTGCGCCGTGATGGCGGTGTCGAGCGGCTTCTGCAGCAGGTCGCCCTGGCCGTGCAGCGGCGCGGATCCGACGCTGCAGGTCAGCTTGACGTTCTCCCCGCCGGCCTGCACGGGCGCGGCCGCGATCACCTCGAGCAGGTGCGCGAGCCACGCCTGCTGGTCGCGCGCATTGCCGCGCTCGAACAGGATCGCGTAGCCATGCGTCGCGACGCGGCTTGCGAGGTCGCCCGGCTGGAGTTGCTCGCAGATGCGCCGCCCGAGACCGTCGAGTATGTCCTCGCTCAGCAGCGGGCCGTAGCTCTTCTCGATCTCCTCGAAGCTGTCGGGCGCCAGGTAGGCGATGCAGCGCAGGCCGGCCTTGAGCGGCTGAGCGGCACGGCCGGTCGCGGCCTCGACGAACGGGGCACGGCGCAGCAGGCCGGTGCGCGAGTCGAGGCGCAGGGCCTCCTCGAGCTGCTTCGCGAGCGACTCGATGTCGCGCTTCTGCGTCGCGACCCGCAGCCGCACGGCAGGCTCGCCCTCGAATTCGAAGAGCTCGAACGTCAACTCGAGCGGCAGCGTACTGCCGTCGGGCAGGGCGGCCACCGCGCCCAGCGCGTGTTCCGACCAGCGGCCCTGCGCGGCGGCCACGAGCGCGCCCTTCAATGCCGCGTGGCTGCGCGGATGGAAGAGGTCCATCAGCGGCTGTCCGAGCCACTCGGCCGTGTCGGGCCGTCCGAACAACTCGCTCCAGGCCGGGTTCGCGTCGACGACGATACCCTCCTGGACGTGCGCGATCGCGTCCGTCGAACCCGTCATGAACGCGCGCATCTGGTCGCGGTACTGGCGGGCCGAGGCCAGCGTGCCGTTCAGCGCATGGTCGAGGCGTGCCGCGTCGATTTCGCGCGCCGCCACCGCCTGCAGGCGCGAACGGGCCGCGAGCGTGACGACGTCCTGCGCGCCGAGTTCGAGGCCACGGACCAGGTCGGCCTCGGTGACGACGTCCTTTACGACGAGCGTCGGCACGCGCGAGGCGAGGCTGGCGCGTTGTTCCATCGCGGTCGCGAGTTCGCCGTCGTCGGTGACGCAGAAGAAGATCAGCTGCGGGGCGTTGGGCGCGGACAGTGCGTCGCCGAGGTCCGCCAGGTCCCGGACCCACGTGCAATGCACGGCCTGGCCCGCGTTGCGCAGCGTGCTGTTGATGGTCTCGACGGGGTCCTGCTGGCGTGACAGGACGACGACTGGAATGGCGCTGGTTTCGGCCAAAGATTCCTACCCCGATCGCCGCTGGAACGCCGTCCGGGCCCGGCGCGGTATTGATGTCGAATCGGCCCGGATCATAGCACCGCGTTTCGGCGTGCTAACGTGACGCAGGTGGCAGCATCGTCTTCGCCGGCGCGCCCGGAACCTCGCGCACGAGGCGCGGTACGAGGTACCCCGGCAGGCGCTCGCCCAGTCCGGCGACGAGTCGGCGCGCGACGAGTTCCGGGACGTCGAAATGCGCGGCGCCACGCACCGGGTCGAGCACGTGCAGGTAATACGGCAGCGCGCCGTGCTCGAAAAGCCGCTCGCTCAGGTCGGCGAGCGCCTCGACCGAATCGTTGACGCCCGCGAGCAGCACCGACTGGTTGAGCAGGGCCGTGCCGTTCTCGCGCAGGCGCGCGAGCGCCGCGCGGACGTCCGGTGCGTCCCGCACTTCGTTCGCGTGGTTGGCGTGGAGGACGATCACGCGCTGCACTCGCAGCCGCGGACTCCAGGTCTCCAGGAAGCCGGCGTCGATGCGTTCGGGCAGCACGACGGGCAGTCGCGTGTGGATGCGCACGCGCCGTACGTGGTCGATGCCGTCGAGTTCGCGCAGCAGCGCCCCAAGGCGGCGGTCGCCGAGCGTGAGCGGGTCGCCGCCGCTCAACAGCACCTCGCCGATCGAAGTGTCGGCACGGATCGCGGCGAGCGCTTCGGCGAACGCATGACGCGCCGCGTTCTGCCCGGAATACGGGAACTCGCGCCGGAAGCAGTAGCGACAATGTACGGCGCACGTGCCGGACGCGATCAGGAGCGCACGGCCGTGATACTTCTGCAGCAGGCCGGGACCGCCGAGGGCGCGCAGATCGCCGACCGGATCGGCCACGTAACCCGGCGCGTCGCCAAGCTCGGCGCCGAGCGGCAGCACCTGCCGCAACAGCGGATCATACGGGTCGCCGCGGCGCATCCGCGCGAGGTAGCTCGTCGGCACCCGCAACGGAAATTTCGCCGCCGCCTTCCTCGCCGGCTCCAGCCACTCCGGACCCAGGCGGAGCGCCTCGATCAGCGCCGCCGGGTCGGTCACGCAGGCCTGCAGCGCCCGCTGCCAGCCGGCGGGCTCGAGGTGACGGGCGGGGACGCTTCGGGGTAACATGCGCGGCTTGCCACGGGGCAGCCCGCTATTGTCAGGGCCTGCGGCCCGCGGTTCAACCGCACATTCCATCCTTCAGCCAGCCAGGCGCATTTTCCAGGCAGCAGCGACATGTCCAGCTACAGCACGAACGAGTTCAAGTCCGGCCTCAAGATCATGCTCGACGGCGACCCGTACGTGATCGTCGAGAACGAGTTCGTGAAACCCGGCAAGGGCCAGGCGTTCAACCGCGTCCGCATCCGCAACCTCAAGTCCGGTCGCACGCTCGAGCGCAATTTCAAGTCGGGAGACACCGTCCAAAGCGCCGACATCGTCGAGTCGGAGATGCAGTATCTCTACAACGACGGCGACTTCTGGCACTTCATGGTGCCGGACACCTTCGAGCAGCACACGGCCGGCAAGGCGGCGCTGGGCGGCCAGGAGATCTGGCTCAAGGACGGCGTGATGTGCAACGTCATGCTCTGGAACGGCGTCCCGCTCGCGGTGAACCCGCCGGCGCACGTCGAACTCAAGATCGTCGAGACCGACCCGGGCGTGCGCGGCGACACCGCGACCGGCGGCCAGAAGCCCGCGAAGCTCGAGACCGGGGCCGTGGTGCGCGTGCCGCTGTTCCTGAACGAGGGCGAAGTGATCCGCGTCGACACGCGTACGGCGGAGTACCTGAGCCGGGCGAAGAGCTGAGCGGAAGTGTCTAGCGGTTAGTCGGAAGCCGACGCAGTCGGCGCGCGGCGTCGCCGCTTCCTACTGAACACTAGACACTGAACACTAGACACCTTTCGGCGCGGCGACGGCCGCGACGAAGACCTCCACGAGCTTCTCCAAACCGCGCGCGTCCTCCTCATCGAAGCGCGCGACGGTCGGGCTGTCGAGGTCGAGCACGCCGACCAGCCGGTCGCCGGCCACGATCGGCACGACGATCTCGGAGTTCGAGGCGGAGTCACAGGCGATGTGACCCGCGAAGTCGTGCACGTCCTGCACGATCACGGTCTCGCGCCGTTGCGCAGCGGTGCCGCAGACGCCCTTGCCCAGCGGAATTCGCACGCACGCCGGCTGGCCCTGGAATGGCCCGACGAGCAGGTCCCCGGACCTGGGCTCGAGCAGGTAGAAGCCCGCCCAGTTCAGGTCGGGCAGGCTCCAATAAAGCAGGGATGACATGTTGGCCGCTGCGGCGATCAGGTCTGGTTCGTCGTCGAGCAGCGCACGCAGGCTGCGTTCGAGCTCCGCGTACAGCGCGGGTTTCGCGAGCTGGCTGACGTCGTCGAGGGCCTGCATGGTCGCTTTCCTCCGTCGATGAGCGGGGCGGCGTCGGTCAGGCGCGCTCGTAGGGAAACGCGAGGACCTCGTCGATCGTAGCGGCGCCGGCCGCGACCATGACGAGCCGGTCGAACCCCAGCGCAACACCCGCGCACGGCGGCAGGCCGTGCGCGAGAGCCGCCAGGAACCGCTCGTCCATCTCGCGCGCGGGCTGGCGCTTCGCGCGTCGCTCCGCGACGTCCGCCTCGAACCGTGCGCGTTGTTCGGCCGACGCGCCGAGTTCGTGGAAGCCGTTCGCGAGCTCGAGCGGGCCCCAGAACGCCTCGAAGCGCGCAGCGACGCGGCCGCGAACCTGAGCCAGCGCGGCCTGGCTCGCGGGGAAGTCGTGCAGGAACGTGAGCCGGTCCTGCGCGAACGAGGAGGCGACGATCGTGCCCATCGCCAGGTCGAGCACGTCGTCACGCGCCGTCGCCATGCGCATGGAATCGGGCAGCGCCACCCCTCGCTGGTCGAGCGCGGCCACGATGTCGGCGAGCGGGGCGTCGAGCGGATCGACGCCGATCGCGGCGTCGAACGCGTCACGGTACGCGACGAACACGCTCGGCGGCAGCGCGGGCTGCTCCCCAAGCAGTGCGCGCACCAGCCCCTCGACGTCGAGCATCAACGCGTGGTGGTCGATGCCGCGGCGGTACCACTCGATCATCGTGAACTCGGGGTTGTGCCGCCGGCCGCGTTCGCCCGCACGAAAGACGCGACACACCTGGTAGATGTCGGGCGCGCCCGCGCAGAGCAGGCGTTTCATCGCGTACTCGGGGGAGGTCTGCAGGTAACCCGCGGTCGTGCCCGCGCCGGCGTCGTCGACCACGCGCAAGGTTTCGAGGTGCACGTCGGTGACGGGCGCACGCACGAGCGCCGGCGTTTCGATCTCGAGGGCGCCCGTCGCAGCGAAATACTCGCGGACCCGCGCGAGCAATCGCGCACGCAGCTGCAATCGCTCCAGCGATGCAGTCGGACGCCAGTCGGCGCCGGGGGTCGGCGATCCTCGCGTGCCGACAGTCATGCGCCGAATCGGGCGAGCGGCTGCCCCATGCGCACGGGTTCGCCCGGCTCGATGCGCGGCGCGAACGCGCCCGGCTCGCCGAACAGCACGATCACGGTCGAGCCCATGTTGAAGCGACCGAGTTCCTCGCCACGGGCGAACCGGCGGCCGACGCCGGCCGGGATCGTGCGCACCCCGCCGCCGCGTGCGGGCGGCGGATTGATCTCACCGGCGAACACGGTCTCGATGCTGCCGACGAACAGCGCGCCGACCAGCACCATGCCGAGCGGGCCGTGGTCGGTGTCGAAGTCGCAGACGACGCGTTCGTTGCGTGCGAACAGTTGCGGCACGGTGCGCGCGGTGGAGGCATTGACGCTGAACAGGTGGCCCGGCACGTAACGCGTCGCGCGCAGCACGCCGCCGAGCGGCATGTGGATGCGGTGGTAATTGTACGGCGCGAGGTAGAAGCAGGCGAAGCTGCCGCCCACGTAGCGCGCCGCCGACGCGCGGTCCGCGAGCAGCGCCTCGCAGGTGTAATCCATGCCCTTGGCCTGCACGAGCTTGCCGGCATCGGTACGCCCGAGCTGGCTCACCGTTCCGTCCACCGGGGAGACGGCGACCTGCGCGTCGTCCGCGATGGGCCTCGCCTCCGGTCGCAGCGCGCGCGTGAAGAACGCGTTGAACGATTCGTAGACCAAGGGATCGGGCTGCAGCGCCTCGTGCATGTCGATCTGCGGGTACGAGCGGAGTACCGTGCGGATCAGCGCGTTGCGGATCGGCCGCTGCCGGCTGCGCGCGAGCGCGTGCATGCCCTTCGACATCCAGTGCTGCGGCAACGCGCGCTGCAGCAGCGCGAACAGCTCGTCGCCGCCCGAGCGCTCGACGATGCCGTCGCTCACCCGCGGGTCTCCTCGTAGTACTGCGCGACCTGGCGGAAGTCGCGCGCGAGCGATTCGGCGCGCAGGGGCGGCGAGGAGTACGCGTGCACGGCGCCGTCCGGCGCGACGAAGAACACGCCGGCGCCGTGGTCCATGGTGTATCCGCCCTGGGGCAGCGGTACCTTCGCGAACGGCACGGCGAACGCCGCCGCGGCCTGCTGGACGCCGTCGAGCGTGCCCGTGGCGGCGCCGAACGAGGCGTCGAAGAAGCGGACGTATTCGCGCAGGCGCTGCGGCGTGTCGCGCTCGGGGTCCACGCTGAAGAGCATCACGTGCGGCTGCTGCGCCACCGGCAGGTCCGCGAGCTGCTTCTTCATCTGCGCCATGACGGTCAGCGTCGTCGGGCACACGTCGGGGCAATGCGTGAACCCGAAGAACACGACGGTCCAGCCGTCGCGCAGCGACTGGGCCGTGAACGGGCGCCCGTCCTGGTCGAGCAGGTCGAGCGTCGCGATCGCGCGCGGCGGCACGAAGACCGTGGCGTTCTCGGTGACGGGCGCCGGCGCGAGGTGGGGCGCGAGCAGCCATCGGGCGGCAACGAGCCCAAGCACAAACGCTACAATGGCGAGCAGGCCGAGCCGGAGGGTGAGGCGAGCGGTCATCGCCGCGATTATCCCACAATGACCGCAACGACCACGCCGAGCCCATTCGCGCGCAAGCCGCCCCGGTCGCCGACCGTGGCGCAGCTGATCCGGTTCGGCGCCCGCGAATTCGACTCGGCCGCGCTCGCCTACGGTCACGGCACCGGCGACGCGACCGACGACGCCGCCGCGCTCGTCTTTCACGCACTCGAGCTGGACCACGCCCAGGCCGAGGCGGCGTATGCGCGCAAGGTCGCCCCGGGGGAGACGGCCCGCGTGCTCGAGCTGTTTGCCGAACGTTTGCGCCGGCGCGTGCCCGTCGCCTACCTGATCGGCCGCATGTGGTTCGCGGGACTGGAATTCGAGGTCGACCCGCGCGTGATCGTGCCGCGTTCGCCGTTCGCGGAGCTGATCCACGCGGGCTTCTCGCCGTGGGTCGAGCCGCGCGACGTGCGCCGCGTGCTCGACATCGGCACCGGCTCGGGGTGCATCGCCATCGCCTGCGCCACGCGCTTTCCCGGGGCCCAGGTCGACGCGGTCGACCTCTCCGAGGGGGCGCTCGCGGTCGCACGCCGCAACGTCGAGCGCCATCGCCTCGAGTCGCGCGTGCACCTGCACCGCGGCGACGTCTACGATCCGCTCGGCGACCGTCGGTACGACCTGATCGTCTCGAACCCGCCTTACGTCAGCGACGCCGAGATGGCGGCGCTCCCCGACGAATACCGACACGAGCCCGACGTGGCCCTGCGGGCGGGAGTCGACGGGCTCGACGTCGTCCGTCGCCTCCTGCGCGGCGCCGAGGCGCACCTCGAGCCCGCCGGCGTGCTCGTCGTCGAGGTCGGCGACAGCGACGAGCGCCTGCAGCGGGCGTTTCCCGCCGTCCCGTTCCTGTGGCTCGAGTTCGAGCGCGGGGGCGGCGGTGTGTTCGTGTTGACCCGGAACGAGCTCTGCAGGCACCGTCGCGACTTCAGCAACTGAAGGCCACCATGTCGGGCAATACTTTCGGACGGCTCTTCTGCGTCACGACCTTCGGCGAAAGCCACGGGCCCGCGCTCGGCTGCATCGTCGACGGCTGCCCGCCGGGGCTGTCGCTAGACGAAGACGACATCCAGCGCGACGTCGAGCGGCGACGTTCCGGCACCTCGAAGTACACGAGCCAGCGGCGCGAGCCGGACAAGGTGCGCATCCTCTCGGGCGTGTTCGAAGGCGTCACGACGGGGGCGCCGATCGGCCTGCTGGTCGAGAACGTGGACCAGCGCTCCTATGACTACGAGAAGATCAAGGACCGCTTCCGGCCGGGTCACGCCGACTACACGTACCAGCAGAAGTACGGGCGGCGCGACTATCGCGGCGGCGGTCGCTCGTCGGCGCGCGAGACGGTCATGCGCGTCGCGGCCGGCGCGATCGCGCGCAAGTACCTCGCGGGGCAGGGCATCGAGATCTACGGCTACCTCGCACAGATGGGCGCGCTCAGGCTGCAGCTGCAGGATCGCTCGGCCATCGACGCCAACCCCTTCTTCTGCGCCGAGCCGGCGCGCGTGCCCGAGCTCGAGGCGATCATCGACGCGTTGCGCCGCGAGGGCGACTCGATCGGCGCCCGCGTGAACGTGGTGGCGACGGGTGTCCGGCCCGGGCTCGGCGAACCGGTCTTCGATCGCCTGGACGCGGACATCGCCCACGCCATGATGGGCATCAACGCCGTTCGTGGCGTCGAGGTCGGCGCGGGATTCGCCTGCATCGAGCAACGCGGGTCGCAGCATCGCGACGAGATGACGCCGGACCGGTTCCTGTCGAACAACGCCGGCGGCACGCTCGGCGGCATCTCCTCGGGCCAGGACCTGCTGGTCAGCATGGCCCTCAAGCCGACGTCGAGCATCGTGCTGCCGGGGCGCACGATCGACGTGCAGGGCCGGCCGGTCGAGGTCGTCACGACCGGTCGCCACGACCCGTGCGTGGGCATCCGTGCGGTGCCGATCGCGGAGGCGATGCTGGCGCTCGTGCTGATGGACCACTTCCTGCGTCACCGGGCGCAGAACGCAGACGTGCGCTCGACCACCCCCGTGATTGCCTGACGCGACCGGGCCCTCGACCCGCCCGTGCCCCCTCGCACGGCCCGGTGCCGGTGGCGCGCCCGAGTCCCCGGAAGTGTGCTGCACGTCCGCTATTCGACATAGGCGAACGGCTACAAAGACGGCTGCGCCTCCGGACGAGTTGGGTGCGTCCGGGGCCGTGGGCTATAGTTATGTCCAATTCGCAAAAGTTACGCGAACCCTACGGGGCGGCATTCCCTGACCGCCGCCGCACCACGATTCGCGATTGGTGGGAGACCCGATGAAGACTGCCGTACGCCGCGTCCTGCTCATGAGCGCGCTGATGTCCCCGGGTGCGTTGTATGCGCTCGGGCTGGGCGAGATTCGACTGAATTCCGCCCTGAACCAGCCGTTCGACGCCGAGATCGAGCTCGTTTCGGCCACTCAGGAGGATCTCGGCGCCCTGCGCGCGACACTCGCCTCGGGCGACACGTTCTCGCGCTACGGTCTCGACCGCCCCGCCTATCTCTCGGAGTTCAACTTCCAGGTCACGAAAGGTCCGGGCGGCCGGGACGTGCTGCGCGTTACCTCGCCGCGGCCGGTCACCGAACCGTTCGTTACGCTGCTCATCGAGGCCAACTGGCCGCGCGGGCGCCTGCTCCGCGAATACACGGTGCTGCTCGACCCCCCCGTGTTCACGCCGGGCCCCGCGGCCACCGAGACCGTCTCGGCTCCGCGCGCGAGTTCCGGCGGGGCGACCAGCGTCCGGGCCGCGGCTCCGGTCGCCGCGGCCGTCGAGACGCCCGCGGCGGCCCCCGCACCCGAGGCCACTGCAGCGCCTGCGGCGCCGTCGACCATCGCCCCGGGCGAGTCGTATCAAGTCCGGCCGAACGACACGCTGTGGAAGATCGCAAGCCGGGTGAATCCCGGCACGCGCTCGGACGTCAACCGGGCGATGGTCTCGATCTACCAGAGCAACCCGCAGGCCTTCGACGACAACATCAATGTGCTGCGATCGGGCAGCACGCTGCGCATTCCCGATTCGAGCGAGATCCAGGCGATCTCCGCCGCGGCTGCATCGGCCGAAGTGGCCCGCCAGTACGAGGCCTGGCGCAGCGGCGCGGCGGCAGCCGCCGGCGGCGACGCCGGTCGTCTGCGGCTCGTGACGCCCGAGCAGGGGGCCGCGACGCCTTCGACCACGGTTGCGGCGGCGCCCGCTGCGGCCGCTCCTGAGCCGGGCGCAACGGCCGCGTCGACCGGCGACATCGAAAACCGCGTCAAGCAGCTCGAGGCGGAGCTGGCCGAAGCGCGGCGGCTGCTGGAAGTCCGTAACGCCGAACTGGCGACACTGCAGGGGGGCGCACCCGCGCCTGGCGAGGGCGTGGCAGCACCGACCGAAGGTACTGCGCCCGCGACGGAAGCGGCTGCGACGCCCGCGGAAGAGGGCGCGGAGGTCGCTGCGCCTGCCGCCGAGGCCCCTGCCGCGGAGCCGGCAGGCCCGTCGCTGGTCGAGCGCCTGCGCGACTACTGGTGGGTGCTGGCAGCCTTGCTTGCGGCCGCGCTCGGCTTCGTCCTGTTCCAACGCATGCGCCGCGAGCACGGCACTGCCGAGGAGAACCTCGAGGAGGCACTCGGCGCCCGCGATCTGCGTACGCCGCCGACGTACACGCCGAAGACGCGCGAGGCGGACATCCTCGTCGAGGAGAAGCGAACGCTCGAGCCGATCCGGCCGGCGTCGCTCGGCACGGCTGGTGCTGTCGTCGAGCCGGCCCGCAGGAGCGTCACGGTCGAGGAAACATTGTCCGGCGAAGCGCCGGGCAGCACGGAGTCGGGCGACCCGCTCGCCGAAGCCGACTTCCACATGGCCTATGGTCTCTACGACCAGGCTGCCGACCTCGTGCAGCTCGCACTGAAGCGCGAGCCGCAGCGTCGCGACCTCAAGCTCAAGCTGCTCGAGATCTTCTTCGTCTGGGGCAACCGCGACCGCTTCCTGGAGCTGGCGCGCGAATTGAATGCCGTGCGCGGCCATGCGCCGTCGGGCGAGTGGGACAAGGTCCTGATCATGGGCAAGCAGATCGCCCCCGAGGAACCGATGTTCGCCGCCTCGCCGAGCGCGGGCTCGGACTCGCTCGACCTGGAACTGCACAGCGCGACGAGCGCGCTCGACCTCGACGTGTCCGGCATGACGGACACGGCCACGGACGTCGAAATCGGCGAGCGGGACACGGCGACGACGGACGCGACGGGGCTCGACTTCGTGCTCGGCGACGAGACGCAGTCCCCCGTCGGCGATTCGCAGGTTGCCCCGACGATCGAGACCCCGCGCGTCCGCGGCGCGAAGGAGGAGGCCAGCGACACGCAGGAACTCACGGTGGATGACCTCGGGCTCGACGTGGATTCGTTGCGCGATCTCGAGGCGCTCAACGGCGGCGACACGATCGAGTCGCCGCGGGGGACGACGACCTCGGACACGATCGAAACGGAATCGCCTGCGACGGCCGGCCAGCGCGCGTTCGACGAGGACGAGCAGGACCTGCTCAGCTCGACGTCGCTGCTCGATTCCACTGCACTCATGGAGCCCGAGGGCGGCGTGATCGACCTGTCGGAGAGCACCGGCGAGCTGGCGTCGCTCGACGCGGACCTCTCGCCGACGGGCATGATGAAGCGCGGCAACTTCGACCTCGGCGGCGAGCCGCCGACCATGAGCGAAGTCGGCACGAAGCTCGATCTCGCGCGTGCCTACATGGACATGGGCGACCCCGAGGGCGCCCGCAGCATCCTCGACGAGGTGCTGCAGGAAGGCAATTCGGGCCAGCGGCAGGAGGCCGAGCGGCTGATCGCCAGCCTGCCCTGACGGGCAGGCGATGCCCCGCATCGCACTCGGCATCGAATACGACGGCTCGGCGTTCGCCGGCTGGCAGTACCAGCGTCACGCGCGCACCGTCCAGGGCGAATTGCAACGGGCGCTCGGTCGCGTCGCGGATCATCCCGTCGAGCTGGTCGCCGCCGGCCGCACCGACGCCGGCGTGCACGCGCTCGCCATGGTGGCGCACTTCGACACCACCGCGTCACGGCCGCTGCATGCCTGGGTGCTCGGCGCGAACGCCAACGCCTCCGCCGAAGTCACCGTGCTGTGGGCGCAGAAGGTGCCCGACACGTTCCACGCGCGCCACGACGCCCGCGCGCGTCGCTACCTCTATCGCATCCTCGACCGACGCCTGCGTCCGGCGCTGGAGCGTCACCTCGTCTGCTGGGTGCGCAACGGACTCGACGCCGCGCGCATGCACGGCGCGGCGCAGGCGCTCGTCGGGCAGCACGACTTCAGCTCGTTTCGCGCCGCCGAATGCCAGTCGCCGACCCCCGTGCGCGACCTGACGGACATTGCCGTCGAGCGCAACGGCCCCTACGTGGAGCTGAGCCTGCGCGCCAATGCCTTCCTGCATCACATGGTGCGCAACATCGCGGGCTCGCTGATCCTGATCGGCCACGGCGAGCGTCCCGTGGACTGGCTCGGCGAGGTCCTGCGCCTGCGCGACCGCACCCGGGCGGGGCCGACGGCCCCGCCACAAGGCCTGTATTTCGCGGGTGCGGAGTACCCCGACGGGTTCGGCTTGCCTTCGTATACACTCCACCGTCCGAGTCCGGGAGTGCCGCATTGACCTGGTTCGAAAAGATCATGCCCTCGCGCATCAAGACGGAGCGACGCACGCGGTCGGTCCCGGAAGGGCTGTGGATCAAGTGCCCGGCGTGCGACGCCGTGCTCTACCGGGCCGAGATCGAACGCAACCTGCAGGTCTGCCCGAAGTGCAGCCATCACATGCGCATCCAGGCGCGCGACCGGCTCGAGCGCTTCCTCGACGAGGGCACCGGACGCGAGCTGGCGAGCGACGTCGAGCCGGAAGACCCGCTGCGGTTCCGCGACAGCAAGAAGTACCGTGACCGCCTGACCGTCGCACAGAAGACCGTCGGCGAAAAGGACGCGCTGATCGTGATGGCCGGCTCGCTGCACGGCATCGACCTCGTCGCGTGCGCGTTCGAGTTCCGCTTCCTCGGCGGCTCGATGGGCGCGGTGGTCGGCGAGCGGTTCACGCGCGGCGCCGAGCACTGTCTCGAGCACGGACTGCCGCTCGTGTGCTTCTCCTCGAGCGGCGGCGCGCGCATGCAGGAAGGCCTGCTCTCGCTGCTGCAGATGAGCAAGACGAGTGCCGTGCTCGCGCGCATGGCGCACGCGCGGCTGCCGTTCATCTCGGTGCTGACCGACCCGACCACGGGCGGTGTCTCGGCCAGCCTGGCGATGCTCGGCGACCTCAACATCGCCGAGCCGCGTGCGCTGATCGGCTTCGCAGGCCCGCGCGTGATCGAGCAGACCGTGCGCGAGACGCTGCCGGAAGGCTTCCAGCGCAGCGAGTTCCTGCTCGAGCACGGCGCCATCGACCTGATCGTCGACCGCCGTGACCTGCGCGACCGCATCGCGGCGCTGCTCGCCGTGATGCTGCGCCGTCCGCCGCTCGCGCGGCCGGACGAGAACGCGCCGTCTTCCTGAACGACGTCCCGACCATGCCCGCGGGCCCGCGGTTCGACCGGCTCGAGGACTGGCTCGACTGGCAGCAGCGCCTGCACCCGACGACGATCGAGCTGGGGCTCGACCGCGTCGCACGCGTCCTCTCGCGCACCGGCTGGCGTCGTCCTGCGGCGCCGGTGATCACGGTCGGCGGGACCAACGGCAAGGGCTCGACCGTCGCGCTGCTCGACGCGATCCTGCGCGCGGCCGGCCACCGCGTCGGAACGTTCACCTCGCCGCACCTCGTCGACTACCGCGAGCGCATCCGGCTGCAGGGCGCCATGATTTCCGAGGCGTCGCTCGTGGGCGCGTTCGAGCGCATTGCGGATGCGCTCGGGCCGGACTCGCTCACGTACTTCGAGTTCAACACGCTCGCCGCGCTGCTCGTGTTCGAGACTGCGGGGCTCGACGCGATCGTGCTCGAAGTGGGGCTGGGTGGCCGTCTCGACGCGGTCAACGTGGTCGACGCCGACGTCGCCGTCGTCGTGTCGATCGCGCTGGACCACATGGATTACCTCGGTGCCGACGAAGAAGCGATCGGGCGCGAGAAAGCGGGCATCTTTCGCCCAGGTCGACCCGCGGTGTTCGGTTCGCCGCGCCCGCCGCACTCGCTGCGCGATGAAGCCGCGCGACTCGGCGCGCACCTGCTCGTACGTGGCGAACGGTTCGACGGCGTGCCGCGCGACGCCGCCACCTGGGACTTCGTCGTCGACGGCGCCGTGGCCTTCGCGGCATTGTCGCGCCCCGGCCTGGCAGGCACCCTGCAGGTCGCGAACGCCGCGACCGCGCTGATGACGCTGAGGCAACTGGCCGATCGCAGGCCGGTGGCGCGGGCGGCGATCGAGCGCGGCCTGCGTGCCGTCGCGCTGCCGGGGCGTTTCCAGCGCGTGCGCGACGGGCGACGCGGCGTGGAATGGGTGCTCGACGTGGCGCACAACCCCGCCGCGGCGGCGTCGCTCGCCGCCAACCTGCGGGAGATGCCGGCGCCGGGCCGCACACTGGCCGTCTGCGGCATGCTCGGCGACAAGGACGTGCCGGGCGTCGTCACGGCGCTGCGCGACGGCGTCGATGCCTGGTACGCGGCGACGTCGGAAGGGCCACGCGCCATCGACGCGCATGAACTCGCGCGGCGTGCCGCTGCGGCGGGCGTCGCGATGCAGCCGTCGGGCACGATCGCCGAGGCCATGGCTCGCGCCGGCGAAGACGCGAAGGCCGGCGACCGCATCGTCGTCTTCGGTTCGTTCCACACCGTCGGCCCAGCGCTCGTCTGGCTCGGCGTTCCCCTATAATCCGCGGCCGATGGACGAACAGGTCAAGGCGCGGCTGATCGGTGCGACGGTGCTCGTCGTGATCGCCGTCATTCTGGTGCCGGCGGTGCTCTCCGGTCCGAAGCGCGACGTCGCTGCGCCCGCGACGGGCGACGGCAAGCGTGGCACGCGCACGTATACGATCGACCTCGGCGGTGCGGTCGCGAACGGCGCGCGCCTGCAACCGGTGCCGCAACCGGCGCCGCCTGCGCGCGAGACTCCGCGCCTGCCCACCGTCGAGGCGCCCGGGGCCGCCGCGACGCGGGGCGAACCGGACGCCGAGGCCGGCGACGGTTCGGCGCGCCAGGGCGCACCTGCCATCGCGCCCGCAGCCACCGTCGTCGCGAGCGAACCCGTCGCGCCGCCGCCGGCCCCGGTGCCGGTCGCCAACGCGCCCAAGGGGAGCTGGTCGGTGCAGGTCGGTGCCTTCGGCTCGGCCGACTCGGCGCGCAAGCTCGTCGCCGACCTGAAAAAGGACGGCCTGCCGGCCTACCTCGCCCCGCTCAGCCGCAACGGCAAGACGCTGCACCGCGTCCGCGTCGGGCCCGAGCCCACGCGCGCGGCCGCCGACACGGTCGCCGCGAGGCTCAGGAGCCGCGGCCTGCCGGCCGCGGTCGTCGCCGCCGACTGATCGGGCCGCTCTGCTAGAATCGCGGCTCTTTCCCGCACGGGACGCAGCCGGACGCATGACCCCCGTCGATTACATCCTGGTCGCGATCGTCGTCATCTCGATGCTGTTCGGCGCGATCCGGGGCTTCCTGAGGGAATCCGTCGCACTGCTCGGCTGGCTCGTCGGCCTCTGGCTCGCCTGGCGGTACGCGTACGAGCTGGAGCCATACCTCGGCGGGGCGCTCGCCGGCACCGAACTTCAGGTGTGGGCAGCGCGTCTGATACTGCTCCTCGCCGCCGTGCTGGCGGCCTGGCTGATCGGCAGCGTGCTCGGCTACCTCGTGCAGCGGTCGGGCCTCACGCTGGGGCTCGATCGATTGCTCGGCGGCGCATTCGGGCTCGTTCGGGGTGCGGTCATCATCGGCTTTGCGGTGATGCTCGCGGACGCCGCCGTGCTGCGCGCCGAGCCCTGGTGGAACGAGTCCAGGTTGATGCCAGTCGCCGAGGAAATGGCGTCGATCCTGCGAGGCTATGTGGAAACCGGGCGGCGTGCCGTCGAAGACGCCACCGAAGCGAGCACCTGAGGACTCACGGCACATGTGCGGAATCGTCGGTATCGTGGGTTTCGGCCCCGTCAACCAGCAGCTCTACGACGCGCTGACCGTGCTGCAGCACCGCGGCCAGGACGCCGCGGGCATCATGACCGAGTACGACGGCCAGCTGTACCTGCGCAAGG
>DASSJN010000100.1:0-8877 GCA_035691185.1 Steroidobacteraceae bacterium
TCGTGGAGACGGGCGCGCCGAGTCGTTCCGCGAGCGCCGCCACTTCCCCGGTGGCGTCGACCGCCCCCCAGCCGACGAAAATCGTCGGCGACTGCGCCTGTGCGAGCAGTTCGGCCGCGGTCGCGATCCCGGCGGCCGTGCACCGGCACTCGGGGGCGGAGGGACCCTGGTAGCGTGGCGTCGCTGAGGGCCCTGCATCGCCGGTCAACAGTTGCAGGTTCACCGGGATCTCGACGAACACCGGGCCGGGCTCGCCGCTCGTCGCGACGCGCACCGCCTCGTGGATCGTCGGTATCACGTCGGCATGACGCTCGACGAGCCACGTGCCTTTGGTGATGGGCTTCAGCATCGCGTGCTGGTTGACGTCGTGCAGCTGATACTGGCGACCCGTGTCGCGCCGGATACCGCCCGAGATCACGAGCATGGGGATGCCGTCGAGAAAGGCCTCGGCGATGCCGCTCGCCGCGTGCGTGACGCCCGCCGCCGGCACGATCACCAGCGTCCCGAGGCTCGTCCCGCTGCGACTCACGGCGTCGGCCATGAAGGCGCCGCCGCCTTCGTGCGTGACCAGCACCGGCGTGATGGTCTCCGACCGGGCGAGTTCGTCGTAGATCTCGGTGTTGTGCACGCCGGGGATGCCGAACGTGTAGCGCACCCCCACGTGTTCGAGCGCTTCGCGAAGCAAGGAGGCGGCGGTTCTGCTCACGGACGGTCCATCCCTTCGTTGATTTTGCAAGGCGCGCTGCGGAATTCTAGGCGCGCCTCTCGACCGCAGCCATCCGCTTGACCCGCGACCGGGGCCCGACGATCCTGCATGGTCAAACGACGTCCGTCGAACGGACGCGATCAGGAGCGGAGACCGGACCGCGATGGATGACGTGCGGATAGCCGTGGTCGGCGCCGGCATGGCGGGCCTCGCGTGCGCGCAGGAGTTGCTGCGCTCCGACTGCAGGGTCACCGTGTTCGAGCGGTCGCGGGGGCTGGGCGGGCGGCTTGCGACGCGACGCCACGGCGACCTGGCGTTTGACCACGGCGCGCAGTTCGTCACCGCCCGCGGTCGCACCTTCGTGGGATATGCGCAGGCGGCGGTGCGGGCCGGGGTGCTCGATGCCTGGCGACCACGTGTCATGGAAGACGACCGCGCCTGGCCCGCGCCGATCGACGACTGGTGGATCGGCACGCCGGGCATGAGCGCGCTCGTCCGGCCGCTGGCGCGCCACCTCGAGATCCAGGCCGGCGTCTCGGTACACGAACTCCTGCCGGGCCAGCGCGGCTGGGAACTGCAGACCGACTCGGGACGCCAGAACGAGGTCTTTCGCGCGGTGGCCGTGGCGATTCCCGCACCGCAGGCCGCCACGCTCCTCGGCCCCCACGGCCGGGCGTTCCGCCACGTCAGCGAGGTGCGCATGGCGCCGTGCTGGACCGGCATGTTCGCGTTCGAGCGGCCGCTCGACCTCGGCGCCGAAGCGCGTCGCTGGACGCAGGGGCCGATCGTCTGGGCCGCCTCCAACTCGAGCAAACCCGGGCGTCTGCGGCGCCCGCAATGCTGGGTAGTGCACGCCTCGTCGAGCTGGTCGCGCGCGCACCTCGAATTCGATGCGCAGGCGGTCGCGGCCCTGCTGCTTGACGCTTTCGCGCAGGCGGTCGGGCGGCCGTTGCCGACGCCGTCGCACGCCGCCGCACACCGCTGGCGCGACGCGCTGGTCGAGCGACCGCTCGGATTGACCTGCGTCGTCGACGAGGAGATCTCGGCCGGCGCCTGCGGCGACTGGTGCATCGCGCCGCGAGTGGAAGCCGCCTACGAGAGCGGTCGCGCCCTCGCTCATTCCATCCTTTCGATGGTCGGGCTCTCCGCCCGCATGCCGCGGCGATGACGTCCTGCGAACAGGCGCGAGCGCACGCCGTCGTTCGAAAAACCTTCGTACAGGCCCCAGAGCACCATCGCGACGAGCACCGGGACGATCTCGTAGAACACCCGGTACATCAGCACGGCGGCGAGCAGCTGCTCCGGCGGCACCTCCGGCAACAGCAGCAGCAGCACCGACTCGAGCACGCCCAGGCCGGCCGGCACGTGGCTCAGCACGCCCGCGAGCACGCCCGCGAGGTACACGGCGAGGAAGGGAAGGTATCCGAGGCCGGTGCTGTCCGGCAGCAGCAGGAACAGCACCATCGAGACCAGGCCCACGTCGACGATGCCGACCAGCAACTGCAGCGCGGTCATCGCCGGGGTCGGCAGGTTGACGGCCCAACCGCCGAGCTTGATGGGCTTGCGGCGCAGCAGGATCGTCAGTGCGTAAGCCGCATCCTTGGCAAGTCCGACGCACCCGAGCGCGAACAGCCAGCGACTCGAGATACGGAACACCGGCTCCAGCGTCTCCGCAGCCAGCACCAGCGCGAGGTCGAACGACAGCCCGAACGCGAGCGCGTAGGGCAGGTTCGCGAGCAGGGCAGTCGCGCCGACCTCGGTAGCGGAAAAGCCGGCCGGCGTGTACATGCGGTAGCGCAGCGCGCCTCCGCTGAGCATCGCCTGCCCCACCGCGTGGCCGAGCGGGAACGCGATGAACGCCGTGACCATCGGCTTCGCGCGACCGATGCAGTGCTTCACGTAACGAACGACCGCCACCTCGTAGAACGCCAGCGTCGTGAATGCGCCGGCCGAGCACAGCGCAGCCAGCACGAGCGTCACCGACGGAACCTCGCGCATGTGCGCGACGACGTCGCCGAAACTGATGCGCTGGAACGTGCGCCAGAGCACCCACGCCGCGAGGCAGGCGAGCGCGACGCTCACGAGCACTCCGAGGCGGGCTTTCATGCGGCTGCGACGTGGATCTGGCATTCGGAATGGATTCCAGGTGAGCGGTGCGGCGGATTGGTCAGCGTCGACCATCCAAACGCGACTGATTCTCAATAGCCCGGGCGCTTTTTTTGCGGCGAGACGAAACCTCCGTTTCGACGCCCGGTCGAATGCCAAGCGTACCGGCCATGCGTACAATTTCGATGTTGGTCGATTGTCCCCTCCCGAGGAGAAGTATCCAAATGTCCGATCAGAAGTTTCCGCGTCGCACGCTGCTGAAGGGCGCGCTCCTGGGCGTGGCTGCAGTGCCGGTGGCGGCGCTGATCTCGCGCACGGCCGGCGCGGCCGCCGGCAAGGTCGATCCGAACGAGCCGCAGGCGAAGTCGCTGGGGTACGTCGAGGACGCGACCAAGGTGGATGCGAAAGCCAACCCGAACTACAAGCCGGGCCAGCTCTGCTCGAACTGCCTGCAGGCGCCGACGTACAAGGCGGGCATGAAGGAAGTGCCGTGCAACATCTTCGCGGGCCGCAACGTGGCCGCGAACGGATGGTGCAAGGTGTACGTCAAGCGCCCGTAAGCTCGACAACTCGTCGACCCAGGACGGCGCGCCCGGGCAACCAGGCGCGCCGTTTCCATTGGCCTTCCCCCTTGAAACGGCGACGGGCGATCGCATCTATGGCGGCACGGAGGGATTGCAGGGGCAATCCCGGGCAGGAGGTATGCACCATGCGAGTGATCAAGTGGGAACCGTTCCGCGACATGGACGACGTGTTCAACCGTTTCTTCGCCGACACGCTGCGTCGCTTCCCGATGCAGGCCGGCAGTGCGTTGCCGAGTGAGGGGTCGCAGGCGCGTGAGTGGGCGCCGCTCGCCGACGTGAGCGAGAACGACAGCGAGTACCTCATCAAGGCAGAGGTGCCCGAGGTCCGCAAGGAAGACGTCAGCGTCACCGTGCAGGACGGCGTGCTGACGCTGTCGGGCGAGCGCAAGCAGGAGGTGCGGCAGGAGAACGAGAAGGCGCACCGGATCGAGCGGTTCTACGGCTCGTTCGCGCGGCGCTTCGCGCTCCCCGAGAACGCCGACGAGCAGCGCATTTCCGCCGAGTGCCGCGACGGCATCATCGTGATCCACATCCCGAAGCAGCAGCAGGTCGAGCAGCAGCCCCGGCAGATCCAGATCCAGTGATCGGGTAAGTCAGCGACGCGGTTCACGCGCGCGAGGACTCCGGCCCGGGGTGTCGAGCGGTAAGGGCGGCGCGAGCCGCCTCTACCGCAACGGGCCTGCAGCCCGGACCACCCCGTATAATTGCGGCTGCGCCACTGCCATCATTGTCGCGGACGCGAGATCCAAATAATGACGACGACTGCACTCCCGGTCAGGGGCACGGCCGACCTCTGTGACCAGCACGGCGAGCGCGTGCAGGTCTGCGAACCGATCTTCCACGCGTTCGGCGGCCGCCGGGCCTTCCACGGGCCGATCAGCACGGTCCGCTGCTTCGAGGACAATTCGCGCGTCAAGGAAGCGGTCGAGGGCCCCGGCGAGGGCAAGGTGCTCGTCGTCGACGGCGGGGGGTCGCGGCGTCACGCACTGCTCGGCGACAAGCTCGGCGCGGCCGCGGTCCGCAACGGCTGGGCCGGATTGATCATCCACGGCTGCATCCGCGACTCCGCGGCACTCGGCCGCATGGACCTCGGCATTCGCGCGCTCGGCACGATGCCGCTGCGCAGCGAGAAACGCGGCGAGGGTGAACGCGACGTGCCCGTGCGCTTCGCCGGCGTGACGTTCCGTCCGGGCGAGTTCGTCTACGTCGACGAAGACGGCGTGATCGTCGCGGCGAAGGCGCTTACCTAGTGTCTAGTGCTCAGTGTCTAGCGGTTAGTCGGAACGCGCGCCGCGCGCCGACGCAGTCGGTCTTCGACTGGACACTGGACACTATCCGCTGAACACTGTTCGCCATGCCACGCACCGTCTTCTGCCAGTACCTCCAGCGTGAAGCGCCTGGCCTCGAGCGCGTTCCGTACCCGGGTGAGCTCGGCAAGCGCATCTACGACAACATTTCGGCGGAGGCCTGGCAGGCCTGGGTGCGACACCAGACCATGCTGCTCAACGAGTATCGCCTCACGCCGATCGACCCGAAGGCCCGCAGGTTCCTCGTCGAGGAGATGGAGAAGTTCCTGTTCGGCGGCGGGTCGGCCAAGCCGGGGGAGTACGTCGAGCCGGAAAAGTGATCAGTGAATAGTGAATAGTGAATAGTCAGAGGGCCGACGCTGTCGGCCGCTCCTTTCCGACTAACCACTAGTCACTAGTCACTATTCACTTCCCTCGCGTGCATCGCCAGGCACGCCCAACCGAGCATGAAGCTGACGCCTCCGAGCGGCGCGACCAGGCCGAGGCCACGCGGCGCACCGAACGTCATCGCGTAGATGGAGCCCGCGAACAGCACGATGCCGGCGCCGAGCAGCGCCGCGGCACGCACGAGCCAGCGCGAGCGCGGCGTCACGTGCGCGACGATGCCGACGAGCACGAGGCCGAGCGCGTGCACCTGGTGATACAGCACCCCTGTCTGGAAGCTCGCGAGGCGTGCAGGCGTAAGCTGCCCTCGCAGCGCGTGGGCGCCGAACGCGCCGAGAATCACCGCGAGCAGCATCAGCAGCGCGCCCGTCGCGATGCAGCGCATCGCGAAACGGGAGCGCCCGGGCCTGTTCGCGGTCACGCCACCTCCGGCGGAAAGGAGGCACGTTGCAGCAAGGTGGCGATCGGCTTGGGCAGGCCGACCGCCGCGGGCGCCGCGGTGTCGTACCAGCGATAACGATCGTCGTCGCGCAGCGCCGGCGCCTTGCCGGCGCACGTCACGAAGATCGGTTTCATCTCGTAGTCGAAATGACTGAACGCGTGATGCAGTGGATCGCCGGCGCGAGCTCCGGACGGCGACGCGAGATGCTCGCTGCACCATTGCATGGCGTGCGCACGGGTCGGGAATTCGGGAAAGCCCCAGAGTCCGCCCCAGAGGCCGGTCGGCGGCCGCTTCTCCAGCAGCAGCTTGTGCCCGCGGCGTGCCAGCACCAGCCAGGCCTCGCGGCGTGGCCGGGACTTGCGCGGACGCGGCGACGGGAATTCGTGCTGGCGGTTCGTCGCGCGTGCGATGCAACCCGAATTCACGGGACAGAGCAGGCAGGCCGGATTGGCGCGCGTACATAGCGTCGCGCCGAGGTCCATGATGCCCTGCGTGTAGGCGTCGACGTCGTCCGCGGGCGTGCAGGCCTCGGCCAGCGCCCAGAGTCTTTTCTCGACGGCCGGCTCGCCGGGGTAGCCATCGACCGCGAAATAGCGCGTCAGCACGCGCTTGACGTTGCCGTCGAGTATGGTGTGCCTCTGGCCCCGCGCGAGCGAGAGTATCGCACCGGCGGTCGAGCGCCCGATGCCCGGCAGCGCCATCGCCTCCTCGAGTGTCGCCGGAAATTCGCCGCCGTGCCGCTGCACGATGATCTGCGCCGCGCGATGCAGGTGGCGTGCCCGCGCGTAGTAGCCGAGCCCCGACCAGAGGTGCAGGACCTCGTCGAGCGTCGCAGCCGCGAGCCGGTGCACGTCCGGGAAGCGCGCCGTGAACCGCCCGTAGTAGCCGACCGCGGTGCCGACCTGGGTCTGCTGCAGCATGATCTCGGAGACCCACACGCGGTATGGCGTGCGGTCACGTTGCCACGGCAGATCCTTGCGACCGTCCCGGTCGTACCAGCGCAGCAAGGCCGGGGCGAACTCGCTGTCGGTCACGAGACGACGCAGACGATCGGGACGTCGCGGTCGCCCGCGCGGCAGCCGTCGGGGAAGCCGTATTGTTTCCAGTACTCGAGCAGGCCCATGCGCCGGGCCAGGTCGGGGAAACGCGGGTCGCGTCGGAACGCCGAGCTCTCCGACGCCCAGGTGTTCATGACGTCCCAGCCGTGCACCCAGGCGTTACGGTCGCGCTCGAGCGCGTCGAACATGATCCGGTAGACGAGGTCGACTTCCCCCAGCTGCAGGTATGGCATCAGCAGGTCTTCCTGCTTGATGACCTTCGGGTCGACCCTGCGCATCGCCGCGAGAGTGTGCGGCCGCTTGGCAGGATCCGCCACGGCGTCGACCCATTGACCGACGAGCGGCTTGATCGCTTCCGGCAAGTCCTGGTGGGCGAACAAGCGCTTCGCGTCCTCCCAGCGGCCCTGGCGCATCGCGATCATGGCCGCGACACCGCTGCTCTTGTTGGTGAGCCCGAGGTCCTCGGCGAGCCTGGCGTATCGCGCCGCCTGCGCATCGTCGCCGCGCAGCAGATACGCATTGGCGAGGTTCGACGCGATGATCGGCGAGCTCGGGTCGAGTTCGAACGCGCGACGAGCCTGCTCGAGCCCGGCGTCGAGCCGGCCGACCTTGGCGAGCAGGATCGAGTACCAGTGGTGCGGCGTCGGCTCGTTGGGCTCGAGCGAGATCGCGAAAAAGAACCCCGACTCGGCGTCGAGCAGGTTGCCGCGATCGGAGTTGATCTGCGCGAGCACCGCGTGCGCCTCGCCGATCTTCGGGTCGATCGCGAGCGCCTGGCGTGCGGACTGCTCCGCCATCGTCAGAAACTGCTCCTCGTCGCCCTCCTCGCGCGTGTAGCCCGGCATGACGACGTAGGCGGAGGCGAGCGCGGCGTGGGCCGCTGCAAATGCGGGATCACGGCCGATCGCCTGCTGGTAGAGATCGACGGCACGGCGCAGGTTGTCCTCGCCGCGACGCTTCCAGATCGCCTGGCCCTGCAGGTACAGCTCGTACGCCTCGACGTCCTGCGTCGGCGCCTTGTCGCGCTGGGCGAGTCTCTGCTCTTCAGGCGCGAGCTGGATCTTCAGCCGGTCGACGATCGACTGCGCGATCTCGTCCTGCACCGCGAAGATGTCCTTGAGCTCGCGGTCGTAGGTCTCCGACCAGAGGTGGAAGCCGGTCTCGGTGTCGATCAGCTGCGCCGTGATGCGAACCTTGTCCCCGGCCTGGCGGACGCTGCCCTCGAGCACGGTTTCGACGCCGAGTTCCTCGCCGACCTGCCGGATGTCGACGTTCTTGCCCTTGTAGGCGAACGCGGAAGTGCGCGCCGCGACCTGCAGGCCGGGCACGCGCGCGAGCAGGTTGAGCAGTTCCTCGGACATGCCGTCGCTGAAATAGTCCTTGGCGGGATCGCCGCTCAGGTTGGTGAACGGCAGCACTGCGATCGAGCCGTGGCGTTCGCCGGCGTGGGCGCGGCCGAGGCCGCGCTCGTAGAGCAGGTAGCCGAGGCCGGCCATCGCCACGAGCACGGCGATGCCGTAGGCGGCACGTATCCTGATGCGCGTGCGCGGTGCGTCGCCGGGCAGCGGCTCCGTGCGCTGGATGCCGTCGGCGGTCGCGTCGAAGATCCAGGCGAGGACCATCGCGATGGGGAAGCCGACGAGCAGGAAGACGACGATGAACGTCATGGCCCATTCGGGGACGTGCAGCGCCGGCAGCACGACCGAGGACGCCTCGGTCACGCCCCACGCCACGGCGCCGTACGCGATGGCCACCTTGCCGACGCGGCGGCGCTTCAGTTCCGCCAGGAAAGCCATGATCTTGCCCGAAACTCCCCCTGCGGCGGGGACGACCCGTTCGCGCGCGCGTCCCGGCCTTCAGACCGCCACGGACCGTCGCCGTTCGCTTCGAGCGTATTGTCCATGTTTCCGCGGCGGGCGCGAGCCCATCCTTGGGTCCGGCGGAGGGATCACGGCCGTTTTCGACAGACCCCGATGTCGCCGTTCAGAGTCTTGACGCGGACGCGAGCCGCGCCCGCGCC
This sequence comes from Steroidobacteraceae bacterium, assembly GCA_035691185.1. Taxonomy (GTDB): domain Bacteria; phylum Pseudomonadota; class Gammaproteobacteria; order Steroidobacterales; family Steroidobacteraceae; genus RPQJ01. The sequence continues at coordinate 8,608 of DASSJN010000100.1, forward strand.
CTCCTGGAAGCGCAGCTCACGGCCCGGCGCGTACTCGTCCGTGCGCTGGGCCTTCGGCCCGAAACAGTTGCGGATCTCGCCGTTGAACGTCGACACGTCGAACTGGCCCGCCACGCTGCCCGCGAAGTCGAGGCGCACGTCGCCGCTGATGCTCTCGGCGTCGAGCCGGGCGTCCGGCCCGAGCTGGCCCGTCAGCGTGAGGTCGCCGCTCGTCGACCGCAGCCGCGACCGGGTGATTTCGCCGGCGCCGAGGTTGAACGAGCCGCTCAC
>DASSJN010000101.1:0-13294 GCA_035691185.1 Steroidobacteraceae bacterium
AGCTCGCGCGACGCCTGTTGCGCCTCGAGCGTGCGCAGCGCGGCGAGGCCGACCCAGGCGGGGGCGCCGGACCGGACGACGAACGAACGAACGACGGAAGCAAGTCATGAGCGAAGGACAGGGCGGGTTCGGGATCGACGAGGTCATGCGGCGATTGCCGCATCGGTATCCGATGCTGCTCGTCGATCGCGTGCTCGAGTGCGTGTCGGGCGAGCGACTCGTCGCGCTCAAGAACGTGAGCGCGAACGAAGAGTTCTTCGCCGGGCATTTTCCCGGCCGGCCGGTGATGCCGGGCGTGCTGATGCTCGAGGCGCTCGCGCAGGCCGCGGGCATCCTCTGTTTCGTGACCGCGAACGTCTACCCGGACGAGAACATCAAGTTCTATTTCGCGGGCATCGACAAGGCGCGCTTCCGCCGGCCGGTCGTGCCCGGCGACCAGTTGCTGCTCAAGGTCACGCTCGAGCGCCGGATCCGGACGATCTGGAAGTTTTCGACCGTCGCGGAAGTGGCCGGCGAGGAAGCCTGCTCCGCCGAGATGATGGTGATGCCCGGCTGAGGCGGTCGTCGCGCCTCGTCCCGGACCGCAATAGCTCGTCGCAGCTCATGTCAATGAGCGTTAACAGGCCCTGGGGAGCTTGAACCATGACAGCGACCATCCACGCGACCGCCATCGTGTCGCCCGATGCCGTGCTGGGCGAGGACGTGGACATTGGCGCCTTCGCCGTGGTCGGGCCCGACGTGCAGGTCGGCGATCGCACGAAGATCGGCTCGCACGCCGTGGTGCATCGCCACACGCGGCTCGGCGCCGACAACCTCGTCCATTCCTTCGCGTCGGTCGGCGATGCGCCGCAGGACAAGAAATACAAAGGTGAGCCCACGCGGCTCGAGATCGGCGACCGCAACGTGATCCGCGAGTTCGTGACGCTGAACCGGGGCACGACCAAGGACCGGGGTGTCACTACGATCGGCAGCGACAACCTGTTCATGTCCTACGCGCACGTCGCGCACGACTGCATCGTGGGCAACCAGTGCGTTCTCGCGAACAGCGCGACGCTCGGCGGCCACGTGAGCCTCGGCGACTGGGTGATCATGGGTGGCTTCGCGGCGATCCACCAGTTCTGCAAGGTCGGTGCTCACGCGTTCCTCGCCAACAATGCGGCCGTGACGCGCGACGTGCCGCCGTACGTGTTGGCGGTAGGCGGCCCGGCCAAACCGCACAGCATCAATTCGGAAGGCCTCAAGCGCCGCGGATTCTCGCCGCAGCAGATTCGCAACCTGCGCAACGCCTACCGGGTGCTCTACCGATCCGGCCTCAGGCTGGAGGACGCGCTCGTGCAGTTGCGCGCGCTGGCGCAGGAGCAGCCGGAGGTCCAGACGCTGGTCGATTTCATACCGCAGTCCACACGCAGCCTCGTGCGCTGAGCGGCGATGGTCGGAGGAAATGTCACCTCTCCCACAGCAGTGGGAGAGGTCGCGCGCAGCGCGGGTGAGGGCGCGGTTGCGCTCGTTGCGGGCGAAGCCTCCGGGGACAACCTCGGCGGTGCGCTGATCCGTGCGCTCCGCGCGCGTGCGCCGGGCGCGCGCTGCCTCGGCGTGGCCGGCCCGCGCATGCGCGAAGCCGGCTGCGAAGCCTGGCATGCGTCGGAGGAGCTGGCCGTCATGGGGCTCGCCGAGATCCTGAAGCACCTGCCGCGGCTGCTGCGGCTGCGCCGCCGCCTCGTCGCGCGGCTGCTGGCGGAGCGACCCGACGTGTTCGTCGGCATCGACTCGCCCGAGTTCAACCTGCGCGTCGCGGCGCAACTGAAGGCGCGCGGCATCCCGACGGTGCAGTACGTGAGCCCGCAGGTCTGGGCCTGGCGCCAGGGACGCGTCAGGACCATCGGCCAGGCGGTGGACCTGGTGCTGTGCGTGCTGCCCTTCGAGAGCCGCTTCTACGACGAGCACCACGTGCGCGCGGTCTTCGTCGGCCACCCGCTGGCCGACCGTGTCCCGCTGGAATCCCCGCCCGAGCCGGCGCGGCTCGCGCTCGGGCTCGCGCTCGATCGACCGGTCGTCGCGGTGCTGCCCGGCAGCCGGCGCGCGGAGGTCGGCAAGCTCGGCGCACCGTTCGCCGCGACGCTCGCGTGGCTGCACGCGCGGCGGCCCGAGCTGCAGTTCGTCGCCCCGATGGCGAATGAGCTCGCACGCGCGACGTTCGAACGTGCGCTCGCCGAGCACGCTCCCGGCGTCGAGGTGCGTCTGGTCGACGGACGCGCGCCGGAGGCGCTGACCGCTTCCGACGCGGTGCTGGTCGCTTCCGGCACAGCCACTCTCGAGGCCGCGCTCGTCAAGCGACCGATGGTCGTCGCCTACCGCGTCGCGCCGCTGACGAGCTGGCTGCTGCGCGACCTCAGGCTCATGAAGGCGGAGTTCTTCGCCCAGCCCAACCTGCTCGCGGGACGGCGGATCGTGCCGGAGGTCTTCCAGGAGCAGGTGCGTCCCGACGTGCTCGGTCCGGCCATGCTCGAGCAGCTGGAGCGGCCCGACCGCGCAGAATTGATCGCCGCGTTCACCGCGATCCATCACGCCTTGCGGCGTGATGCGAGTGCGCGGGCGGCCGAGGCGATCCTGGAGCTGCGCGAGCGGCGCAGAATGTCGGCATGAGACGGACGGTCGCGCACCAGGCGACGCTGGACCTGCGGCGGCACGGCCTCACGGCCGGGATCGACGAAGCGGGCCGTGGACCCCTTGCAGGACCGGTCGTGGCCGCGGCCGTGATCCTCGACAGGCGTCGCCCGATCCGGGGCATCGCCGATTCCAAGGCGCTGTGCCCGGAAGTGCGCGAGGAACTCTCGCTCAAGATCCGCGAGCGTTGCATCGCGTTCGGGCTCGGCTGGTCCGATCCCTGCGAGATCGACGCGATCAATATCCTGCAGGCGACGATGCTGGCCATGCGTCGCGCGCTGCTGGCGCTGCGCTGGCCCCCGGTGCACGTGATCGTCGACGGCGATCGCTGCCCGAACCTCTCCGGGCTCTCGATCGAGTGCAGCATCGAGGCGGTGGTCGACGGCGACGCGAACGTCGGTTGCGTCGGTGCCGCCTCGATCGTCGCCAAGGTCGCGCGCGACCAGTACATGCGCGAGCTCTGCGGGCGCTACCCCGGTTATGGGTTCTCGGCGCACAAGGGCTACGGCACGCCCGAGCATCTCGACGCGCTGCGTCGATTGGGACCTTCCCCGGTGCACCGCCGCAGTTTCGCGCCCGTACAATCGTCGCTCCTGGTCGACTGAGCCGTCGATGGCACGTTTCGTCCATCTCCACGTCCACACCGAGTATTCGCTCGTCGACGGCGTGGTCCGCATCGAGAGCGAGAAGAAGGACGACGGCACGACGTTGCGCGAAGGGCTCATCGACGCGACGGCACGGCTCGGGATGCCCGCGGTCGCGCTCACGGACCAGGGCAACCTGTTCGCGCTGGTCAAGTTCTACCAGACCGCGCAGTCGAAGGGCATCAAGCCGTTGATCGGCGTCGACGCGCGCATTCGCGACGAAGGCGACAAGGCCGAGCCCAGCCGGCTCGTGCTGCTGTGCCAGGACGCGCGCGGCTACAACAACCTCACCCGCCTGGTCACGCGCAGCTACCTCGAGGGGCAGGGCAGGCACGGCCCCACGATCCTGCGCTCCTGGCTCGAACGGGCCACGACCGCCGGCCTCATTGCGCTCTCGGGGGCACGCGAGGGCGACGTCGGTCGCGCGCTCGTCGCGGGCAGGGAAGCGGAGGCGCGGACGGCGCTGGAGGCCTGGCTCGCGCTCTTCGGCAGCCGCTATTACCTCGAGCTGCAGCGCACGGGACGTCCCGGCGAGGAGGACTGCATCGCGGGGTCGCTGCAGCTCGCCGTTGCGCTCGGCGTACCGGTCGTCGCGACCAACGACGTGCGCTTCCTGAAGCCGGCCGACTTCGAGGCGCACGAGGCCCGCGTCTGCATCCACGAGGGCACGCTGCTCGCCGATGCCTCGCGCCCGCGCCGCTACAGCGAGGAGCAGTACCTGCGTTCCCCCGAGGAGATGGCACTGGTCTTCGCCGACCTCCCCGAGGCCCTCGAGAATTCGGTCGAGATCGCGCGGCGGCTCAACCTCGAGATCAAGCTCGGCAGGCCTTCGCTGCCGGCCTACCCGGTGCCGGAAGGGCAGACGACCGAGGACCACCTGCGCGAGCAGGCGCTGGCTGGGCTCGAACGCCGCTGGCCCGTGCTCGAGAAGGCACCGGGCAGGCCGATCCCGCGAGAGGACTACCAACGGCGCCTGGGCATCGAGCTGGATGTCATCTGCCAGATGGGCTTCGCAGGCTACTTCCTGATCGTTGCGGACTTCATTCGCTGGGCGCGCGAGAACGGCGTGCCGGTGGGTCCCGGCCGCGGCTCCGGCGCGGGTTCGATCGTCGCGTACGCGCTCGGCATCACGGACCTCGACCCGTTGCGTTACGACCTGCTGTTCGAGCGGTTCCTGAACCCCGAGCGCGTGTCGATGCCGGATTTCGATGTCGACTTCTGCATGGAGGGCCGCGACCGCGTCATCGACTACGTCGCGGAGCGCTACGGCCGCGACCGGGTCTCGCAGATCATCACCTACGGCACGATGGCGGCCAAGGCGGTCGTGCGCGACGTCGCGCGCGTGCAGGGCCTGAGCTACGGGTTCGCCGACAGCATCGCCAAGCTGATCCCGTTCGAGCTGGGCATCACGCTCGACGACGCGCTCGAGAAGGAAGAGGAGCTCCGCAAGCGCTACAGGAACGAAGAGGAGGTGCGCGAGGTCATCGACCTGGCGCGCTCGCTCGAGGGCCTCGTCCGCAACGCCGGCATGCACGCGGGCGGCGTCGTGATCGCGCCGTCGGTGCTCACGGACTTCGCGCCGCTGTACTGCGACGAGAACGGTTCGGGGGTCGTCACGCAGTTCGACAAGGACGACGTCGAGGCGGCGGGCCTGGTCAAGTTCGACTTCCTCGGCCTGCGCACGCTGACCATCATCGACTGGGCCGTGCGCACGATCAACGCCGCGCGCGCCCGGGACGGCGAGCCGCCGCTCGACATGGCGACGCTGCCGATGGACGACGCCGCCACCTACGCGATGCTCAAGCGCTGCGAGACGACGGCGGTCTTCCAGCTCGAATCCCGCGGCATGAAGGATCTGATCAAGCGGCTGCAGCCCGACACGTTCGAGGACATCATCGCGCTCGTCGCTCTGTTCCGCCCGGGCCCGCTGCAGTCGGGCATGGTCGACGACTTCATCGACCGCAAGCACGGCCGCATCGGCGGCGGCATCGACTACCTGCACCCGGACTTGAAGCCGGTGCTGTTCCCGACCTACGGCGTGATCCTGTACCAGGAGCAGGTCATGCAGATCGCGCAGGTGCTCGCCGGCTACACGCTCGGCGGCGCCGACCTGCTGCGTCGCGCCATGGGCAAGAAGAAGCCCGAGGAGATGGCGAAGCAGCGCTCGATCTTCGTCGAAGGCGCGACGCGGCGCGGCGTGGCCGAGCACACCGCGGCGCACATCTTCGACCTGATGGAGAAGTTCGCGGGGTACGGCTTCAACAAGTCGCACTCCGCCGCCTACGCCGTGCTTTCGTACCAGACGGCGTGGCTCAAGGCACATTACCCCGCGGCGTTCATGGCGGCCGTGCTCTCGTCCGACATGGACAAGACGGACAAGGTCGTCACGCTGATCGACGAGTGCAGCCGGATGGGGCTCACGGTGGAGCCACCGGACATCAACGCCTCGCAGTACATGTTTACGGTCTCGGGCGCGAAGTCGATCCGCTACGGACTCGGCGCGATCAAGGGCGTCGGCCACGCCGCGGTCGAGAACATGATCGACGAGCGTGCAGCCCGCGGGCCGTTCCGCGACCTGCGCGACCTGTGCCGCCGGCTCGACCTCAACAAGGTCAACCGCCGTGTGCTGGAGGCGCTGATCCGCTCGGGCGCCTGCGACTCGCTCGCGGGCATGCGCCACCGCTCGACGCTCATGCACCAGTTGCCCGCCGCGATGCAGGCAGCCGATCAGTCGACCAGGGCGAAGGAGGCCGGACAGACGGACCTGTTCGGCCTCGCCGAACCGGTCTCCACCTCTCCCGCGTCGGCGGGAGAGGTCGCGCGCAGCGCGGGGGAAGGCTCCGAGACGCTCCCCGAGTGGAGCGAGGCCGTGCGGCTGGCGGGAGAGCGTGAAACGCTCGGGCTGTACCTGACCGGCCACCCGATTGCCGAGTACGAGCGCGAACTGAAGCCGATCATCAGCGGGCGCATCGTGGACGTGGGCGGCGCGAAGCCGGTGGGAGCGGGCGAAGACAAAGGCAATACCTGGCGCGGGCCCGGTCGCAGCGTCACGGTCGCGGGCCTGGTGCTCGAGATCCGCAAGCGCGGCGGTCGCACGAGCTTCATCCTCGATGACCGCAGCGGGCGGCTCGAAGTCTCGATGTTCGACGACGTGTACCAGCAGTACCGCGCGCTGGTGACCAAGGACGCGATCCTGGTCGTCGAGGGCGCCCTGCGCTGGGACGACTTCATCGACGACTGGCGCCTGCAGGCGAAGAGGATCATGGACGTCGACCAGGCGCGCGAGCAGTACGCCCGCAACCTCGTGCTGCGGTGGCCTGCCGGCAAGCAGCGCAACGGCGACGCGAGCAAGTTGATCGCGGCGCTCGAAAACGCCTTGAGGCCCAGCAAGGGCGGGCGCTGCAACGTCGCCGTGCGCTACGCGACGGGGGACGCGGCCGCCATCCTGCAGTTCGGGGAGCAGTGGAAGGTCCGTCCGTCGCGTGAACTGATCGAGCGACTCGGCACGCTCGTCGGCCGCGACGCGGTCGAGCTGTACTACGAGAGAAGTGTCTAGTGGTCCGTGTCTGGTGGTTCGTCGGAGCGTCCTTTACCTCTCCCGCCGGCCGGAGAGGTCGCGCGCAGCACGGGGGCTCCGCTTCCGACTAACCGCTAGACACTAGACACTGGACACTGGACACTTCCGCCTATGCCATTGAGTTTCCTCGACTTCGAGCAGCCGATCGCCGAACTCGAAGCCAAGATCGACGAATTGCGCTTCGTGTCCTCCGACGCCGAAGTCAACATCGGCGAGGAGATCGCGCGCCTGCGCGCGAAGAGCCGTGCGCTCACGAACAGCATCTTCGCCAACCTGACGCCGTGGCAGGTCGCGCAGCTGGCCCGCCACCCGCAGCGCCCGTACACGCTCGACTACGCCGTCACGGTCTTCGACGATTTCCACGAACTCCACGGCGACCGGATGTACGCCGACGACCAGGCCATCATCGGCGGCTTCGCGCGCCTCGACGGCCGCTCGGTCATGCTGATCGGCCACCAGAAAGGGCGCGACACCAAGGAGCGCGTGCGGCGCAACTACGGCATGCCGAAGCCCGAGGGCTATCGCAAGGCGCTCAGGCTCATGAAGCTCGCCGAGCGTTTCCGCCTGCCCATCGTCACACTGATCGACACTCCGGGCGCGTACCCGGGCATCGGCTCAGAGGAGCGCAACCAGAGCGAGGCGATCGCGCGCAACCTGTTCGAGATGTCGACGCTGCGCACGCCGGTCGTGACCGCGGTCATCGGGGAGGGCGGCTCGGGCGGTGCACTCGCGATCGGAATCTGCGACCGCCTGCTCATGCTGGAGTATTCGGTCTATTCGGTGATCTCGCCCGAGGGGTGCGCGTCGATCCTGTGGAAGAGCGCCGACAAGAAGGAGCTCGCGGCCGAGGCGATGGGGATCACGGCCGAGCGGATCGACAAGCTCGGCGGCGTCGTCGACGAGATCCTCAAGGAGCCGCTCGGCGGGGCGCACCGCGACCCGCAGGCCATGGCCGATTCGCTGAAGGCGGCGCTGATCCACCACCTCGACGAGGTCGAACGGCTGTCGGAGGACGAATTGCTCGCCAGGCGCTACGAGCGGCTGCGCCACCAGGGCGTCTATCGCTCCGCGCCCTGACGGCTGAGCCCCTTCCGCGCGACGCGCCACCCTGCCTGGAAGCCCCGATCGATCCGCCTGCGTACCATGCTGTTCACGATCGCACGGTTCGAGCGCGCCCTGGCGGCCTGTCTGCCGTCATCGCTCGACGATGCCCCGCAGCGGCTGTGTGTCGCGCTGAGCGGAGGCCTCGACTCGACCGTATTGCTCGTCGCCCTCGCCGAACTCGCACGTGTTCGGCCGGGACGTTGGGCGATGCACGCGTTGCACGTCCACCACGGCCTGCACGCCGACGCGGCGCACTGGAGTTGCGCCAGCGCGAACCTTGCGCGGTCCCTCGGTGTGCCGTTCGACCAGGTGCGCGTCGATGCGCGCGCCGCGCCGGGCGAGAGCCCGGAGGCCGCAGCGCGTGAAGCCCGCTACGCCGTCTTCAGGCAACGCCTCGCCTCGGGCGAGGTCCTGCTCACGGCCCACCACGCGGACGATCAACTCGAGACCGTCCTGATGCAGTGGCTGCGCGGTGGGGGGCTGCGCGCGATCGCGGGCATGCCGCCCCTCGCTGCCTTCGGCCAGGACGCCTGGCACGCGCGGCCGCTGCTCGGCTTCGAGCGAGCCGAGCTGGAACGGTGGGCGCGCGACCGAGGGCTCATCTGGGTGACGGACCCCTCGAACGCCGACCAGCGCTTCGACCGCAACTACCTGCGCCATGCCGTGCTGCCGGTGCTGCAACGGCGCTGGCCTGCCGCTGCCCGCACCGCAGGCCGCGTGGCCGACTACGCGCGCGACGCGCTTGCACTCGAGGCCGAGGTTGCCGCGCGCGACCTGGGCTTCGTGACGCGCGGGCGGGCGCTGGAACTCGCACGGCTGCGCGACCTGCCCGATCCGCGACAGCGTGCCGTGCTGCGGGCCTGGATTGCCGCGCTCGGACTGCCACCGCCCGCCGCCGAGACGCTCGCCGCACTGCGCAAGGATGCCGACGTCGCTGCGGGCGACCGCAATCCCCGCACCGAGTGGCCCGGCGCGGTCGTGCATCGCTATCGCGGCTGCCTGCACGCCGATGCGGGCGATGCGCCGGCGATCGTGGAAGGGGCATGGCAACCGCAGGCCGCTCGACGCTACGAGTGGAGCGGCGTGTCGACCGTGGAACTGCAGCCCGCCATGGGCCACGGACTGAGTCGCGCGCGATTGCCGGTGCGATTGCGAGTCGCGCGTCGCGGCGGCGGCGAGCACTTTCGGCCGGCGGGCAGCGCACATCGGCGTCCGCTGCGCAAGTGGCTGCAGGAGCACGACGTGCTGCCGTGGCGTCGCGCGGACCTGCCGCTACTGCTCGACGACGGCGGCAACCTCGTTGCGGTCGCGGACCTGGGCTGTGCCCACGAGTACGGGGCGCAACCGGACGAGCCGTCGTGGCGTGTCGTCTGGAATGGCAGAGGCGTCGTCACGGAAGCCGACGCATTCGGTTTCAGGTGGCCAGGACACCCCGCGATCGGCTAAACTGCCCTCCCGTCGTGCTTCTCCTGCGACGGTGGCTCCCATGACCAAATTCATCTGTGTGACCGGCGGTGTCGTGTCGTCGCTGGGCAAGGGCATTGCTGCCGCCTCGCTCGGTGCGATCCTCGAGGCCCGGGGCCTCAATGTCGCGATGGTCAAGCTCGACCCGTACATCAACGTGGACCCGGGCACCATGAGCCCGTTCCAGCACGGCGAGGTGTTCGTCACCGACGACGGCACCGAGACGGACCTGGACCTCGGTCACTACGAGCGCTTCGTGCGCTGCACGACCGGTCGCAGCAGCAACTTCACGACAGGCCGCATCTACGAGAACGTGATCGCCAAGGAACGCCGCGGCGATTACCTCGGCGCGACGGTGCAGGTCATCCCGCACATCACCGACGAGATCAAGCACTCGATCCGCATGGGCGCGGGCAGCGCCGACGTCTGCATGGTCGAGATCGGCGGCACGGTCGGCGACATCGAGTCGCTGCCGTTCCTCGAGGCGATCCGCCAGCTCGGCGTCGAGCTCGGGCGCAACAACGTGCTCTACATGCACCTGACGCTGATCCCGTACTTCGCGACCTCCGGCGAGATCAAGACCAAGCCGACGCAGCACTCGGTCAAGGAACTGCGGTCGATCGGCATCCAGCCGGACCTGCTGCTGTGCCGCTGCAAGGACCCGCTTCCGCCCGAGCAGCGCAGGAAGATCGCGCTGTTCACGAACGTCGAGGAGCGTGCGGTGTTCTCGGCGATCGATGCCGACGACATCTACAAGATTCCCTCGCTGCTGCACGAGCAGAAGCTCGACGACATCGTCTGCGAGAAGTTCGGCCTCGACGTGCCGCCGGCAGATCTGAAGGAGTGGAACCAGGTCGTGGGCGCGAAGGCCGCGCCCGACCTCACGATCAACCTCGCGATGGTCGGCAAGTACGTCAACCTCAAGGATGCGTACATCTCGCTGAACGAGGCGCTGACGCACGCGGGGCTGCGCACCCGCACGCGCGTCAACGTCGACTTCATCGAGGCCACGGACCTCGAGAAGCACGGCCCGGGCGCATTGGCCGGCATGGACGCGATCCTGGTGCCGGGCGGCTTCGGCGAACGGGGCATCGAAGGCAAGATCGAGGCCGTGCGCTATGCGCGCGAGAACGGCATTCCCTACCTCGGCATCTGCCTCGGCATGCAACTCGCCATCATCGAGTACGCACGCAACGTCGCGGGGCTCGAGGGCGCCCACAGCACGGAGTTCAACCGCGCGACGCCGCACCCGGTCATCGCGTTGATCACCGAGTGGCAGGACACGCAGAAGGGCACGGTCGAGGCGCGTGACGAAGCCTCGAACCTCGGCGGCACGATGCGCCTCGGCGCGCAGGAGGTGCGCGTCTCGCACGGGTCGCTCGCGCACGCGGTGTACGGTGCCGACCTGATCCGCGAACGGCACCGCCACCGCTTCGAGTTCAACAACACCTACCTGCAGCGGCTCATGAACGCGGGACTGCGCTTCTCGGGCTTCTCGCGCGATGGTCTGGTCGAGATCATCGAATTGCCGAACCACCCGTTCTTCATCGCGAGCCAGTACCACCCCGAGTTCCGCTCGACGCCGCGCGACGGGCATCCGCTGTTCACGGGCTTCATCCGGGCCGCGCGCGAGCACCGGCTCGGCCAGATGCCGGCGGCGGCGGGACAATGAGGCTCTGCGGCTTCGAGGTCGGCCCGGACCGGCCGTTCTTCCTGATCGCCGGGCCGTGCGTCGTCGAGGGCGAGGGCATCGTCCTCGACATCGCCGGTCGCATGCAGGAAATCACGACGGCCCTGGGCATCCCCTACGTCTTCAAGGCGAGCTACGACAAGGCGAACCGCTCGTCGAAATCGAGCTTCCGCGGTCCCGGCCTCGGGGAGGGGCTGCGGATCCTGTCGGAAGTCAAGCGCCAGCTCCGCCTGCCCGTGCTCACCGACGTCCACGAGGACACGCCGATGGCCGAAGTCGCCTCGGTCGTCGACGTGCTGCAGACGCCGGCGTTCCTCTGTCGCCAGACGAATTTCATCCTGAGCGCGGCGGGTGCCGGACGGCCGGTCAACATCAAGAAGGGCCAGTTCCTGTCGCCCTGGGAAATGAAGAACGTGATCGAGAAGGCGCGTTCGACCGGCAACGAGCAGATCCTCGCCTGCGAACGCGGCTTTTCGTTCGGCTACAACAACCTCGTCTCGGACATGCGCTCGCTGGCCGTGATGCGGGACTACGCGCCCGTCGTGTTCGACGCCACCCACTCGGTGCAACTGCCGGGCGGGCAGGGCACGGCCTCCGGCGGCCAGCGGGAGTTCGTGCCGGTGCTCGCGCGCGCGGCCGTCGCGGCCGGCGTCTCGGGCCTGTTCATGGAGACGCATCCCGACCCGGCGCAGGCGCTCTCGGACGGTCCGAACGCGTGGCCGCTCGACCGCATGCGCTCGCTGCTCGAGGTGCTCAAGGAACTGGATGCCGCAGTCAAGTCGCGGCCGTTCGAGGAATCGACCCTATGACGACCAAGATCATCGACATCAAGGCGCGCGAGATCATGGATTCGCGCGGCAATCCGACCGTCGAGGCCGACGTGTACGTCGACGGCGGCGTCCGCGGCCGCGCGGCGGTGCCGTCTGGCGCATCGACCGGCACGCGGGAGGCGGTGGAACTGCGCGACGGCGACAAGAAGCGCTATTCCGGCAAGGGCGTGCTGCAGGCCGTCATCAACGCCAATGGCGAGCTGCGCAACGCACTGCTCGGCCACGACGTCATGGACCAGGCCGGCATCGACCGGACGATGATCGAGCTCGACGCGACCGAGACGAAGTCGCGCCTCGGTGCGAACGCGCTGCTCTCGATCTCCCTGGCCGCGGCGCACGCGGCCGCGAACGCGAGCCGCCAGAGCCTGTTCCGCCATCTGGGCGGCAGCGGCCCGAAGGTCATGCCCGTGCCGATGATGAACATCATCAACGGCGGCGCGCACGCCGACAACAGCGTCGACGTCCAGGAGTTCATGGTGCTGCCGGTGGGCGCGCAGAACTTCGCGGAAGCGCTGCGTTGCGGCGCGGAGATCTTCCACACACTCAAGAAGGTGCTGCACGAGCAGGGCCTCGCGACGGCCGTGGGCGACGAGGGCGGCTTCGCGCCGAACCTGCCGTCGAACGAGGCGGCGCTCGAAACGATCCTGCAGGCGATCGAGCGGGCGGGATACAAGGCGGGGCGCGACGTGTACCTGGGCCTCGACGTCGCGAGCTCGGAGTTCTTCCAGGGCGACGAATATCACCTCGAGTCCGAGGGCCGCAGGTTCAGCCCGACGCAGTTCGTCGATTACCTGGAGGGGCTCGTCAACCGCTACCCGATCGTCTCGATCGAGGACGGCATGGCCGAGGGCGACTGGGACGGCTGGACGGCCCTGACCCAGCGCCTGGGCCGGCGCATCCAGCTCGTCGGCGACGATCTGTTCGTCACGAACACGAAGATCCTGCGTGAGGGCATCGACAAGGGCATCGCGAACTCGATCCTGATCAAACCGAACCAGATCGGCACGCTGACCGAGACGCTCGCGGCGATCGAGATGGCGACGGGGGCCGGTTACAGCGCCGTCGTCTCGCACCGCTCGGGCGAGACCGAGGACAGCACCATCGCCGACATCGCGGTGGCGACCAGCGCCACCCAGATCAAGACCGGGTCGCTCTGTCGCTCCGATCGCATCGCGAAATACAACCAGTTGCTGCGCATCGAGGCCGAACTCGGCAAGGACGCCTCCTATGCCGGACGCGACGCCTTCCCGGTGCAGCCCGGCGTGGGGTGTGCTTGACGCAGGCCGGATTCTGTTAACCTAAGTCCATGGCCCTTCGCATC
>DASSJN010000102.1:0-5441 GCA_035691185.1 Steroidobacteraceae bacterium
GACATCACGAGCAGCCGCAGGTCCGCACGCAGATGCTGCTGTGCATCGAGCGCGAGTGCCAGGCCCAGGTCGGACTGCAGATTGCGCTCGTGGAACTCGTCGAACACGAGGCAGCCGACGCGCTCGAGCGCAGGGTCTTCCTGCAGCAGCCGCGTGAGGATGCCTTCCGTGACCACTTCGATGCGCGTGGCCGCGCTGACACGCGTGTCGAGCCGCGTGCGGTAGCCTACGAGCTGTCCGGGCTCGGAGCCCGCGAGTTCGGCCAGGCGACGCGCGACGGCACGCGCCGCGATCCGACGCGGCTGCAGCATCAGGATCCTGCGCTCGCCGAGCCAGGGCTCCTCGAGCAATGCGAGCGGCACGACCGTGCTCTTGCCGGCGCCGGGCGGCGCCTCCAGCACGACGCTGCAATGCGCCGACAGTGCCGCACTCAGCGCGGGCAGGACGTCGAGGATCGGGGTCGGCGGCAACGTGAGGCTCATCGCAGGGCGCGATGCTACCTGCCGCCGGCGGTGCGTGCCGGTCGGCTCGCGCGCTGACGTGCGTGTGACGCACGGCGCGGCTCCGGGCATGATGCCGGCATGGACGGCAATACCTGGATGTGGCTGCTTGCCGCACTGTTGATCGTCGTCGGGGTCGCGGGCACGGTGCTGCCCGCGTTGCCCGGGATTCCGCTCGTGTTCGCCGGGCTCGTGGTCGGCGCCTGGGCGGACGATTTCGAGCGCGTGGGCTGGGTCACGCTCTCCGTGCTCGGACTGCTGGCGCTCGCGTCCCTCGCCATCGACTTTGCCGCCACCGCGCTCGGCGCCAAGCGCGTGGGTGCCTCGCGCAAGGCCATCGTCGGGGCTGCGATCGGCACGCTGCTCGGCGTCTTTCTCGGCATTCCCGGGCTGATCCTCGGCCCGTTCATCGGCGCCGTCGCCGGCGAAATGCTCTCGCACGGCGAATGGCGCCGCGCGACGAGCGCGGGTGCCGGCACCTGGGTCGGATTGCTGTTCGGCACGCTCGCGAAGATCGCGCTCGCCTTCGCGATGCTCGGAATCTTCGTGTTCGCGTTCTTCTTCTGACGCGGACCGGCGCACCGCGCATCAGGCGCGCGGGAGCCCCTGCTCGATCAACTCGGCGGCCTCCGACGGCCCCGGCGCGTTGGCCGCCGGGCGCAGTCCGGCCACGACCCCGCGCCGGTCGACCTCCGACTTGTTCTGGCTGGCTTTGAACTTGGCCTCGATCGCGCGGATCTCGAACGAGAGCGCGACGATGCCGTCCAGCATCTTGTCGACGTATGCCGGCGGCGCGTCGCTCACGGACCAGGGCGCCTCGCGCGCGGCCTCCATGTGCTTCGTCAGGAATTCGACCGTCCGCAGCTTGGTCGCCTTGTCGTGCGAGCACGAAAGCTCGCCGCGCAGGTGCACGGCCGCATAGTTGAAGGTCGGCACGACGCGGTGATGCTCTGCCTTGCCCGGGTAGAACGCCGGCGAGACGTACGCCTCGGCGCCCGCGAAGACCAGCAGCACGTCGGCGCGCGCCTCACCGAGTCTCCAGACCGGGTTGCCCCGCGCCGCATGCGCGACGAGGCGTTGCCCGACGAGAAGCTGGCCGAGCCGCAGGAACGGCAGGTGATGGGCCTCGAGCCGCCCGTCCACCTGCGTAACCAGCGTGGCGAGCGGGTGTGCATCGACCAGGCGTGAGATGCGCCCGGGATCGGACTCCGCAAAGTGGCTCGGGATGTACATCGCGCCTGCCTGCCGCCTACTGCTGGAGCACCCGGACCTCGTAGCCTTCGGCGCGGATGGCCGTCACGGCGGCTTCGGCGTCGACCTTGCCGTCGATGCGCACCGTGCCTTGCCCGAGGTCGACTTCGACCTTCGCCTGCGGGTCGAGCGCGTGCACGGCCGCCGTGACGGATCGCACGCAGTGGCTGCAGGTCATTTTCCGCACGTCCAGCAACATCTCGATTCTCCAGTCGTGCCCCCGGGCGGTCAGGCGCCCCTGCGCCTTCCCATCGGGACAAGGTGAACGGCGGCTTCGACTTTACACGCAAGTGCACGCCTCGGCCGCCCTCCCGCCGAACCCGACGGGCGCCGCCCCGCGAGCGGCTTGACCTTCCCACGATGGGAAGGAGCATGATGCCCGCATGGCCACGAACTCGACGACGCTGCCCCCGGCCGGTGCGACCTTGCGGTTCGTGATCGGCGGCATGACCTGCGCGTCCTGCTCGACGCGTGTCGAACGTGCGCTGGGCAGGGTGCCGGGCGTCACGGGCGCCACAGTGAACCTCGCCACCGAGCAGGCGACGGTCGGCGTGCGCCCCGGCACAGGGGCCGGTGCGCTCGTCGCAGCGGTCGAAAAGGCCGGCTACACGGCCGTGCTGGTCCCGGACGAGACCGGGACGCCGCAGGCGACCGTGACCCCGGGACGGCTCTCGAAGGAGGCACGGCACGTCGCGTTCGCGGCGGCCCTCTCGCTGCCGCTGGTCGTCCCGATGATCGCGATGGCATTCGGCTCGAACTGGTACCTGCCGCCCTGGCTGCAGTTCGTGCTTGCGACGCCGGTGCAGTTCTGGCTGGGCGGGCGGTTTTACGTGGGTGCCTGGAAGGCGCTCCACGCGCGCACCGGCAACATGGACCTCCTGGTCGCGATCGGCACGAGCGCGGCCTATGGCCTGAGCGTGCATCACCTGCTGACGGGCCATGCCGGCCACGCGATGGGTCACCTCTATTTCGAGGCGTCTGCGGTCGTCATTGCGCTGGTGCTGCTCGGCAGGTGGCTCGAGGCCCGTGCCAAGCGAGAGACGACGGAGGCGATCCGCGCCCTGCAGGCGTTGCGGCCGAACGTCGCGCGCGTGCGTCGCCAAGGCGCGGAGGCGGAGGTGCCTATCGCCGCGGTGCGCGTCGACGACGAGGTCGTGGTGCTGCCCGGCGAGCGGATTGCGGTCGACGGCGAGGTGCTGGAAGGCCGCAGCCACGCCGACGAGTCGCTGCTGACGGGCGAGTCGCTGCCCGTCGCCAAAGGCCCGGGCGATCGGGTCACCGGCGGCGCCGTGAATGCCGAGGGGCGACTGGTCGTGCGCACGACGGCAGTCGGCGCCGAGAGCGCGCTGGCGCGGATCATCCGGCTGGTCGAGGACGCGCAGGCGAAGAAGGCGCCGATCCAGCGCGTGGTCGACCGGGTGAGCGCGGTGTTCGTGCCGGTCGTGCTCGTGATCGCGCTCGGCACGTACCTCGGCTGGGGCCTGCTCGGCGGCGACTGGAGCGTCGCGACGCTCAACGCCGTGGCGGTGCTCGTGATCTCGTGCCCGTGTGCGCTCGGACTCGCCACCCCGACCGCGATCATGGCCGGCACCGGCGTCGCCGCGAAGGCAGGCATCCTGGTCAAGGACGCGGAAGCGCTCGAGGCGGCGCATACGGTGCGCACGCTCGCCTTCGACAAGACCGGAACTTTGACCGAGGGCAAGCCCAGCCTCGTTGCGGCCCGGGGTTTCTCGGTCGACGGGGACGAACTGCTCGCGGTCGCGGCTGCGATCGAATCGGGCAGCGGCCACCCCCTCGCCGCGGCCGTGTGCGACGCTGCGCGCGAACGGGGCGTGACCGCGTCGGTCGTCGAGCAGGTGACGGTGCTGGCCGGGCGCGGCGTCGAGGCGCGGGCCGGCGGTCGGCGCCTGTTGCTCGGCAACGACCGGTTGATGCGGGAGGCCGGGGTCGACACGACGGCGCACGCCCGCGAACGGGAGGAGCACGAGTCGCAGGGCCGGACGGTTTCGTGGCTGGCCGATTCCAGCGACGGAACCACGCGTCTGCTGGGGCTGCTCGCCTTCGGCGATGCACCGCGGCCGGCGACCGCGCAGGCCATTGCCGCGCTGCACGCGCTCGGCCTGCGCACCGTCATGATCTCGGGCGACAACCGTGGAGCGGCCAACGCCGTGGCGCGACTGGTGGGCATCGACGCCCGCGACGTCATCGCCGAAGTGCTGCCCGGCGACAAGGCAAGGGTCGTCGAGGGCTTGCGCGCGAACGGCAGCGTCGCGATGGTCGGCGACGGCGTCAACGATGCGCCCGCCCTCGCCGCGGCCGACGTCGGTTTCGCGATGGGCAGCGGCACCGACGTCGCGATGCACGCGGCCGGCGTCACGCTGATGCGACCCGACCCGCGCCTCGTCGCCGACGCCATCGACATCTCTCGGCGCACGACACGCAAGATCCGCCAGAACCTGTTCTGGGCGTTCGTCTACAACGTCGTGGGCATTCCGCTCGCGGCGGCCGGCTTGCTGAACCCGGTCATCGCCGGCGCTGCGATGGCGTTCTCGAGCGTGAGCGTCGTGTCGAATACGCTGCTGCTGCGGCGCTGGACGCCACGCACGTCGAAGTGACGGGAGGCAACGGACCATGCGCAGGACCACGAACGTACCGCGGCCGGAACTCGCCGACGCACGCCAGCGGGGCTACCGGAACATCGGCGAGGCGTCCAGACTCACCGGCGTCACGGCGAAGATGATCCGGCATTACGAGGAGATCGGGCTGATCCCGGCCGCAGGCCGGACCTTCGCGGGATACCGGCTCTACGGCGAAGCCGACCTGCACCGGCTGCGTTTCATCAAGCGCGCGCGGTCACTCGGGTTCTCGATCGAGGACATCGATACCCTGCTCGGCTTGTGGGGCAACCCCCGACGCGCGAGTCGCGACGTCAAGCGCCTCGCGCAGGCGCACGTAGACGCACTGGAGCGCAAGATCCAGGAGATGCAGGCGATGCAGCGCACGCTGCAGGAACTCGCGCATCGTTGCCACGGCGACGCGCGACCGGAGTGCCCGGTGCTCGACGACCTGGCGGGCTGAGCGCATCCGAGCGGACGGACACCATGTGTCGGAACAATCTGGCACGGAGCGCGCGGTGAACTCTCTGCTCTGTATCTGTCCAATCCGGTGAGGCCGCCGCGGGGCGGTCGTCGTTTATTCGCAAGGACCGCGAGGAGGAACGTCATGGACGAAGATCGTGTGGAAGGCGCCGCGAAGAACATCGGCGGCAAGATCAAGGAAGGCGTCGGCAAGATGGTGGGCGACGAAAAACTGCGTCGCGAAGGCCAGCTCGACCAGGTGAAGGGTCGCGCCGAGAACGCGATCGGCGGCATCAAGGACGAGGCCCGCGAGGAAATCGAGCGCAAGAAGCGCCAGCCCTGAGGAAGGGTCTGGTGTCTAGTGTCTAGTGTCTAGTCGGAAGTCGACGCCGTCGGCGCGCGGCATCGCCGCGTCCGACTAACCGCTAGACACTATTCACTAGACACTGATTCGCGCCGGGCGCGCCTAGGCGCGAATCATCCTGTTGTCGACGAGCTGTGCGACGACGCTCGGGTCGGCCAGCGTCGAGATGTCACCGAGCTGCTCGGCTTCGTTCGCGGCGATCTTGCGCAGGATGCGACGCATGATCTTGCCCGAGCGCGTCTTCGGCAA
>DASSJN010000103.1:0-9624 GCA_035691185.1 Steroidobacteraceae bacterium
GGTTGGATCGCCTCGTTGATCGTCGGCACGGACGCGCAGCAAGGCGTCCTGCTGAACGTGATCGTCGGCATCGTCGGCGCGTTGATCGGTGGCTGGCTCATTTCCCCGATGATCGGCGTCGGCACCATCAACGAGGGCGCATTCAACCTGGCATCGCTCGGCGTGTCGCTGGCCGGCGCGGTGATCCTGCTGGTGATCGTCAACTTGATTCGCCGGGCGACGGCGCGCGGCTGAAGGAAGCACACGGCGCGGCATGGCGCCAACCCTCGCGCGGCGGGTGACGGACTCAACGGTCTGCGCCCGCCGCGGTCTTTCTGGCGGAGCGGCGCACGGCGTCGATCAGCGCCGACACCTCGCCCGACTTCGACACGAATTCGCACGCGCCGAGCGCGGGCAGCGCCGCGGAAATGTCGGCGCGATCGTACCCACTGTAGACGACGACGCCGGTGCCCGGACGGTCGTGACGCACCGACTGCATCGCCGGGACGCTCGAGCCGCCGGACAGGTTGAGGTCGAGGATCACCACGTGCACGTCGAGGTCGCGCACCGAGCGTTCGAGCGCCGCGGCGTCGTCGATCACGCCGACCACCTCGATGTCCGGTTCCGTCTGCAGCAGTTCGCACACGGCAGCAGCGAGGTCGCCGTTGTCTTCCGCGATCAGCACCCGGATTCGTTCGCGCGCCGCGCTCATATGTCGCTCGTCGCCGTGCCCATGTCCTTAGTGTAGCCGTGCGCGACGAAGTCGGCAGACTCCCACACCCCGAGGAGGCATGGTCGAATCGACACCCCCAGGGTGCTGGACCATGCTCGGTTCCTCCCGGCCCCGCAAGACGAAGGATCGCGCCGCTTCGCCGGAGCTGATCAGGTCATCATGCACACGCAACAGCCGTCACGACTCGACGACGAACTTCCCGGGACGCCGCCAGCCGAGCAGCCCGAGCGTCCGCCGCCCGTGCACGGGCCCGATCCCGAGCCGATTCCGGAGAAGCTGCCCGGCGAGCCGCCGGTGCCCGGGCACCCGCCGACCGAGACGCCCGCGCCGATGCACGTGCAGCAGGCGCCCGCCACGCCCCGCAACGACGACGAGGAAGGAACCCCGACCGTGATCGAAGCCCAGCCCCGCGAGCGCCGCCTGATCGGCAACAGTGAAGCGATGGACGCGGTGCGCCGCATGATCGTGCGCGTTGCGCCGACCGACTCCGCGGTCCTGATCTGCGGCGAGAGCGGCTGCGGCAAGGAACTCGTGGCGGAGTCGCTGCACGCGGCCAGCCCGCGAGCCGACGGCCCGTTCGTGGCGATCAACTGCGGCGCCATCCCGCCGACGTTGATCGAGGCCGAACTGTTCGGCCACGAGAAAGGGAGTTTCACCGGCGCATCACGCACGCACGCGGGCGTGTTCGAGCGCGCCAACGACGGCACGCTGCTGCTCGACGAGTTCACCGAAATGCCCCTCGAGATGCAGGCGCGGCTGCTGCGCGTGCTCGAGACCAAGCGCGTGCGACGCGTGGGCGCGGAGGTTGAGATCCCGGTCAACGTGCGCGTGCTCGCTGCGACGAACCGTTGCCCGGTCGAGGCGGTCGAGGCGGGGCACCTGCGCGAGGACATCTATTACCGCCTCGCCGTCGTGCTGATCCGGCTGCCGCCGCTGCGCGAGCGCGGCGAGGACATCCTCGCGCTGGCGGAGTATTTCCTCGCCGACCTCAATCGGCGCCAGCGCCACGCGAAGCGGTTCTCGGCAGCGATGCGCGAGCGGCTCGTGCAGTACGACTGGCCGGGCAACGTGCGCCAGCTGCGCAACGCCGTCGAGCGTGCGTTCGTGCTCTGCGACGAGGTGCTCGACGTCGATCACGAGTTCGGCGCAGCGCCGGCGCGCAACGCAGCCAACGGCGCGGGCGGCGGTGCGCGACGTTCAGACCCGTCGTCGATCACGTTGCCGATCGGCTCGTCGCTCGACGACATCGAGCGCACGTTCATCGTCGCGACACTCGAGCATTTCGGCGGCGACAAGCGACGCGCGGCGAGCGCGCTGGGCTGCAGCGTGAAGACGCTCTACAACAAGCTGCACCTGTACCGTCGCCAGCTCGGTCACGTGGCGGCGGCGAGCTGACCCGGGCGCGCCACGTCGCAAATCCTGCAGCGCGGCGCGTAATGCTTGCAGGCCCGGCGCCTGCGGCAGGCGGAATTCGTCGGGCAGGCCGCCCAGGCATCGTGGCACGGGACTTGCTCGACACTGGCCAGGGAGAGCAGGACGCATTCCCTCATCATCAACCAACTTCCGTGGAGTAAGGACACATGACGGAACACAACCGTGATCACGAATCGCGTTGGGGCCAGGGCGAGCATGGAGGCTCGCGAGGCTACGGCGAAGGCGAGCGGCAATGGCGCCCCGGCGAGTACCAGCAGCAGCAGCAGCAACAGCACCAGCAGGGCCAGCAGCAAGGGTACGGTCAGGGTTACGGCAGCAGCCAGGGCGGCTACGGCAGCCAGTACGGCGGCGGCATCAGCGGCGGCGGTACCCAGGGCGCCTACGGCGGCTCGCAGGGTGGCATGGGCGGCCAGTCGAGCTTCGGCGGCGTCTCGACCGGCGTCGGCCAGTACGGGTCGGGGGGCACGCCGGGCGGCTACAGCCCCCGGAGTGACTGGGGTTCGAGCGGGCAGCAGTGGCAGGGTGGCCAGTACGGCCCCGGCCAGTGGGGCGGCTCGGGCGGCAGCTACGCTGGCGGTTCGAGCGGCTACGGTTCCGGGGCCGGCGGTGGCTACGGCAGCCAGGGCGGCTACACCGGGGCCGGCTTCGGCAGTTCGCAGTACGGCACCGGTCCCATGAGCCAGGGTGGCTACGGCCAGGGCGCGTACGGCTACGGCAGCCAGGGCGGTTTCGGCGGGCAGGCCGGGTACGGCTCGAGCGGGCAGCACGCGCAGGGCGACTTCGGCGCCGCGGGCAGCGGCCAGTGGGGCCAGGCCAGTACCGGCACCGGCCAGTACGGGCAGGGCGGTCAAGGCAGCTGGATGGGGCACGGGCAGCAGGGCCAGGGCTGGTATGGCGGCTCGTCGCCGGGTACTGGGCAGCACCAGCAGGGCCTGTCGAGCAGTACCTATGGCGGCGGCTACGGCTCGCAGGGTCAGCAGGGCGGATTCATGGGCACGATGCGCTCGATGTTCGGCAGCCGCGGCAAGCCTCCGCGCGGCTACCAGCGGTCCGACGATCGCCTGCGCGAGATGATCTGCGAACGCCTCATGGAGGACGGCAGCATTGACGCCAGCGACGTCGAAATCGACGTCAAGGGCGGGCGAGTGACGCTCGCCGGCTCCGTCGACAACCGCCTGGCCAAGTTCCAGATCGAGGACATGATCGAGCAGTTCGGCGTCAGCGACGTGCAGAACAACCTGCGCGTTTCACGGCGCGACGAGAGCAGTCCCTGGGAGCGCGGCAGCCAGTCCGGTGCGTCGGGCGGCAGCATGTCGCCCGGCGGCTCGGGTGGCTCGAGCAGCTATTCGACGACGGCGAGCGGCACCTCGGGCGCGGGCAGCGGCACGTCCGGCTCGAAGGGGTCGTCGAAGAGCAGTCAGTAACGACACGGAAAGTTGCGGCGGCGCGGCGCCCCGGCGGGCCGCGCCGACCGCGACAGCCCCAGAAGGACTCCGGCGTGCTGAACGGTGGAATCAGGAGTATCGACCACATGGCAACGAAGAAACAGGACACGAAGAGGCAGGACAAGGGCGGCGGCATGGATGCCATCACGCTGCTCAAGAAGGACCACGACGACGTCAACAGGATGTTCGAAGAATTCGAATCGGCCGACGAGGATCGCAAATTCGAACTGGCGGCGGAAATCTGCCAGGCCCTCACGGTCCACGCGACGATCGAAGAGGAGATTTTCTATCCGCAGGCGCGCGCAGCGATCGACGCCGAGGACCTCATGATGGAAGCCGAGGTCGAGCACGATTCGGCGAAGGACCTGATCGAACGCATCCAGGAAGGCGAGGTCGACGAGACGCAGCTCTCGGCGATGATCAAGGTGCTGAAGGAATACGTGGGCCACCACATCAACGAGGAACAGCGCAAGATGTTTCCGCGCGTCAAGCGCACGGAACTCGACCTCCAGGCGATCGGCCGCGAACTCATGGAACGCAAGCTGGAGCTCGAGAGCGAGCTTGCGAGCGCCATGACCGACGCGGATTCCGGCGAGCTCGAATCGGACGAGGAGGACGCAGGGTCGGGGTCGGGCCGCTCGCGGGGCGGCATGGCGGCCCGCGACGGACAGGGTTGA
This sequence comes from Steroidobacteraceae bacterium, assembly GCA_035691185.1. GTDB lineage: Bacteria > Pseudomonadota > Gammaproteobacteria > Steroidobacterales > Steroidobacteraceae > RPQJ01. The sequence continues at coordinate 4,269 of DASSJN010000103.1, forward strand.
TCCGTATCCGACCTTGAAGGAACAAGGGCCCCGCCGCGGGCCCCGAGGGCGCAGACCCACGTGCTCGAACTGTTCGAAGTGCGGATGTCGGTCGCCGAGCTCGTCGTGCGCGGCTCGGCGATCTTCTGGTTCCTGTTCCTGATCTTTCGCTTCGTCATGCGGCGGGACATCGGCGGCGTGGGCGTCGCCGACGTCCTGCTGCTCGTGATCGTCGCCGACGCCTCGCAGAACGCCATGTCGGGCGACTACACGACCATCACCGAGGGTTTCATCCTCGTCGCCACGATCATCGGATGGAACTGGCTGCTCGACTGGCTCGCGTTCCGCTATGCCTGGGCGCGACGGTTCGCGCAGGCACCGCGGTTGCTGCTGATCGACGCAGGCAAGCCGCAGAAGCAGAACCTTGAGCGGCAGCACCTCACGGTCGACGACCTGGAAGCGAAGCTGCGTCAGCAGGGCGTGGAACACCTCGCGGACGTCAAGAAGGCGTATCTCGAGGGCGACGGGGAGTTGAGCGTCATCCGGTACGCCGACGCCGGCTCGGCGCAGCGCAGGGCAGCGAAGAAGAACGATCCGCCGAAGACGTGAGCGTCGCCCTCACCCGAGGGAAGAGCCGTGACCGTCGGTCATTCGGTCGATTCCAGGTATTGCACGGCATAGCTGTGCGCGGCCTCTATCCAGGTCTCGCGCGCGACCCAGCCTGCGACCCGCGCGAGCGACGCGAAGCCGTCGACCGTGAATTTGTGCGCGTGCGACGTGAGGATCTCCTCGCCCGCGTCGAGCGCGACGCCGATGCCCGCGATCGTCGGGTTCTGCGTGCGCACGCTGACCAGGCTCATGTCGACGCGGGCGGCCTGCGTGTTCCAGGTCGCGCGATGGACGAATGCGTCGAGATCGAACGTCGCGTCGACCTCGCGGTTGAGACGCGCGAGGACGTTGCGGTTGAAGGCGGCCATCGCTCCCGCCGCGTCGTTGCCCGCACGCTCGTGCACGGCCGGGTCCTTGACGAGGTCGAAGCCGACGAGCAGGCCCCCGTTCGGGCCCATCGCTTCGCGAATCGAGTTCAGCAGCGCCACGGCCTGGAGCGGCTGCAGCGAGCCGACCGTCGAGCCCGGAAAGAAAGCGACGCGGCGGCGGGCGCCACCGACGGCGCTCGGCAGCGCCACGTACTGGCGGAAGTCCTGGCACAGCGGGTGGATGCGCAGCGCCTGGCACCGCCTGCGGATCATCTCCCTCGCCCGGGCGAGCTGCGTGGCCTCGACGTCGATCGGCACGTACGAGTGCGCGGACGGCAGCGCGTCCAGCAGCAACTCGCCCTGGCGACCGCTCCCGGTCCCGTACTCGACGATCGCAGCCTGCGGCCCGACGAGTTCGGCGATGGCGTCGGCGTGCCGGCGCAGCAGCGCCGACTCCGCCCGCATCAGGTAATACTCCGGCTGCGCGCAGACCTGCTCGAACAACCGCGAGCCCTCGGCATCGAACAGCAGCATCGAGGGTAGTTGTTTCTGGACTTCGCTGAGTCCTTCGAACACCAGCGCGATCAGCGGGCGCGACGCATGCGGCGGCACGACCTGCGTGCGTCGTGCGACGTCGATGGCATTTCTCATTCGATTCGATCCTTCGCCAGCCGGATTCCCGTGAACTGCCAGCGCGCTTCGGTGGAAAGGAACAGCCGATAGGACGGCCGCACGTGGCCGCTCGGCGTGATGCACGAGCCGCCCCGCGCGACGACCTGGCCGACACTGACGCGCGAGCCCTGCGGGAGCCCGGACGACGTTGTCGGGCGTGGCCCCGGGTAGGGCGCGGCCGCGGAACAGGTCCACTGCCACGCCACGCCGTACATCTGCTGCAAGGCAGGCGACGCAGGCGTCCGAGCGACCACCGGCGCAAAAGTTCCCGCCTCGAGGAACGGCCCCTGCAGCGCGACCTTGCGCGCGGCGGTTTCCCACTCCGCCTCGCTGGGCAGTCGGGCGCCGGCCCAACGCGCATAGGCGTCGGCTTCATGGTGGCTCACGTGCACGACGGGCGCCGCCTCGTCGAGCGGCTGCAGCCCGCCGAGCGTGAAGTGCAGCGCGGGTTCGTCGAGCGACCAGTAGAGCGGTGCCCGCCAGCCGTGCGCGCACTTGACGCGCCAACCCTCGTCCGACCAGAAGTCGGGGCGCTCGTACCCGCCGTCGTCGATGAAGGCGCGGTATTCGCCGTTGGTCACCAGGCGGTCGCCGATGGCAAACGGCTCGAGCCACGTCCGGTGCCGCGGTCGCTCGGCGTCCAGGGCGAATCCCGCGTCGCCGGCCCCGAGGGTCTGCAGTCCGCCTTCGAATTCGAGCATGCGCATGGCCGCCGCGCGTGCCGGCTCGGTGTCCGGTACCGCGGCAGGCCTCGCGTAGTACGCCGGCGCCGCCGGGTTGAAGGCGAGCAGGTGCTTCAGGTCCGCGAGCAAGCGCTCCTGGTGGCGCTGCTCGTGGTGCAGGCCGAATTCGACCACTTCGGCGAAGCGTGGAGCGTCCGCTGCGTCGCCGAGCAGTGCGAGCACGCGAAGATCGGTCCAGTCGCGATAGTCGAGGACCGTCTCGAGGTCCGGCCGGGAAATCAGGCCGCGTCGCTCGCGCGGCCACGGTGGGACCGCACCCGAACGTGAGCCGAACAGCCGGCCGAACAATGGGTCGAACGCGACGTGGTCGTCGCGGCGCGCGGCACGCAGCACGTGCTCCTCGAAGAACCAGGAGGTATGCGCGAGGTGCCACTTCGCCGGGCTGGCCGACGGCATCGATTGCAGCGCAGCGTCCTCGGGGCTCAATGGCTCGGCAAGGACCCGGGTCGTCTGTCTGATTCGACGGTAGTCGTCGGCGAGGCACGCCGCCTGCGCCGCCGCGGATCCGGACGGGCTCGTCATGGCGCGCGATTAACGCAACTCTGCCGCACGCTGTCTGTCCGTCGGAGCCTACAGTGGAAGCATCAGGCAGCCGCCTGCAAAGACGCGCCGGCGCTTGCAATAACTGCGCCGCAAGCATGGAAGGCTTCCTTTCTCGACACGGAGGACACGAGCATGCTGAAACCATACCTACCGCTCGCGGCGATGACGGCACTGCTCACGGCGGCGGCCACGGTCGCCCAACCGCAGACGACCACCACCGATGCGGGCACGACGAGCACCGCCACACAGACGACGCCGTCCACGAGCACGCCGGCGACCAACCCCGGCAGCACGACGACGGGCACCGCGACCGACACCAGCACCGGCACGCAGGGCATGCACGGCGGATTCCGCGGCACGCCCTCCGACGACACCGGGACCGGGGCGCCGACCGGCACGAGTTCGACCGCGACCACGACCGACGGCACCAGCAGCAGCGCGGCGGGCGTCACCTCTGGCACCACGGGCGCCGATGCACCGACGAGCCAGGCCGGCACCTCGGCCGCGGCGACCGCGAGCGCCGCGGGTGCCAGCCAGCTGCAGGGCGAGGACGCGACGTTCCTGCGCAAGGCGATCGAAGCCGATCGCATGGAAATCGCCTCGGCGCAGGCCGCGCTCGACAACGCGCAACGGACCGACACCAGGAACGCGGCGCGCATGATCCTGGACGACCACCAGCAGTCGAGCCAGAAGCTTCAGGCGCTGGCGAGCCGCAAGGGCTGGACGCTGCCGAGCGCGTCCGACACGGCCGAGAGCGACCAGGCCCTCATGAGCACGTCTGGCAGCGGCGGCTTCGACGACCGCTTCATGGCGGACCAGATCCGCATGCACCGGGAGGCGATCTCGCTCTACCGTGCGCAGGCCTCGAGCGGCTCGGATCCGGACCTGCGGCAGTTCGCGCGTGACCAGCTGCCGCACCTCGAGCACCACCTCGAGATGCTGCAGGGCTCCAACACGCAGAAGTGACGACGAAGTGATTCCTCGCACGCCGAACCGGCAGGCGGGTTCATGGCACGGGTGATCTGGAAAGGCGCGATCAGCTTCAGCCTGATCCACATCCCCGTGTCGCTGCACCCGGCCAGCCGGGCGGCGTCGCTGGATTTCACGATGCTGGACAAGCGCGACTTCTCGCCGGTCGGCTACCAGCGCATCAACAAGGGCTCCGGCAAGACCGTCGAGTGGGGCGACATCGTCAAGGGCTACGAGTACGAGAAGGGCGAGTACGTCGTCATGAGCGACGAAGATTTTCGCCAGGCCAACGTCGAGGCGACGCAGACGATCGACATCCAGGGCTTCGTCGAACCCGGGGAGATCCCGCCGATGTACTACGACACGCCGTACTACCTCGCGGCCGAGAAGCGCGGCGAGAAGGTGTACACGCTGCTGCGCGAGGCGCTCGCGAAGTCCGGCACGGCCGCGATCGGCCTGATCGTGATCCGGACCAGGCAGCACGTCTGCGCGCTGCTGCCCGTCGGCAAGACGTTGCTGCTCAATACGCTGCGCCACGCGGACGAGGTGCTCGCGCCTGAGGAGCACGCGCCGGCCGCGAAGACACTCGAGGACGCGCGCGTCTCGCAGCGTGAATTCGGCATGGCGATCAAGCTCGTCGAGGACATGCGCCAGAAGTGGGACCCCGAGAATTATCACGACACGTATCGCCAGGACCTGCTGCAGCGGATCGACGACAAGGTGAAGGCCGGACAGACGAAGACGTTGACACCGGCGTCCGCGAAGGCCAGCGAGTTCCGCACCGCGAAGGTCGTGGACCTGAGCGAACTGCTGAAGCGCAGCCTCGAGCAGCGTGGCAGCAAGGGTGCCGGCGGTACGCGGCGTACGGGGTCGTCGTCGCGCGCCGACGCTGCCTCCGAGCCGGCCGCGGCCCCGTCGCGCGTACGCAAGGCGGCCTCCGGGGGCGCGAAGCGGCGCCGCAGCGCCTGACCGGTCGCCGACATGACCAGCTCCGTTCCGCGAGCGCTGCAGCGTTACCGCGCCAGGCGTCATTTCGACAGGACCCCGGAGCCCGCCGGCCGTCCGCGCGAATCGTCGCACCGGCTGGAGTTCGTCATCCAGCGCCACCATGCGCGGCGCCTGCACTACGACTTCAGGCTCGAATGGGACGGCGTGCTGAAGAGCTGGGCCGTGCCCAAGGGGCCGTCGCTCGACCCGGCGGAAAAGCGGCTCGCCGTGCAGGTCGAGGATCACCCGTACGAATACCGCAAGTTCAGCGGCGACATTCCGGCAGGCGAATACGGCGCGGGCCACGTCGTCATCTGGGATCGCGGACACTGGTTGCCGGAAGGCGGCGACGTCGACGCGAGCCTGCGCGAGGGCAAGCTGGATTTCGCGCTCGACGGCGAGCGCCTGCACGGCCGGTTCTCGCTGGTGCGACTCAAGGACGGCGACGGCGGCAAGTCGAACTGGCTGCTGATCAAGCGCCGCGAC
>DASSJN010000104.1:0-32810 GCA_035691185.1 Steroidobacteraceae bacterium
GATGGAGCGCGAGACCGCGTCGCTCACCGCGACGTACACCTGGAACCTGAGCGACACGGTGACGCTCAAGGACATCGTCAGCTACCGCAAACTCGACTTCTACCTCGCGCAGGACCTCGACCTGTCCACCGTGATCCCGCCGCCCAACACGACGGCGACGGTCTCGATCCCGCTCGCGGAGGACCAGTTCAGCAACGAGCTTCAGCTCAGCTATGCCGGCGAGCGTCTCGATCTGATCGGGGGCCTCTACTGGTTCAAGGAGGACCTGGAGGGCACGACCTACGTCGGCGAGCAGCCCCGCAAGGACGTCTGGTTCTGGCGTGCCGGCGAGAGCACGGCCGAGTCCTGGGCCGGTTTCTTCAACGCCAATTTCCGCTTCAACGACGCGCTCGCGGCGCGCATCGGCGGACGCTACAACCACGACAACCGCGAGATCGACAGCTGGCAGTGGGTGCTCGGCGCCATCACGGTGCCGCCGAAGTCGCCGACCAACCCCGGCTACGACGAGCGCACCGACGAGGAGTACACCGGCGAGTACGGCCTGGACTTGCACATCAACGACAGCACGATGCTGTATCTGACGTACTCGCAGGGCTACCAGCAGGGCGCCGGCGTGATCATGCAGGTCACGAACCCGATCATCGACCCGACGACCGTCGACAACTACGAAGTCGGGTTCAAGTACTCCACGGCCGATCGTCGCCTCGCGCTGGAGGTGGTCGGCTACGACATGAAGGCCAAGGACCTGCAGCGTACGCAGGCGATCCCGCTGCCGAACGGCACGTTTGCGACGATCATCAACAACATCGACGAGATGTCGATCAGGGGTGTCGAGCTGACGTTCAACTGGCAGCCGCTCGACGCGTTGCGGCTCTACGCGGGCGGTGCCTACACCGATGCCGAGTTCGACGATTACGTGACCGACGATCCACTGCGTTTCGGCACCGAACTCGTGCAGTTGAAGGGCAACACGCCGCAGCTGACGCCGACCTGGAAGGGCAATGCCGGCGCCGACTACACGTTCACGCTCGGCAACGGCGCCGACCTGACCGTCGGCGGCAACCTGTTCTACACCGACGAGGTGTACTTCGACGAGTTCAACCGGGCGCCGATGCAGGAGGACTCGTACACACTGCTGAACGCGACCGCGGTCTACCAGCCGGCCGACGCGAACTGGAGCGTCACGCTCTGGGGCAAGAACCTGACCGACGAGCAGGAAATGGCCGACGCGTCGTTCTCGGCCAACGGGCGCGTGACCAGCAAGAAGTGGATCGACCCGCTGACGTTCGGCATTTCCCTGAACCTCAAGCTCTGACACCCCCCGGAGCCGGTTCGGGGATCGACCGGGGTTGCGCGAGCGGCCCCGGTCCTTCCCCGACGTGCAGACGGCCTGCGCGGTCGGCGGCGGCCCGGCGGTCACATCATCAGGTTCAATCCCATGCGCCCGCCGTCTGCGTACAGCGTCTGGCCGGTGACGTAGGAGGCATCGTCGCTCGCGAGGAAGAGCGCCACGCCTGCCGCCTCCTCGGGCCTGCCCAGGCGGCCGAGCGGCGTGCGGGGCAGGATGCGGCTGCGCAGGGTCTCATCGGCATAGGCGTCCTGCGCCATTTCGGTCGCGAACGTCCCGGGACCGAGCGCATTGACGCGCACGCCGTGTGGTGCAAGTTCGATCGCCGCGACGTTGGTCAGCTGCACGACGGCGGCCTTCGAGGCGCAATAGGCGGCCGCCCCGGGCGCACCGAGCACGGCGGCGATCGAGGCGACATTGACGATGGAGCCGCTGCGGCGCCGGATCATGCCCGGCGCCACGGCCTGGATGCCGAACAACGTCGCCTTGAGGTTCACCGCCAGCAGGCGGTCGAACTCGGCTTCGCCGAGGTCGAGCAGTGGCGTATTGCGATACACGCCGGCATTGTTCACCAGCACGTCGACCGGCCCGAGCGTGCGCGTCGCCGTCTCGACCATCGCGACGACCTGCGCGCGGTCGGAGACGTCCACGACCTGGGCGTGCTGCCCCAGCGTGCGCGCGGCCCGGTCGACCGCGTCGGCGTCGAGGTCGGCGAGCAGGACGCGCGCGCCTTCGGCGGCGAACCGCTGCGCGATCGCGAGGCCGAGGCCGCGAGCGGCGCCGGTCACGACAGCGACCTTGTTCGTGAGCACGTTCATGCGGGCCTCCCGGTGCGCGCAGGCGCACGATCAATCATTCTACCGACCAACCGGTCGTATAATACCAGCCCGGAGACCGCGGGAAGGGTTCCCGCACACTAGCGGAGGGCAGCAGCGGTGACACTCGATTTCATGGGCAGGACAGTCCTGGTGACCGGTGGCGGCACCGGCATCGGCCGCGCGGCGTGCATGGCGTTTGCCGAGGCGGGCGCCCGCATCGCCTGCGTAGACCGCAACGACGTTCCAGGGGAGGAGTGCGTCGCGGCCATTGGCGCTGGCGGCGGCGAGGCGCTCTTCATTCACGCGGACGTCACCGACGCTACCCACGTGCGAGCCTACGTTGCGAAGACCGTCGAGCGCTTCGGCGCCATCGACGTGTTCGTCAACAACGCGGGCATCGAAGGCGCGGTTGCACCGCTGGTCGACTATCCGGAGGACGTCTTCGACGCGGTCATGCTGGTCAACGTCCGCGGCGTCTTCCTCGGGCTCAAGTACGTGTTGCCGGTCATGCGTCGCCAGAAGTCCGGCGTCGTCGTCAACACCGGCTCGACCGGCAGCCACGTCGGCGCGACCGGCGTCGCTGCCTACGTCGCCAGCAAGCACGCGGTGCTCGGCCTGACGCGATCGGCTGCGCTCGAGGTCGCCGCCGACGGCATCCGTGTCAACGCAGTCTGCCCCGGCAGCACGCGCACGCGCATGCTGCAGTCGCTCGCCGAAGGGCGCCGGGACGCGGAGCTCGACTTCAACCTCGCGACGCCGAACGGCCGCATCGCCGAACCGGAGGAGGTGGCCGCAGCGATGCTGTTCCTCGCCTCCGACGCCGCGCGTCACATCGTCGGCCAGTCCATCATCCTCGACGGTGGTCGCCTGGCGATGTGATGCGCAGCACGAGCCTGCCGGCGTTGCTGCCGTCGAACAGGCGCATGAATGCGCCGTGGAAGTTCTCGAGCCCGCGTTGCTCGTGCACCTGCCACGTGAGCCGGCCCTCATCGATCCACTGTCGCAGCCTCAGTAACGGCGCCGCGCAGTCGTCGAGGTAGTCCCGGTTCAGGAAACCGGTCATCGTCGCCGTGCGGGCGACGAGTTGCCAGAGATTGCGCGGTCCGCTCCGGCCGCCTTCGTGGTTGTATTCGCCGATCATGCCGCACAACACGATGCGCGCGCGTCGATTGATCGCGGCAAGCGCCGCCTCGAGACAGGCACCGCCGACGTTGTCGAAGTACACGTCGAGACCGGACGGGCAGGCCTCGCGAACCGCGACCGCCAGCGCGTCGGCGTCCTTGCCGCGGTAGTCGACCGCGGCGTCGAAACCGAACTTCGACGTGAGCAACTCGCACTTGGCCGGGCCGCCGGCGATGCCCACCGCGCGGCAGCCGACGATCTTCGCGATCTGTCCGACCAGGGAGCCGACCGAGCCCGCCGCGGCCGAGACCAGCACCGTCTCCCCGGCGACAGGGCGACCGACCTCGAGCAGGCCGTTGTAGGCGGTCAGTCCGCTGGTGCCGAGCACGCTCAGGTGGGCCGTGAGCGGCAGGGAATCGTCCTGGTCGATCGCGCGCGTGTAGCCGTCGACGCGCAGCAGGCAGTGACTCGCGATCGTGCCGCGTCCCGTGACGAGCGTACCGGCCGGGAATGCTTCATGACGGCTGTGCATGACGCGGCCGATCAGCGTGCACGGGATCTCCCCGCCGAGCGCGATGCTCCCCGCGTAGCTGTCCTCGTCCATCCAGCGACGCATGGCCGGATCGAGCGAGCAGAGCAGCACCTCTACGGCGAGCTGGCCGTCGGCCGGGTCCGCCACCGCGTGAGTCACGACTTCGAAGTCCGAGGGCCGCGGCAACCCCTGGGGACGCGACCGAAGGACGACTGCGCGGGCCTGCGTCATCGAATTCAGCCCTGGCGGGCCGCGGCTTCGAGGCCGCGGAACATACGTGCCCAGGTCTTGAGCAGCCCCTTGCGCACGGATTCCTCGAGCCCTGGTTCGGTCGTCACGAGTGCTCGGTAGTGCATGCGGCAGGCGGTGGCATCGAGCTGCTCGACACGGCCCTCCGCGACGTAGGCGGTGATCCCGGGCGGGCGCTTGCCGATGATCGACAGCACCAGCGTCCGACTCGACGGATCGAGGTAATCGAGCCGTTCGCTGACCGGCTGCGGCACGCCCGCGTTCTGGATGTGGCGGACCATGCCGATGCCGTCGCCCTCGATCCTGACCGACTCGATCGGCACCGGGCTGTCCTTGGGCCACCAGCGCTCGATGGCGCCGAAGTCCGCGAGCAGGCGCCAGACCGCATCGGCCGGCGCCGCGAGGGTCTCCGTGGTCGTGACCTCTGCCATGCCCAGCTTCTCCCTCACACGAACGGGATCGACAGGCCGCCGTCGACCGTGATCGACGAACCGGTCATGTACTTCGATGCATCGGAGGCGAGCAGCAGCAGCGCGCCGCCGAGTTCCGCCGGCTCGCCGAGCCGGCGCATGGGCATGCGCTTCAGCATGGCCCGCCCCGGTTCCGTATCGAGGTACGCTTCGCTCATCTCGGTCGCGAAGTAGCCGGGCAGCAGGGCGTTGGCACGGATGCCGTACCGCGCCCAGTCGAGCGCCATCGCGCGTGTCAGGTGCAGCAGCGCGGCCTTGGACGCGGGGTAGTTGGCCGTCCATTTCTGCACGGCCACGCCGAGCACCGACGCGACGTTGACGATGGAGCCGCCGGACCCGCGCTCGATCATCTGGCGCGCCGCCGCGCGTGCGAGCAGCCACGCGCCCTTGACGTTCACGTCGAGCACGCGATCCCAGGTTTCCTCGGTCATCTCGAGCAGCGAGCCGGGGCCCGCGGTACCGGCGTTGTTGACCAGTACGTCCACGCGGCTGACCGGACCGGCGAACGCCGCGTCGACGCTCGTCGCATCGGTCACGTCGAGCGCGACGCAGTCGGCGACTCCTCCGGACCCGCGAATCTCGGCCGCGGTGGCCTCGAGCGGGTCGCGGCGCCGCGCGGCGAGCACGACCTCGGCGCCTGCACCGGCCAGGGTCAGCGCGAACTGGCGCCCGAGCCCCGTGCCGCCGCCGCTCACCAGCGCGCGCTTGCCGGTCAAGTCGAACATCGAGGCGGTGTCCATCGCGTCCATTCCCGGTCTCTGCGCGTTGACCCGTGGTCGGGCGTGGGGTATCGTAACACTACTATCGACCGTCTGGTCGACCGATTTATTTTGGACCACGGGGGCGACGGCGTGTCGACCACACGAAGCAGGGCGATCGACGCCGACCTGTTCGACTGGCCGGCCGCGGAGCCGGCGCTCAAGGCCTCGCTCTGCGTCGAGTGCGGCCGCCACGCGTTTCCGCGCATGTCGAGCTGCCGGAGTTGCGGCGGCACCGCGGTGGAAACCGTGCGGCTGCCGCGACGTGGCACGCTCTGGACCTGGACGGTGCAACGGTTCATGCCCAAGGCACCCTATCGCAGCCTCGAGACGGAGGCCACATTCGCGCCGTTCGGGCTGGGTTACGTGGAACTGCCGGGCACCCTCAGGATCGAGACGCGGCTCACCGAAAGCGACCCCGCCAGGCTGCGCATCGGCAGTCCCGTCGAGCTCGTGATCTACCCGCAATTCGTGGACGAGGACGGCACCGAGGTCATGGGGTATGCGTTCCGGCCACTGGGCGGGGAGGCCGCGCCATGAAGGTTGCGATCGTCGGCATCGGCATCCACCCGTTCGGCCGCACGCCCGGCTCGAGCGGACTGCAACAGGGCGCGTACGCGGCCCGGGCGGCGCTCGCGGATGCCGGCGTGCGCTGGCGCGACGTGCAGTTCGCGTTCGGGGGCAGCTACTCAGCGGGCAACGCGGACGCGCTCGGCAACGAACTCGGGCTGACCGGCATACCGTTCATCAACGTGCTGAACGGCTGCGCGACCGGCGGCAGCTCGCTCATCGCGGCGTGCCAGCAGATCGCCTCCGGCGCGTCCGAGCTCGGTCTCGTGGTCGGCTTCGACAAGCACGACCGCGGCGCCTTCAACGCCCAGCCGTCGGAATACGGGCTCGGCGACTGGTACGGCCAGGCCGGGATGATGGTCACCACGCAGTTCTTCGCGATGAAACTGCAGCGCTACCTGCACGACCACGGCATCGGCGCCGACGCTCTGGTGCGCATCGCCGAAAAGGCCTACCGCAACGGCGCGCTCAACCCGAATGCCTGGCGCCGCACGCCGATCGGCTTCGACGAGATCAAGCACTCGACCATGGTGAACGATCCGCTCACGAAGTACATGTTCTGCTCGCCTGCCGAAGGCGGCGTCGCGCTCGTGGTCTGCCGCGGGGACCACGCGTCCCGCTACACCGGCGCGCCGGTGTTCGTCAGCGCCGCCGCCATGCGCACGCGCAAGGCCGGCGCGTTCGAGGTCTATGCGCCGTCGATCGCGCTCGACGAAACGCCGAACGCGACCGCACTCGCTGCGCGCGCCGCGTACGAAATGGCGGGCCTCGGGCCGAAGGACATCGACGTGGCGTCGATCCAGGACACCGAGTCCGGCGCGGAACTCATGCACATGGCCGAGAACAGCTTCTGCGAGCACGGCGAGCAGGAACGCATGCTCGCCGCCGGCGAGACGGAAATCACCGGCCGGCTGCCGATCAACACCGACGGTGGCTGCCTCGCGAACGGCGAGCCGATCGGTGCGTCGGGCCTGCGCCAGGTGCACGAGATCGTCCTGCAGTTGCGTGGCGCGGCCGGCGCGCGACAGGTCCCCGGAGCGCCGCGGACCGGGTACACGCACGTCTACGGTGCGCCCGGCGTCAGCGCCGTCACCATCCTGCAGACCTGACCGCCATGCCCTTCGCCAAGGAAGATCGGCTGCTGCTGGAACGCTCGCTCGAGCGTTTCGTGGCCGACACCTGTTCGCTCGAGTCGCGCCGCACGCTGCAGGCCGCGGGCGAAGCCTTCCGTCGGGACGACTGGGCGCAGCTCGCCGACCTCGGCGTGCTCGCCCTCCCCGTGCCCGACGAGGCGGGCGGCCTCGGCGGATCGCTCGAAGACGTCGTCGTCGCCACGCGCGCCCTCGGCGCGGGGCTCTCGCTCGCCCCATATTTGCCTTGCGCGATCGTGGCCGGGCGGCTGCTCGCGTCGCTGCGGGGGCACGCCACGGCCGCACACTGGCTGGCGCGACTGGTCGCCGGTGAAGGGTTGTACGCGCTCGCGCACCTCGAACGCGGCGACCGTGGCCAGCCATCCGTGAGGCATACGAGGCTCGTCCCGGCCGCCGACGGCTGGACGCTCGACGGATCGAAACTGCTGGTGCCCGTGGCGCCCCTGCTCGACGGCTTCCTGGTCACGGCGCGCGACGCGACCGGCGTGCTGATCCTCTGCTTCGTGCCGGTTGGGACCGCGGGCGTGAACATCCGCGCCTATCGCACGGTTGACGGGCAGGTCGCCGGCGAGGTCGCGTTCGAACGCGTGGGCGTCGGTGAGGCGATGTGCTGGCGCGAGCCCGGCCTCCACGCGCTGCTCGAGACCGTCGCTGCTTATGCCGCCGTGGCCGCGGCCGCGGATTCGCTCGGCTGCATGCAGCAGCTGCTCGAGCGCACGGCCGCCTACCTCAACGATCGCAAGCAGTTCGGCCAGCCGCTGGCACGCTTCCAGGCGCTCAAGCACCGGCTCGTCGACGGCTACACCAGCGTCGAGCAGGCATCGGCGCTGATCGAGGTCGCCGCGCTCGAGGCTGCGTCGACGTGGCGGGCTGCTGCGGCCGCCGCCAAGGCGTACGTGGACGAGCACGCGGTCCGGCTCGGCCACGAAGCGATCCAGATGCACGGCGCGATGGGCCTGAGCGACGAACTCGCGATCAGTCACCTGCACAAGCGCATCGTCGCCAATGCCCTGCTCTATGGCGACGCCGGCACGCAATTCGACGCGTTCGCCGGCCTGCTCGACCTTGCGGACTCCGCGACGCCGAGCGCCGCGCTGCCGTTCGCGCAGGTCCTCGAGGCGCCGGAGGCCGCGTTTCGCGACGAGGTGCGCGCCTTCCTCGATGTCGAACTCGATGCGGGTCTGCGCGATGCGACGCGCCGGCTCACCTGCACTTTCGCCGAGAAGGACGTCACCGCGGTCTGGCACGCGCGCCTGAACGCGCGGGGCTGGCTCGCGCCCTTGTGGCCCCGGCAGTTCGGCGGCACCGGCTGGAGCGCGGTGGAGCGCTTCCTGTTCGAATACGAAAGCGCGGTCGCGGGCGCGCCCGAGCGCATCCCGATGGGGCTGCGCTACGTCGGGCCCATCCTGGCGCAGTACGGCTCGGACTGGCAGAAGGAATTCTTCCTGCCGCGGATCCTCTCGGGCGAGCACTACTGGGCGCAGGGTTTCTCGGAGCCGGGTGCCGGCTCGGACCTGGCCGCGATCAAGACGACCGCCGTGCGCGACGGAGACCACTACGTGGTCAGCGGCAGCAAGATGTGGACGACCAACGCGCACGTTGCCGACTGGGTGTTTTGCCTCGTGCGAACCGACGCTACCGGCAAGCCGCAGGACGGCATCAGTTTCCTGTTGATCGACCTGCGCACGCCGGGCATCCGCGTCGAGCCGATCCGGCTGCTCGCGGTTGACCACGAGGTCAACCAGGTCTTCTTCGACGACGTGCGCGTGCCCGTGCGCCACTTGGTCGGCGAGGCCGGCCGCGGCTGGCAGTACGCCAAGTTCCTGCTCGAGCTCGAGCGCGGCGGTACGCTCGCCTGCGGCCGCGTGCGGGCGGAATTCGACGCGGTCAAGGAGCAGGTGCGGCGCACCGCGCCGGAGCTGCTGCAGGATCGCCTGTGGCGTCATCGGCTCGCGTCGCTCGAGGTGCGCCTCATGGCGCTCGAAGCGCACGAGTTCCGCTGCGCGCGCACGATGACGCAGGCGATCGACCCCGGGGTGGGCGGCTCGCTGACCAAGCTCGTGTCGTCGGAACTGCAGCAGGACGTCACGCAACTGGGCGTGGAGGTCGCCGGCAATGCCGGCCTGGAGTTCGAAACCCGCCGCCCGCTCGGAAGTCCTGAAGCACTGGGATATCCCGGGTTCGACCTCGACCTGGTGGCGATGCCACGCTACCTCAACACGCGCGCCACCACGATCTTCGCCGGCTCGAGCGAGATCCAGCGCGAGATCATCGCCAAGCATGTCCTCGGGTTCCGCAGCTGACGCAGCAGGTCACAGAGCCATGAACGAAGCGACGCTCGAATCGACGGCGGGCCAGACCCCGCGCAGGAAGTACCTCGGCGAGGTCGGTGCCGTGCACCGCGGCATGGAACTCGACGAGCGCCGGCTCACCCCGTACCTCGAGGGCACGATCAAGGGCTTCCGGGGGCCGGTTGCGATCCAGCAGTTCGACGGCGGCCAGTCGAACCCTACCTACCTGCTGCGCACCGCCGGCGACAGCTACGTGTTGCGCCGGCGTCCTCCCGGGGTGCTGCTCGAATCGGCGCACCAGGTGCACCGCGAGTTCCGCGTGATGCGCGCGTTGTTCGAGGTCGGCTTCCCGGTGCCCGAGCCGCTGGTCATGTGCTTCGACGAGGACGTCCTGGGCTCGCAGTTCTACGTTATGCGGTTCGTCCCCGGCCGAATCTTCTGCGACTGCCTGATGCCGGACCTGTCGGCCCCCGAGCGCGCGGTCGTCTTCGATTCGGTCAACGCCACGCTGGCGCGACTGCATGCGCTCGACCCCGTCAAGCTGGGGCTCGGCGACTTCGGTCGGCCCGGCAGTTATTTCGCGCGCCAGATCGCGCGCTGGAGCCGGCAGTACGCCGGCTCACGCACCCGCGACATCGCGGAAATGGAAAAGCTGGTGGAGTGGCTGCCGACCGCCGTGCCGCCGGACGACGGCCGCGTCAGCGTCCTGCACGGCGACTTCTCGTTCCACAACCTGCTGATCGACGCGCGCACGGGCGCGGTCGCGGGCGTCATCGACTGGGAACTGTCCACGCTCGGTCATCCGCTCGGCGACCTGAGCTATCACCTCATGGAGTGGTATCGCCCCGAGGCTGTGGACCACCTGCGCGGGACGTTGCGCGGCAAGGATCTGCGCTCACTCGGCATCCCCGACCTGGACGCATACGTCAGGCGCTACGCGGAGCGAACCGGCATCGACGTGCAGGGCCTGCCGCCGTTCTACCGCGCGTTCAACCTGTTCCGCGTCGCCGCGATCCTGCAGGGGGTCGCCGCGCGGGCCGCGGCCGGCAACGCGGCTGCATCGAACGCATCGCAGGTCGGCGACCTGGTGCCGCCGCTGGCGGTCGCGGCGTGGCAGGAAGCGCAGGAGGCCGGCGCGGGCTGACGGTCGTGTTCAGCGCGGTGCGAGCCCGTTGAGGAAGATGTCCCAGCACTTCGCCGCGAGAACCTCGGGCGCGGGATCCTTGCGCGGCCGGTACCACTGATACGCCCAGTTGCAGATGCCGAACAGGCAATGCGCCGTGAGTGTCGGGTCGGCCTTGCGCACGGTGCCCTCCGCCATCGCCTTGCGGATCACGCCGATGATCAGGGCGACGTATTCGTCGCGTTTCTCGGCAATTTCGGTCCGCTTCTCCGTGTCGAGCTCGCGGAAGTGCTCGATGAATGCGCGGATGTAGCCCGGGTAGTCGTGGATCAGCTTGAAGACGTCCTCGACGACGCCGCGCAGCACCGCCATCGCGTCCGCGCCCGTCTCGAGCCTCGCATCCACGTTGCGTCGCAACGTGCCGATGAACAGCTCGTGCAGCATGAACAGGATTTCGTCCTTGCCCGAAATGTAGTGGTAGAGCGTCGGCTTCTTGAGTCCCGCGGACTCGGCGATCATGGTCATGTTGACGCCGTGGTAGCCGACCTTGTCGAACAGCCGCGCCGCGCCACGCAGGATTTCGCGCTTGCGACGCAAGGTCTGCTCGACGTCGACCTTGGGCCCGCGCTTGCGCGGCTCCCTGGCACGCGCATCGATGGCGCGCTCCTCCGTCGCCCCCGTGCGGCTCGCCACGCGACCGGTCGTCGCCGTCTTCGCTGCACGTTTTATCGTTGTACTCACGCTGCATCCCCTTCACTGATCGGAATTCGAGTCCATCTCGCCCGCCGGCGCCCGCGGTTCAGAGCATCCTCGCCACGCGCTGACCCTCGAACACTGCGAAGCTCACGCGCCGCGGCGTGACGCAGTCGCCGACCGTGTGAACCTCCGCGATTCCGCCTGCGCGCAGCGCCGCAACGGGACCCGCCACCGGCTCACGTCCGGTCTGCACCACGGTCAGCGCGCACTCCACCGACGTCTCGTCGCCCGAAGTCAGGTTCACGATGCGCGCACCGGACGGTGTGACCGCATCGAGCGCGGTCAGCACCCTGAACTCCACGCTGCCCATGCCGAGCCGGGCCAGCAGCGGCGCGACGCTCTCGTGCGGAATCTGGTGCGCGACGGCCGCGGACGGCGTCACGAGCGTGAGCCGCCAGCCGGCATCGACCAGTGCTTCGGCGACGCCATAGTTCCACCAGAAACCGCTGCCGTCGTCGACGAACATGGCGCGGCCGTTGCCGTGCGGTTCCGGGGCACCCTGCTCGAGCACGTCGAACCAGCGCAGGGCACCGGCCGCCGCGAGCGATGCCTCGAGCGGCCTGGCGCGGGCCCCCGTCGCGACGACCACGGCGTCGTAATCGCCGTGGAGGTCCCGCGGTCCCTCGACGGAGGCGCTCGTGCGGAGGTCGACGTCCAGCAACCGCAGCTCGCCGATCTGGTGGTCGACGAGGCGGCGCAGCCGCTGCCGATGCGGCACGGCGGCCGCATAAAGAAACTGTCCGCCGAACGAATCGCTCTTTTCGAACACGGTGACGCGGTGGCCGCGTCGTGCGGCCGTCAGCGCCGCCTCGAGGCCGCCCGGGCCGCCGCCCAGGACCGCGACCTTCTTGATGCGCGCCGCCGGCCGGAGTTCGCGGAATTCCTCGCTCGTCTCACGACCGACGACGGGATTGACCGCGCAATGCAGGTGCGGCGAGAACGCGCGGCAGTCCTGGTTGAAGTTCAGGCACGGCCGGATCCGGTGCGCGTCGCCGCGCGCCGCCTTGGTGAGCCATTCGGGATCGGCGAGGAATGCCCGCGCCATGCCCACGAGATCCGCCGCGCCTTCGGCGAGCACGCGTTCCGCGACTTCGGGCACCGAGATGCGCTGGCCGAGCAGGACCGGCAGCGAGCACTGGCGGCGAATCGCGATCGCCGCGTTCGCGGCCGTCGCGTCGGGGACGGTCATGTCCTTGACGTAACCGCCCCGCGTGCCGACCGTGATGCTGAGGAGGTCGACGCCGCCGCGGATCTCGAGTGCGCGGCAGATGGCCGCCGCGTCCTTCGCCTCGAGGCCGTCGGCGATCTCCTCGTCGGCGCTCAGCCGCACGCTGAGCCCGATCGCGTCGCCGCAATGCCCCCGGATCCCGTCGATCACCTCGAACAGGAACCGCAGTCGCTTCTCCGCCGTGCCGCCGTACGCGTCGCTGCGCCGGTTCGTCGCCGGCGAGAGGAACTGGGCGACGAGGTAGCCGTGGGCCGCGTGGATCTCGATGCCGTCGAACCCCGCGCGCTGCAGGTTCTGCGCGGACTGGCCGAACGCCTCGACGACGAGATCGATGTCCGACTGGGTCATCTCGCGCGGCGGATACGCGTCGCGCGGCGAGCGGATCGGCGAGGGCGCCATCGGCGGAATGTCCGAGTCGCCGACCGGCCATTCCCGCCCGAGGTGCACGAGCTGGCCGAACACGGCGCAGCCGTGGTCGTGCATCAGGGCGACTTTGGCGGCGAGACTCCCCACGGCCCGTTCGTTGTACGCTTCGGTCAGAATGCGGTTGCGCGCGGCCGAGCTCGGATGGACCACCGTGGCGCCCGTGACGACCAGGCCCGGCCCCGACTTCGCGATGTTCGCGTAGTGCTGCTTGTCGCCGTCGCCCGGCACGCCGCCCGCCACAATGGCCGTGCCGTAGGGCAGGACGGCCACGCGGTTGCACAGCTCCAGGCGACCGAGGCGGAACGGCGAGAACAGGCGCGGGTACTGCTGCATGGATGCAGTCTTTTATCACACAAACGACCAGTCGGTCGAACGGATGTGCGGCGCAGGATGGCCGTTGACAGACGATCGGGTCCGGCATTAAATAAGCAGACCGACTGGTCGGCCGAAAGCTAGGCCCGTCCCGCGAGGACCCCGCGATGAACTTCGACTATTCCGAGCGCACCCGATCCCTGATGCAACGGCTGCGGGCGTTCATGGACGAGCACGTCTACCCGAACGTGGCCACCTACGAGGAGCAGACCGCCGAGGGCTGGTCCGTGCCGCAGATCGTGGAGGAGCTCAAGGTCAAGGCGAAGGAGGCAGGCCTCTGGAACCTCTTCATGCCGCCATGGCACGGCGCGGAGCACGTCGACGAGACCTTCAAGTTCGAAAGCCCGGGGCTCACCAATACCGAGTACGCGCCGTTGGCCGAAATCATGGGGCGCGTCGTCTGGGCGTCGGAGGTGTTCAACTGCTCGGCGCCCGACACCGGCAACATGGAAGTTCTGCAGCGCTACGGCACGCGCGAGCAGAAGGACCGCTGGCTGAAGCCGCTGATGAACGGCGAAATCCGTTCGGCCTATTCGATGACGGAGCCGGGCGTTGCGTCCTCCGACGCGACGAACATCGAGACGGACATTCGCCGCGACGGCGACGACTATGTCATCAACGGCCGCAAGTGGTGGTCCTCCGGCGCATTCCACCCGCGCTGCGAACTGCTGATCGTGATGGGCAAGACGGACACGACCGCGCATCGGTTCCGTCAGCAGTCGATGATCCTCGTGCCGCGCTCGGCGCCCGGCGTGACGCTCGTGCGATCGACCTCGGTGTTCGGCTACCCGCACCGCGGGCATGGCGGCCACGCCGAAATCCTCTTCGAGGACGTGCGCGTCCCCGCATCGAACATCCTCAAGGGCGAGGGCTGTGGCTTCGAGATCGCGCAGGGCCGCCTCGGGCCGGGGCGGATCCACCATGCGATGCGCACGATCGGCCAGGCCGAGGTCGCGCTGGAGGCCATGTGCAGGCGCCTGCTGCAGCGCGTCGCGTTCGGCAAGCCGATCGCACAGCACTCGCTCTGGGAGGAGCGCGTCGCGCGGGCTCGCACGGAGATCGAGATGGCACGACTGCTCGTGCTCAAGGCGGCCTACATGATGGACACGGTGGGCAACAAGGCGGCGCAGGCGGAGATCGCGATGATCAAGGTCGCGGCGCCGCGCATGGCAGTCCGCATCATCGACGACGCGATCCAGGCGCACGGCGGCGCCGGCGTCAGCGGCGATTTCGGGCTCGCCGAATCGTGGGCGAATACCCGACTCATTCGCCTCGCCGACGGGCCCGACGAGGTCCACAATCGCGCGATCAGCCGCATCGAGTTCAGGAAGTACCAGTAAGGCGCGTGCCGGACATGGGGGAGCGACGCTACCGCCGGGGATTCTTCCACGACCTCTTCCGGATGGAGGGGCGCGTCGCGCTGGTGACGGGCGGTCACGGCGAGCTCGCGCATGCGATGGCCGCCACGCTGGCCGACCTCGGCTGCGACCTCGTGCTCGCTTCGCGCAAGCAGGACAAGTGCGAGGAACTCGCCGCAGACCTGCGCGCCACGTTCGGGCGCCAGGTCACGGCGCTGCGCTGCGACGTGTCCAAGGAAGACGAGGTCGTCGCTACCGTGGCCGAGACCGTCGCGCGCCACGGCCGACTCGACGTTCTCGTCAACAACGCGGGCACCTCCTGCTGGGGTCTGCCCGAGGAAATTCCGCTCAAGAGCTGGCAGAAGGTCATCGACGTCAATCTGACCGGGACGTTCCTGGCGTGTCGCGAGGCGGCCAAGGTCATGATCGTCCGTGGCGGCGGCAGCATCGTCAACGTCGCCTCGGTGGGCGCCTATCTCTCCTACCGGCCGACCGAGGGACAGGTGGTGCCCTACACGACGTCGAAGGCCGCGATCGTGCACCTGACCCGGGACCTCGCCGCGCAATGGGCCGCGAAGGGCATCCGCGTGAACGCGCTGGCGCCGGGCCAGGTCGAATCGGGAATGACGTACACCCTCGACGAGGCGACGCGCCGGGGCGTCGTCGAATCGATCCTGCTCAACCGCATCGGGCATCCGCTCGAAGTCACGGCCGTTCTCGCCACGCTGGCCTCGGACGCGGGCACCTTCATCACCGGACAGACCTACGTGGTCGACGGTGGCCAGATGCTCGGCTGACCGCGTCGGGAAACGCCGTGAGCACTGGAAATCCATTCGCGCTGCCGACAGAGCTGCAGCAGCAGTACTACTCAGCCGGACACTGGCGCAGCGAGGACTTCTGGCAGTCGTTCATGAACGTCGCGGACGCTCGTGGCGGCGCGGTCGCCTTCGTGGAAGGCGATCGCGAGCTCACGTTCGCGGAATTGCGCAGCGCAGCGGAGCGTCTCGGGCGCGCGTTCATGGCCGCGGGCCTGCTGCCGGGCGACTCCGTCGCGGTGCACGGCCGTCATTGCTTGGAGTCGACCATCGTCATCGCGGCCTGCGCCTACGCAGGGCTGGTGCCGGCGTTGTTGCCGCACATGTTCGCCTCGGAGCAGATCCGGGCCATCCTCGACAACAGCGGTGCGCGTGTGCTGGTGTCGCTCGGCGAGAATGCCGAAACCGAGCGCGCACTGCGCGCCCGCGAACGTGAGCTGGTCGCCACCGTCGTAGGCGACGGGTCGCGGGCCGAGGGCGCGAGCTGCACGCGGTGGTCCGATTTCATGGCGACCGGCGCCGCCAGCGAGGCAGCGCCTCGGTCGCGCGGTGCGGACGAGCTCGCGCTCCTGATTTTCTCCTCCGGCACGACGGGCGAGCCGAAGGGCGTCATGCATTCGACCAATACGCTCCGTTTCTCCGTCGAAGCGTACGCGCGGTTCCAGTCGATCACGGCCGACGACGTCAACCTCGTGGTGACCGCGTTCGGCTTCGTGGGCAGCTCGGTGCTGGGCACCTTTCTGACCTATCTCGTCGGTTGCCGCACGGTCCTGCAACGCAGCTGGAGCGCGTCGGACGCGCTCGCGCTGGTCGCCCGGCACCGCGTCACGCACCTGCTGCTGATGCCCACGCACGCAATCGACATCCTCGAATCCCCGGACCTCGACACGACGGACTGCGCGAGTCTCGGGCGCGGCGTGATCGCAGGCATCAACGAGGCGCACCGGCTCGACGCACGTGCGCGCTTCTGCAAGCGCCCGTACCCGATGTACGGCATGTCCGAGTCGCCGGCGCACGTGACCGGTTCGACGAGCGACGACATCGAGGACCTCCGCACGACCGAGGGGCGGCCGCTGCCCGAGACCGAGCTGCGGATCTGCGACGACGAGGACCATCCCCTGCCGCTCGGCGTGCAGGGCAACATTCTCGTGCGCGGCCCGAATCGCTTCCTGGGCTATTACCGCAACGAGGCGCTGAACCGCGCGTCGCTGACGGCCGACGGCTTCTTCCGCACGGGCGACGTCGGCGTGCTCGACGCCAGGGGAATGCTGACCTTCGTCTCGCGCAGCAAGGACATCATCCGTCGCGGTGGGGTCACCATCACACCGGCCGACGTCGAGACTGCGCTGCGACCGCACCCGCGTATCGCCGACGTCGCGGTGGTGCCGGTGCCCGATCCTCGCCTGGGAGAGCGCGCCTGCGCCTGCGTCATCACGCGCGACGGGGCCGACATCACCCTCGCCGAGCTGACGACGTTCCTCGAAAGGAAAGCGTTTCCGCGGTACCAGTGGCCGGAGTTCGTCGAGCGCTTCGACGTCTTCCCACGCACGCCGTCGCTGAAAGTGCAGAAGCCCGAATTGCGGAGGCAGCTGCTCGAGCGCAGCAGGCCGCGGTAGGCGAATCGCCCGAAGGCTCGTTTCACCAGCGCAGCAGCGCCGCACCCCACGTCATGCCGCCCCCGACGGCCGCGAGCATGACCGTGTGCCCCGGGCGAATGCGGCCGTCGCGCACGGCGGCATCGAGTGCGAGCGGGACGGATGCAGCGGAGGTGTTGCCCTGGTGCTCCACGGTCAGCACGACCCGCTCGGGCGGGATCCCCATCCTCTGGGCCGTCGCGTCGATGATCCGCACGTTGGCCTGGTGCGGCACGAGCCAGTCGACGTCACTGCCCTGCAGGCCGTTGTACTCGAGCGCCTCGCGACAGACTTCGTCGAGGGCGCGAACCGCGAAGCGAAACACTGCCTGGCCGTCCATGTGCACGAACGCCCGACCCTGGACCTCGCCCGCGTGCAGCGCGCCCGGCACGCACAGGATGTCGCCGTGCTCGCCGTCCGAATGCAGGTGCGTCGACAGAATTCCCGGCGTCGCAGACGCCTCGAGCACCACCGCCCCGGCGCCGTCGCCGAACAGGACGCAGGTGCGTCGGTCGCTCCAGTCGAGCAGCCTCGAAAAGACCTCGGCGCCCACCACCAGTGCCCGGCGGTGCTGGCCGCTCGCGATGAAGCGCTCCGCGATCGCGAGCGCATAGACGAAGCCCGTGCACACGGCCTGGACGTCGAACGCGGCGCCACGCCTGATGCGGAGCTTGTGCTGCAGGATACAGGCCGTGGAGGGAAACACGATGTCGGGCGTGGTCGTCGCGACGACGACCAGGTCGATGTCGTCGGGCGTTACGCCTGCGGCCGTCATGGCCTGGCGCGACGCGTGCATCGCGAGGTCGGAGGTCATCTCGTCGTCGGCGGCGACGCGGCGTGTCCGGATGCCGGTGCGCGAGAAGATCCACTCGTCGGACGTGTCGATCCGCTGCTCGATGTCCTTGTTGGTGAGTTCGCGCTCGGGCAGGTAGCTGCCCGTGCCGACGATCCGTGCGTAGCTCGATGCAGTCCGGCTCGATGCCTCGGCCACGGTCCGTTCCCTCGTCTGCGCGTCGCGAGCGGGCAAGGATAGCAGGGCTACAGTTTGATTCGTTCGCCCTTCGGGTCGTACAACGGCCGAAGCGACACGATCGCCGGATGGCGCCTTCCGGCGATCTCCACTTCCCAGCGCCCCGACTCGAGATAAGCCGGGTCGACGGCCGCGACGTTCTGCGGCTCGACCATCGCGAGCCCGATCGCACCGCCGAGCGTGTGACCGTACGAAGCCGCGCGCACGTAACCGACCGGCACGCCGTCCCGCAGCACGACCTCCGCGTGATACATGAGCGGCGCCGGATCTTTCACCAGCACCTGCGCCAGGCGCCGCTTCAGCGGGCCGCGCGCCTTGCGCTCGAGCAGCGCGTCCTTGCCGATGAAGCCACCGGGCTTGGCGAGGTCGATCGCGAACCCGAGGCCTGTCTCGTACGGGTCGTCGGTGTTGTCGAGGTCGTGCCCGTAGTCGCGATAGCCTTTCTCCATGCGCAGGCTGCCGAGCGCCCGCAGGCCCGCATGCACGAGCCCCAGGCGCCCGCCCGCCCCGACCACCTCGTCGTAGACGTGCACCGCCTGCTCGGCCGGGATGTAGAGCTCGTAGCCCAACTCGCCGACGTACGTGATGCGCACGCAGAGCACGCGCGCATAGCCGATGTCGATCTCACGCGCGGTGCGGAACGGAAAGGCCGCGTCCGACAGATCGACGCTCGTGAGCGACTGCAACAGTGCGCGGGAGCGCGGCCCCTGGACGTTGAGTTGCGCGACGCCCGAGGTCACGTCGGTGACGAAGGCGTGCGCGTCCTCCGGGATGTTGCGCTTCATCCACGCCTCGGCGTGACGCACCATCGTGTCGGTGACGACGACGAAATACCTGTCGTCGGCGAGCTTCGTCACGGTGAGGTCGGCCTCGAGCCTGCCTTCACGGTTGAGCCACTGCGTGTACGTGATCTGGCCCGTCGCGCGGTCGACGTCGTTGGCCGCGATCCAGTTCAGGCACCTGCCCGCGTCGCGCCCCTGCACCAGGAACTTGCCCATGAACGACATGTCCATGACGACCACGCCTTCGCGTGCCGCGCGATGCTCACGCTCCCAGTGCGGCCACCATTGCTGTCGCTGCCACGAGAGCGGGCCGGGCTCGGGCACGGCACCCGGGCCTGCGTACCAGCCGGGGGATTCCCAGCCGCTCGTCTCGACGAAATACGCGCCTTGTGCCGCGAGCCGGTCGTGGAACGGCGAACGACGTGCGCCACGCGCGGTCTCGAGCGACTTGTACGGGTAATGGCACTTGTACACCATGCCGAGCGATTCGACCGTGCGCGCGCGGCGATAGTCGGGGTTCGCCTGGTACGGCAGCACGCGGTCGATGTTCATGGCCGTCACGTCGACGTCGGGCAGGCCGTGGACGATCCAGTGCGCCATCACCCGGCCGAGGCCGCCGCCGGTCAGGATGCCGATGGAATTGAGGCCCGCCGCGACGAAATAGCCGCGCAGGTTCGGCGCTTCGCCGACGATCGGCAACAGGTCGGGCGTGAAGCTCTCCGGCCCGCAGAAGAACTTCTTCATGCCGACCTGCGAGGTGATCGGCACGCGCGCCATCGCCGTCTCGAGGTACGGGCCCATGCGTTCCCAGTCGGGCTCCAGGTCCGCGAAGGGCTGGTCGGTCGGCGCGCCTTCGACCTTCCACGGCGCGCACCTGGGCTCGAACAACCCCACCATGAGCCCGGCGCCTTCCTGGCGGTAATAGCCGTAAGCCGAGGGGTCCTCGAGCACCGGCATGTCCGGCGGCAGGTCCCTGATCGGCTCCGTGATCAGGTAGTAGTGCTCGGCTGCCTGGTTCGACAGCGCGACGCCGTTCTGTGCAGCGAGCTCACGGGCCCAGAGGCCGCCGCAATTGACCACGACGTCGGTCGCGATGTCGCCGAACGGCGTCGATACGCCGGTCACTCGGCCGTTCTTCTGCCTCACGCCGGTCGCGGGCACGCCCTCGAGGATCTTCACGCCACGCATGCGCGCGCCCTTGCCGAGCGCCATCGTGACGTCGACCGGGTTCACGCGGCCGTCCTCCCGGACGTAGAACCCGGCCTCGATGTCGTCGACTTTCGCGAGCGGGAAGAGCTGGCCCACCTCGCGCGGGGAGAGTTCCTGCACGTCGATGCCGCAGTCCCGATTGAACGCGGCGACGCGGCGGAATTCCTCGAGCCGATCCTTGTCGGCCGCGACTTCGATGAACCCGATCGGCATGAAGCCGGTCGCCTGGCCGGTCTCGGCCTCGAGCCGCGCATAGAGGTCGCGCGTGTACTTGCGCAGTGCCGTCGACGTCTCCGACGTCGAACCGTAGGTGACCATCAGGCCCGCCGCGTGCCAGGTCGTGCCGGCCGTGAGCTGGTGACGCTCGAGCAGCACGATGTCCGTCCACCCTATCGACGCCAGGTGATACGCGGTGGACGTGCCGATGATGCCGCCGCCGACGATGACGACGCGCGCGTGTTGCGGCAGGACGGGTGGGTTCGTCATGGCCGGGCTCCGAGACGTGCGGAACGAGAGTGCGTTCTTCTACGCCACGCCGTGCCAGGACACAGTCGTGGGAAGGCGCGATTGTCTCAGACGGCGCGGGAGGGCGGGTAATCCGCTCGGTGGCGCGCATGCGCAGCGACGGTGCCGGGAATGCGTCGCGCGGGTGGCAGAGTCAGACGGCCGGACGCGAAGGAATCCAGGGGATGCCCGACGTCCGGCCGCCGGCCTTTCGGCGCACGTTTCAGACCTGCGGGTCGAACTGCTGCAGGATGTACAGCGCGACCGAACCCAACATCATGATGCCGAAGATCTCCATTGCCTTGCTCCTTGTTCCGGGTCACGCCAAGCGCTGGCGTGGGGGAAGCATGAAGCTTCCGGATGACGGAACAAGGTCTTTGCGACGACGGTTCGATGAATCGAAATTTGCCGTCGACGAGGCGTTCTGCCCGTACGACGAAATCTCTTCTCACCTCTCCCGCGAGGCGGGAGAGGTCGCGCACAGCGCGGGTGAGGGCAGTGGTTTTTCACCTCTCCCGCGAGGCGGGAGAGGTCGCGCAGAGCGCGGGTGAGGGCACTAGCGCAGCGGCCGCCGGATCGACGTCGGGTCGTCGCGTGGTCCCTTCGGCGCGGCATCGTCGCCTCGCGGCCCCTGCCGCGCGGGACCCGGACCGTCGGGGCGATCGCGACGGGGCTCGGCGCGTGGCGGCGCACTGGCCGGCGCCGGGGTGGCGCGTGGCGTCGCGCGCACTGCCGGCGCAGCTACGCCCCGGTTCCGCGCAGCGGGCGCCGGGATCAACCCCGGGGAGTTCGATGATGCCGTGCCGGTGGTCGCGCTCGATCCGCTCGGCTCGACCTGCCTGAAGTAGCGACGCACGTCCTTGAAGGGCCGTTCGCCCAGTCTTGGCGGGGCGCCGTCATGCCCCTTGCCGCCGTCGTCGTCGTCCCCGCCGTGGTGCTGGTCATCGTCGTCCCGGCCGTGGCGGTTGTCGCAACGCCCGTCGCGATTCCTGTCCGGGCAGTAATAGCCCGGGTAGGACGGGTACGCGTAATAGCCATAGCCCGGGTAGTGAGGCACGCCCTGGCGGTACGAGTAGTAGTACGGGGAGCCGTAGCCATAGCGCGACCCGTACCCGTAGGCGCCGCTGCCATACGTGTAGTAGGGCGAGGACGCTCCGGAACCGGAACCGTAGCCGTACGGGTCCGGAAGCTGCCAGGGCTGCGAAACGCAGCCGGCCGTCCCGCCCGTGACGGCAGCCGCGAGCACGGCGAGCGAGAGGAATCGACGACCAGGACTCACTTCGTTCCACTCCAGTACGAGCCGATCCGTGTGCCCGTTCGTGTGTTAAGACCCCGGCGGGTCGCGCAACGTTCCGACGCGGTGAAAAGCCGACTCGCAGGCGCGATCCTGAAGGTCGGTGTACGCATCAACGCAGGGCCTGGTCCGGGGTTGACCGCCGTCGACGCAGCGACCGGCTCGGCTGGCCGAATTTCATCCGTGCCCTCCGCGCCGCGGGCTACAGTTCCCGCATGGAGACCGAAGTTCGCTCCGTCACGGTCCGACGACTCCACTCTCCCGAGCCAGCCATGATTCCCGCGCTGGCGGCGCTGCTGCAGGACTCCGTGCACGGTGGCGCCTCGGTCGGCTTTCTGGCCCCGGTGGCGGCCGAGACGGCGGAACGATACTGGCAGGGTGTGTTCGCCCAGCTCGCCGGGGGCATGCGGCTCTGGGTGGCGGAGAGCGCCGGACGCCTCGTCGGCTCGGTGCAACTGGAGCTCTGCGGCAAGGAGAACGGCCGGCATCGCGCGGAAGTGCAGAAGCTGTTCGTGCATTCGGCAGCGCGCGGGCGCGGCATCGGCTCGCAGCTCCTGCGGGCGGTCGAGGCGTTCGCCCGCGAGCAGGGACGCACGCTGCTCGTGCTCGACACGCTCAGGGGTTCGTTCGCCGAGGCGATGTACCGTCGGCAGGGATGGCAGTTCGTCGGCTACATCCCGGAGTACGCCGCCAGGCCGGATGGCGAACTCGAAGCCACTGCGGTGTTCTACAAGCAGATCAGGCCCGTCTGACGGAGCCGCCCATGCGTCGACGAGAGTCATGACGCACACTTGACCGATGCCGCGCAGGACCGGTGAACCACCGTCGGAGGCGCCGGCGTCCGAACCGACCAAGGACGCCATCGACGGGTGCCGCCGGTGCGAGCTTTGGCAACCCGCGACGCAGGGCGTGCCCGGCGAGGGCCCGCGCGGTGCAGCCGTCGTGCTGGTCGGCGAACAGCCCGGCAACGACGAAGACCTCGTCGGCAAACCGTTCGTCGGGCCCGCGGGCCGCCTGCTGCGCGCGTTGCTCGCGGAGGCGGGCATTCCCGACGGCGAGGTCTTCCTGACCAACGCCGTCAAGCACTTTCATTACGAGCTGCGCGGCAAGCGCCGCATCCACAAGACCCCGCTGCAACGACACATCGCCGCCTGTCACATCTGGCTGGAGGCCGAGCTCGCGCGTGCACGGCCCAGGGTCATCGTCACCCTCGGGGCGACCGCGCTGGCGGCGGTGCTCGCGCGGCGGATGTCGATCACGGTCGCGCGTGCAGCCACGCTCGTGCACGAGCCGACCGGCATTCCCGTGCTGGCGACGTATCATCCGTCGGCCGTGTTGCGTGTGCCGGACGAGATCGCGCGGGCAGAGCTGCGCGCGAAGGTGCTCGCAGACCTGAAAGCGGCGCGGCGAATTGCGATGCGGAAGAAGAAAGGAGCGTGAGATTGACGCTGGAACTGCGCATACCGCCGGTCGTGGTCGTTGCGTTCGCAGCGCTCGTCATGTGGCTGGTCGCGCGGGCCCTGCCGCCCAGCCCGCTCGGGGCCGGCACTCGCCTCGTGCTGGCCGCGATGCTGGTCCTTGTTGGCGCGGCGCTCGCGATTGCCGGCATCCGCGAGTTCCGTGTCGCGCGCACGACGGTGAATCCCCTGCAGCCCGGGCAGGTCGCGTCCATGGTCACGAGCGGCGTGTATCGGTACTCCCGCAATCCGATGTACCTCGGCATGCTGTGCCTGCTCGCGGCCTGGGGTGCATGGCTCGGCCGGGCGGCGCCGTTCGTCGTTCTGCCCGTCTTCGTGCTCTACATGAACCGTTTCCAGATCGGACCCGAAGAGCGCACGCTCGAGGAGCGTTTCGGTCGTCGATTCGTTGACTACGCCGGACGAGTTCGGCGCTGGATTTGAGATCCGCGATATCATCGCGCCTCCTCGGGCAGAGCGGACTTCGTCGAAGCATGTCGCACATCACGGTCGCGACAGCGGTCACCGCTGTCACATGCATTGCGTTAGTGTCAGCGCCCGGTGCCGTGCAGGCGCGCGAGCCGGTCCCGGCGGCAGTGCAAGCGATGCAGCAGAAGGCGCTGCAGGATCGGCGCGCCTACGACATGCTGCGATCGTTGACGGAGCAGGTGGGGACCCGCTTTGCCGGGAGCGAAGGCGACCGCAAGGCGGTGGACTGGGCGCTGACCACGCTGCGAAACATGGGATTCGCCCGCGTGCGCGCGGAAGCTGTGACCGTGCCGCGCTGGCAGCGGGGCACAGTGCGCGTCGACGTCGTCGGCGCCGAGGCGGTTCCTCTCGCGGCGGCGTCGCTCGGCGGTTCCGTCGGCACGGACGGGGCACCGATCGAGGCCGACGTCATTGCCGCGACGACCGTGGCGGAACTGGAACGGCTTTCCACGAGCCAGGTGCGCGGCAAGATCGTCTTCCTCTACGACCGCATGCTCGAGACCCGCGACGGCATGGACTACGGACCGACCGTGAAGAACCGCTCGTCGGGCGCCGTCGCCGCGGCCAGGCTCGGGGCGGTCGCGGTCGTGATCCGCGCGGTCGGCAGCGAGGACGAGGACCGTCCCCACACCGGCGCCATGTGGTATGCGGACGGCGTGCCGCGCATCCCGGCCATTGCGATCGGCAATCGCAGCGCGGACCGCCTGCTGCACTCATATGGCCATGGGCCGCTGCGACTGCGGCTCACGAGCACGGCACGCTGCGAAAGCACGGCGCAGAGCGCCAACGTCATCGGGGAAATTCCGGGTCGCGACGCGGGCACGCCGGCCGAGCAGTTCGTCGTGCTCGGCGCGCACCTGGATTCCTGGGACGTCGGCACCGGCGCGCAGGACGATGGCGCCGGTGTCGTGATCGTGACCGAGGCCGCGCGCAGAATCGGTGAAATGGCGGACAGGCCGCGACGCACGCTGCGCGTGGTGCTGTACGCGAACGAAGAGTTCGGACTGTCGGGTGCCAGGCGTTACGCCATCGAGCACGAGCACGAACTGGACCGGCACGCGGCCGCGATCGAGGCGGACCTCGGCGCGGGACGCGCTTTCCGGTTCGAGTCGCGGGTGGCCGCAGACGACGTGCCGCAGGCCCTCCGGATCGCCGGCCTGCTCGAGCCACTCGCCATCCCGTTCACGAGCAACGACACGGGCGGCGGCGCCGACATCGGGCCCCTGCGTGATCGCGGCGTGCCCGTGTTCCAACTGCAGCAGGACGCGTCGGGGTACTTCGAGATCCACCACACGGAGGCCGATCTGCTCGAGCGTGTCGCTCCGACGGACCTCGCCTTCAACGTCGCCGCTTACGCGACGGTCGCCTGGGGGCTCGCGGAGGGCCCCGACCTGGGGCATCTCGCGCGCAGGTGGCCACCGGCGTCGGACAGCGTGCATCCCTGCGAGTGGCAACCCTGATCCGGTGCGTCGCCTGCGACCGGCAAGCGCCAGTAGCATAATCGGCGCTGCAGAATGGATCAGCCAACACGGGACCGACCACATGAACGCACCGGCTTACACCGTCAGCACCCCCGACCCTGCGCTGGTCAACTACACGCACCTCATGTACGGGCTGCACGCGCTGAGCGCGCTGATCGGCGCATGCACGGCCGCATTCATTGCGACGGCGTTCGTCGGCACGCTGCCGTCGATCATCGCCGTCGTCATGAACTACGTGAAACGCAGCGAGGCGCGCGGCACCTACCTGGAATCGCACTTCAGCTGGCAGCTGCGCACGTTCTGGTTCGCCGTGCTGTGGATCGTCCTGATATCGCTCGTGTCGCTGCCGCTGGTGCTGCTCCTCGGGCTCGGCCTCGTGACGGGCTGGGTGGGCGGCGTGGTGCTCGGCGTCTGGATCATCTACCGCGTCGCGCGCGGCTGGCTGCGCCTTCGGGACGCGCAGCCGATCTGATCCTGCGGTACCCTGTCGCGCCCTGCCACTCACCGGAGCTTTCTTCATGGTCGTCGCCGCGGACAAGGTCGTGCTGATCCACTACACGCTCAAGAACGGCGAGGGCAAGGTGATCGACAGTTCGGCGGGTGGCGACCCCCTGGCCTATATCCACGGCCACGGCAACCTGATCCCCGGCCTCGAGCGCGAGCTCGAGGGCAAGCCCGCCGGCGAGAAACTCAGCGTGCAGATCGCGGCGGCCGACGGCTACGGCGAACGCAACCCGGGGCTCGTGCAGCGCGTGCCGAAGCGCTCGTTCGGCGGCGCGAACGTGAAGCCCGGCATGCAGTTCCAGGCGCAGACGTCGAGCGGCGAAGCCCGCGTCGCGACGGTCACCGGCGTCCAGGGCGACATGGTCATGGTGGACATGAACCATCCGCTCGCGGGCGAGAACCTGCACTTCGACGTCGAGATCACCGAGATCCGTGACGCGACGGAAGAAGAACTCGCGCACGGTCACGTGCACGGCCCGGGCGGACACCACCACTAGAAATATTGACTAGTGGACAGTGTCCAGCGGATGGTCGGAAGCCGTCAGCGCGACGGCGTCGCGCCTTCCGGCTAGACACTAGACATTGAACCCTACGCACCTCCGCGGCATTAATACCTAGCCGCGACACGGACATTCCGGAAGCGCAGAACGACGGGCAGTAGCAATCTACTGCCCGTACGTTTTTTTTTCCTCCTGCGTGAAATTCGGCCGGCTTCTTTCGGGAACGCCGGCCAATTTTTTTGTGCCGTGCCCGGTCACCGTCGCGGCTTCACGCGCCCCGCGACCCACTCCGCGACTTTTGCGCACTGCGCCTGGCTCGCGACGTTGTCGAAGCGGAAGTGGATGCCGCCGTAGATGCGGCTGTCCGCCTCTTCCTGAGCGAGCTGCCAATACCCGTCGTATTCGCGCGTGAAATCTGCGTACGGCGGCACCCCCCTCCACGTCACCGAGAGGTCCGCCGTGTCGGTGTCGGCGACGAGCTGCAGGCTCCGGGCAGCCGCCGCACCAAGACAGGCCATGTTGCCGGGATAGGTCGGATACGGCGGCGTTGCGAGCAACGGCGACCATGTCGGGTCGGGGTCGGTGGCCGGGTTCAAATCGTCGGCCGCGCGACGAATCGCGTCCCACTGCCGCCATAGACCATAGACGAGCTTGCCGGTCATCGACGTCAGGATGCCGTCGTACATCGAGGCGTTCATGAGCGCGAAGCTGCGCGCGGCTTCGAGCAGGGACAGCTGCTGCGTCGGCATCATCACCGTGTCGCGCATGACGCCGTTCCAGACGTGGAACAGGTTGGTCGAGGTGAGCGTCGGCGTCCCCGCCCACAGCAGAGCGGTCTCGGTCTGGTACGGCGTGCGCGTCGCGCTGTCGACCGCGCCGACCTCCTTCACTTCGTTGAAGTCTGCGGCGTAGTGAGTCGAGTTGATCTCGGGGTGCCGCGGCGGCAGGAACTGGGTCGTCGAGACGATCGCAAACGGTGTCGCGTCCGGCGTCTGGGTCAGCGTCGCGTTCGCCCCCGGCACGGTGGGCTGCCACTGTCCCGCCACGAGGGGTGGCGCGTACACGGGCCCGACGTCGGCCGAGCCGTCGTCGGCCCGCCAGGCCAGCACCCGCGCCGCCACGGCCTGTCCGACGGCGATGCCCTGGCTGCGGCGGCCGGGCGCGATCGTCGCGAGCCGCGCGCTGAGCGTGGCGTCGAAGGACGCCTGTTGTCCGAACAATCCGGTCATGACGTCGTGCGCGGCCTGCGCCGCCGCAGCCTCGAGCGACGCGCCCGAGGAGGCGGCCACGGAGACGTGAAACGGCGTGTAGGCGCGGGCGATCGAATTGGCCGCGTCGAACATGGCGATGTGGACCATCGCGTAGGTACGCCCCTGCAGCGGGCCGCCGATCGCCTGAGGAAGCACGCCGGGCGAGACGGCGGGCCACCCCCGGAGCACCTCGTTCCACTCGAGCACCACGGCGGGGCTCGAGTCCTGCGCCTTGGCCACCGAAAGTGAAAGCGGCATGCCGAGCATTACTGCCGCGACGAACGTCCATTTCACAGGCATGTTGGTCTCCCCCGTGCGTGTACGGTCCTGCCGTCCTGGCTTTCCTGGGTTCCCGCTAGTCGCCTCGTCCGCGAGCGATTCCTGCGCCTGGTCCGGAGGGGAGACCGTCTCCAGAATTCTCCAGCAACCCGGAGGAGTCCTTGGGAATTCCTGATTACTTGTGAATTCTTCTCGCGGAGGACGCTCACGGCGCCGGCATCGGCGCCGATGGCGGAGCGGGCACCCGGAATTCGCTGTTCAGCGCTGCCAGCGTGGGGGCGTCCCGGCCGTAGACGTCGTTGCGAAACGTCACCTGGCCGTCCGCGCGCGGCTGCGCCGTCCAGTACAGGATCAGCACGGGCACCGGCCTGGTCAGGTTGACCGTCCGGGTTTGCTTCGACTCGATCAACTGCTGCATGGACGCCTGTGTCCACTGCGGGTCGTTCAGCACGAGCTCGGCGAGCTCGAACACCTGCTGCACGCGGATGCAACCGGAGCTGAACGTCCTCTGGTCCTGTTCGTACAGCGACTTCGCCGGCGAGTCGTGCAGGTACACGAGGTAGGGGTTCGGGAACATGATCTTGACCAGCCCGAGCGCATTGTCCGGCCCCGGGTCCTGGCGGAACTGGTACGGCGGCAGGCGTGCCGGGCCGTATCGATGCCAGTTGATCGAATAGGGATCGACTTCGCGCCCGCTGCCATCGAGCACGCGGATGTTCATGCGCTTCAGCGCGCCCGGATTGCGTTGCAGGTCCGGCAGCTTGTCCTTGACCAGGATGCCGGGCGGGATGGTCCAGGTCGGGTTGAAGACGACATAGGTGATCAGCGAGCGGAAGATCGGTGTCTCGCGTTCGTCGCGGCCGACGACCACGCGCGACGTCCAGATCGGCTCGTCGTTGCGGAAGTAGGAGACGGAGAAGCCCGCGACGTCGACCAGCACGAACTCGCCCTTGATCTCGTGCAGCGTCCAACGGGCTCGCTCGAGGTTGACGCGGATCTGCTCGATTCGCGCTTCGACCGGGACGTCGAGCGCCCGCAGCGTGCCGGGGCCGACGACGCCGTCGGCGGTGAGCCCGTGACGTTCCTGGAAGAACTTCACGGCGGCCTCGAGCGCGGGGTCGTAAAGGTTCTCGTCGGTCATGGCCGTCACCGCCGGCGGCGGCGCGAGATCCTTCGTCACCAGCAGGCGCCTGCGCAGGGCGGCTACGCGCGGGTCCGTCATGCCCGGGCGCAGCGACGGGCCCTCGGGCACGCGCGGCCAGCCACCCGCGGCCTGCATTGCCCGGTATTCCTTGAGCCGCTCGCGTCCCCGCTGGTACCAGACGTGCTGCGGGCGGGCGCCCTCGAGCGTCTCGCGGACCCGCCCGGAGGAGAGGCGCTCCGACAACGCGGCGAGGGCGCGATCGTACTCGACCGGGCGTTGCGAGAAGTTCCACTGGGAACTGAGCCCGTGCGGGTCGACCTTGCCGAGGTAGAGGTGGTAGGCCGCGAGGATGAACGCGTCGGTCGCGACCAGCTCGAGGTCCGCCAGGTCGACCGGCGTGAGCGGCGTGCGCATGCGGACGTCGAGCCGGTAGGAACGCAGCGCATCGATGTGATAGTCGGTGGGGTCCAGGCCGTCGTTGACCACCTCGTCGATGGCGGCGACCAGCTCGTCGAGGCGCCGGGTCCCCTGCCACGTCGGCTGGAACTGGCGGGATTCGTAGAAGCGCGCGACCAGGTCCTTGACTACGATCCGCACCCCGCGGACGTCGTGAGGTTCCTCGTACCGGATGTGGTCGACGCGCTCGCGGATCGCTTCGGCCAGTGGGCTCTGCGCGTCGGCCGCGGCGACGACGACGGGCGTCGTGGATCGCGGTGACGTAGCCGGGGTCGGCTGCGACAGCGCAACCTCGGCGGTCGCCAGCGCGACCAGCACGCAAGACAGTGCGAGGGTGGCGTGCTTCGCGAATCGATGGGTCATGTCGTGGAACGCAGGTTTCAGGCGCGCACGAGTTTTGCTGCGAGATCGTATGCGTCGGCGCCGGTGACCCGCACCTCGGCCCACTCACCGGCCGCGAGCGTCTTGCCGGGTTTCGCGATCCGCACGACGCCGTCGATCTCGGGCGCATCCGCCGCCGAGCGCGCGATGGCGCCGTCGGCGTCGACCCGGTCGACCAGCACACGCATGCGAGTGCCCACCTTTGCAGCGAGTTTATTCGCGCTGATCGACGCGGCGAGTTCCATGAACCGCTCGAGCCGCTCCTGCTTCACGTCCTCGGGCACCGGGTCGGGCAGCGCGTTGGCCGCGGCGCCTTCGACGGGCGAATACTTGAAGCAGCCGACGCGGTCGAGCCGCGCCTCGCGCAGCCAGTCGAGCAGCACCTCGAAATCCGCCTCGGTCTCGCCTGGGTAGCCGACGATGAACGTGCTGCGCAGCGTGAGGTCCGGGCACGTCTCGCGCCATGTGCGGATGCGCTCGAGCGTGTTCTCGGCGTGCGCCGGACGCTTCATGAGCCTGAGCACCCGCGGGCTGCCGTGCTGGAACGGGATGTCGAGGTAGGGCAGCACCTTGCCGTCCGCCATCAGGGGAATGACGTCGTCGACGTGCGGGTAGGGGTAGACGTAGTGCAGGCGCACCCAGGCGCCGAGCGAACCCAGCGAGCGCGCGAGGTCCGCGAAGCGCGCCTTCACGGGCTTGCCGCCCCAGAACCCGGTGGCGTACTTGAGGTCGGAGCCGTACGCGCTCGTGTCCTGGGAGATCACGAGCAGTTCCTTGACCCCTGCCTTCACGAGGCGCTCGGCCTCGAGCATCACCTCGCCGATCGGGCGGCTCGCGAGGTCGCCGCGCATCGACGGGATGATGCAGAACGTGCAGCGGTGATTGCAGCCCTCCGAAATCTTCAGGTACGCGTAGTGGCGAGGCGTGAGCCGGATGCCCTGCGGCGGCAAGAGGTGGACGAACGGATCGTGCAACGGCGGCAGTTGCTCGTGCACGGCCGCGACGACCTCCTCGTATGCGTGCGCTCCCGTCACCTTGAGCACGCTCGGGTGCCGGTCGGTGATCGTCTCGGGCCGTGCGCCGAGGCAACCGGTCACGATGACCTTGCCGTTGCGGGCGACGGCTTCGCCGATCGCGTCGAGCGACTCGTGGACGGCGTCGTCGATGAAGCCACAGGTGTTGACGACGACGAGGTTGGCATCCTCGTACCTGCCGACGACGTCGTAGCCCTCCGCACGCAGGCGCGTGAGGATGCGCTCCGAGTCGACCAGTGCCTTGGGGCAGCCGAGGGAGACGAAACCGATCCGGGGCGGGGAGGAGGACAAGGGGATAGGCGTTAGGGGATAGGGGTTAGGGGATAGGGGATAGTCGGACGGCGCTGCGCGCCGGCTTCTTACCTCTCCCGCGGCGGCGGGAGAGGTCGGCCGCAGCGCCGGGTGAGGGCGTCTGCGGTGCCATATTGTAAGTCATGCGCCCGGCCGGGTTTAAATCGGCCCCCGCTGCCCCATTTCAGGACGATCGGACAGGAGGTGCCCCATGCAGGAAGTCCGGCGCGCCGCGGACCGCGGGTTCGCGGACCACGGCTGGCTCAGGTCGTATCACTCGTTCTCGTTCGCCGGGTATCACGATCCGGCGCACGTGCAGTTCGGCCCCCTGCGCGTGATCAACGAGGACCGGGTCGTCCCGGGTGCGGGGTTCGGCACGCACGGACACCGCGACATGGAAATCCTGAGCTACGTGCTCGAGGGCGAACTTGCGCACAAGGACTCCACCGGCACCAGTTCGACGATCCGGCCCGGCGACGTGCAGCGCATGAGCGCGGGCACCGGCGTCATGCACAGCGAGTTCAATGCCTCGCACGAACGCCCGGTTCACTTCCTGCAGATCTGGATCCTGCCGGACGAGCTCGGCATTCCGCCGGGATACGAGGAAAAGCGCTTCGACGCCGCGGAGAAGCGCGGGCGCCTGCGGCTGATCGCGTCTCCCGACCGCGCCGAAGGGTCGCTCAGGGTCCAGCAGGACGTGCGCGTGTACGCAGCGCTGCTCGACGGCAGCGAACACGCGCACCTCGACGTCGCCGACGATCGACGCATCTACGTGCACGTCGCGCGTGGCGCAGTCACCGCGAACGGCACGACGCTGGGTGCTGGAGATGCGCTCAAGCTCACCGGCACGACGCGCCTGGAATTGCGCAACGGGACGGACGCCGAGGTCCTCGTCTTCGACCTGCCGGGCAGCGCGCGGGTGGCCGAAGCGTAAAGCGAGCAGACCCGCTAGAACGCGCAGCCGCCTCCGCCGCAGCCTCCGCCCCCGCAGGGGCCGGTGTCGCACGGCCGCTCGTACTGGCTGCCGAGCGACCCCGCGTGCACGACGCCGCTCGCGCCCAGGAGCTTCTCGACCTTGGCCCGGCTCGAAGTGCCGTCCGGTGGGATTCCGGCCCGGCGGCAAAGCGCGCCCCAGGTCGAGATCGTCTCGGCGATCTTGTGGCTGACTTCGACGACGCGGCCGTTGGCAGGGCAGTGATAGTCGTAGGTAGGCATCGGTAGGGCGGGGTGCGCTGTGAAGAGCGGATTTTAGCGAACCCGGGCTCACTCGAGCGCGTAGAGATTGCCGTCGGTGCTGCCGACATAGAGCACGCCGCGATCGACGGTCGGCGAGCCGAAGATCGCGCCGATCGACATGAAGCGCGCGAAGTCGACGTACATGTCCTGGAAATCGCCGAAGACGGGCTTGAAAGCGTCGCGGTCGAGGCGGCCATCCGGGTGCAGCAGGCCGTCCTCGTTGCGGCGCGAGGCGTCGGTCTGGAACTCCCACGCGAGCTGGCCGGTGGCGGCATCGACCGCGTAGACCCGGCCGTTGTGGCTGCCGAAATACGCGAGCTTCCCGGCCAGCGCGGGCGACGAGAACACGTAGGCCTTCGCATCGAAATTGAAGCGCAGCCGCCCGGTGCGCGCGTCGAGTGCGAAGAAGCGCGAACTGTCCGAGGTCGCGGCGTAGACGAGTCCGTCGCGCACGGCCGGCGTCGCGTT
>DASSJN010000105.1:0-4933 GCA_035691185.1 Steroidobacteraceae bacterium
ATGAGCGGCGACAGCGACTCGACTGCCTCGCTCGCGCGACCGGACCTGATCTGGATGTCGGCGAGCATCTTGCGAGCCTCGACGTTCTCCGGTTCCGCCTGCACGACGGCCTGCAATTCCTTCTCGGCCTGGCCCAGGTTGTTCGTCGCCGCGAGGGCCTGGCCGAGCAGGAACCGGGCCGGAATGAAGTTCGGGCTGGCCTGGACGACCCGTTGCATCTCGATGACGGCCGCCGGTGCGTCGCCACGCGCCAGCGCAATTCGCGCCGACAGGTACGACACGAGCGGCGTCTTCGGTGCCAGTTCCTTGAGCTGCCCGAGGCTCTTGGCGGCCGCATCGTCGTTGCCCTGGGCGAGCTGTGCTTCCACGAGCGTGGTCAGGGCCGAGATCCGCTTGAGTTTCGGCACCGCCGAGCCGGCATCCGTCAGGGCCATGTCGGCGAGGACCGCCTCTGCGGCCTGCACGTCTCCGCGCTGCACGAGCAGCATGCCCTTGGCGAGCCTGGCGTCGAAGAAACGCGGGTTCACCGCCAGGACGGCGTCGAGCTCACGCAGGGCCGCATCGATGTCGCCGGAACGGGCGTGAGCTTCCGCGAGACCCGTCTGTGCGCGCAGAGCAACATCGCCCTTCGGATCCGCGGCTGCCGCGGCCTGAAATGTGCCGAGTGCCTGTCCGACCCGGTCCGTGCGCAACTGCGCGTATCCCAGGTAGATCAGTCGCTCGGCCTCGCTGAGCCCGGTCGCCGGGGGCTGCACCAGTTTCTCGAGCTGGTCGAACTGGCCGAGTCCGAGCTTGATTTCCGCGGCAAGGGGCGTGGCCTCGTCAGCCTCGGCTCCCAGCTCGATCGCCCGCGCGATTTCCTTGTCGGCCGTCAGCAAGTCGCCGATCTGCACCGCGGCGCGCGCGAGCAGCAGGCGTCCCTTCGCATTGTCCGGCTGCTCGTCGAGCGCATTGCGCAGTTCGATGACGGCGCTGCCATAGTCACCCTTCTGCATCATGTCCTCGGCGCGCTCGATGCGGCGTTCGGGGGACATGAACAGGCCGCACGCCGACAGCAGGATGCAGGCGAGCGCGACACCGGCGTGTCGACGCACGCGCCCCAGGCTCCGTCGTTCTCTCATCGTTGTGCTCCGTTGCCGACGACCGAGGCGCGCAGCGTGGCGCCTGCATCGTCCATGAATCCAGACACCGCCTCGGATGCGGCAGCGCAATCGTCGCCGCAACGTGCGGCCACGGCAATGACGCGGGATTCGGGGCGTCCTGCGAGCATCGCAAGCGGATAATAAAGTTTCGACGACCACCCGTTCGAAAAACTGCGCCCGGCCACGAGATACTCGCGCGCGAGGGTCCAGCGGCCGCCCGCCGGATCAGTCGCGACGAGCCACGCGGTCCCGCGCGGCCCGCCCGTCGTGGAAGCCGAAGATCGTGACCGCCAGCGACCCTCGCCCAGCAGCGAGTTACCATAACCGACGATCTCCTTCCCCTGGGCCTGGAACGCGTAGGCCGCCACGTAGACCTCGACCTGCTGGCCATTGCGCCGATACGCCGCGCGCAGCCGTGAATCCGCCCCTGCGTACACCGGGTCCCAGCCGTCGTCGGCCTGCAATGGCCCTTCCCAGCCGGCAATTGCCGGCTCGATGACCGGCGGACCCGCAACCCCGCGGGTCTGCCGGGCCGATGCCCAGGTCACGAGCGAGGGCATGAGCAGCAGCGCCAGCACCGCGGGGACGAGGGCGACCAGGTCCGCACGGCGTCCACGGGTGCAAGCCGGGACCGCGGGCCGCCGATTGCCCCCATGGTCCAGGTCGAGCCAGCGCGGCACGCCCCAGAAGAACACGAGCAGCAACAGAGCGAACAGCGCCCAGCCGAAGTAATAGTGATCGATGCGCACGAGGAACGACTGCATGTCGGTCAGGTAGCCGGCCAGGATGATCGTGGCGACCCGCACCCAGTTCATCGCGATCGCCATCGCCAGGGCGATGAGGACGATCGACACCCGGTTGCGCCGCGTATCGTGACCCAGCTCGCCATAAAGCACCGCAATGGCCAGTGCCACGATGACGAAGTGGAGACCGCTGCAGCCTCCCGCGATCTCGAACGACCCGCTCGCGAGATGAACGACGTTGTCGTCGAACCGGGCCGGGATCGCGATGGCTTTCAGGATCGTCGTGACCGCGAAGACCGTGAGCCCCTGGAGGACACCGTTGACCTGGTCCCAGGCGGGAATGGCGAAGATGAGGTAGCCGATCGGCAGCAGGGCGACGGTGGCGGCCTGCCGCCCGGCGTAGACCCAGATGCCTGCGAGCAGCAGCGCCGGCAGCAGCAACTGGTGCAGCACCTCGATGCCGGCGACATACGCGACCGTCCAGGCGAAGGACAGCGCGAGCAACGCCGCCACGCCTGCGCGCGTCCAGGAGGGGCTCGCGGCACCGGCAAGCCGAAAGCGCGCACGCCACAGCAGCCAGCCGCAGATGACGGCCACGAGGTAACCGTGGCTGTAGGTCAGGTTGTCGTAATCGTTCCAGAAGGCAAGCAGGGACCGCACGGTCGGCCAGTAGGCCGCGAGGCCCGCCACCACGACCGCGACGACGCCCAGGAACGTCGTCGAAACGCGCCCCACCCGGGCGGGCGTCGTCGATGCTTCGGCAGGAGCCTCCACGTCAGCCCGAGGCACTCGTGGATCGCGTCGCCGGCGCCGGGCCCGGGGCCTCGTCCTCCGCGACCCGGATGCCCAGTTTCCCCATCAGGTCGTACAACGTGGGGCGGGTGATGCCGAGCAGTTCGCTCGTGCGCGAGACGTTCCCCTGCGTGATCGCCAGGGCCTGGCGCACCGCCTCGCTCTCCGCACGATGTCGCACCTCGCGGAGGTTGAGCCACTTGAGCCCGGCCGTGTCCGCCGGGAGGCCCAGGTCCTCGACCGTGAGGTACTTGGCTTCGGCCATGATCACGGCGCCGCTGATGCGGTTCTCGAGCTCGCGGATGTTGCCGGGCCACGGATACGCCTGCAGCGCACGCAACGCCTCGGGCGTGAAGCCCTTGAGCGTCCGCCCGTGCTCGCGCGCGCGTCGCTCCAGGATCGACTGCGCGATCACGGGCACGTCCCCGATCCGGTCACGCAGCGGCGGGATGCGGACGGATACCTCGCTGATGCGATAGAAGAGGTCCTCGCGGAACTCGTTGCGCCCGATCATCGCCTGCAGGTCCTTGTTCGTGGCGCAGACGATGCGGACGTCGACCGGGATGCGCTCGCGGCCGCCGATGCGCTCGAGACAGCGGTCCTGCAGGAACCGCAGCAGCTTTGCCTGCAACGGCAGCGGCATGTCACCGATCTCGTCCAGGAACAGCGTGCCGCCGTTTGCGACCTCGAACTTGCCCTGGGTCTGCTTCACGGCCCCGGTGAAGGCACCTTTCTCGTGGCCGAAAAGCTCGGACTCCAGCAGCGTGTCCGGGATCGCGGCACAGTTGATGGCCACGAAGTTCTTCTCTGCGCGCGGGCTCAGTGCGTGCACGGCGCGCGCGAGCAGTTCCTTGCCCGTGCCGCTTTCCCCGAGCAGCAGCGTCGTGGCCATCGTAGGCGCGACTTTCTCGATCGTCCGGCACACGCGCGTCATCGCATCGCTCGTCGCGATCACGCCCGCGAGGGGCTCCGGACCTTGTGCCCGCTGCAGCGCCAGGTTCATGGACTCGAGCCCATGGATGTAGAACTGGCGGTCCACGATCAGCCGCAGCACGTCGGTGTCGACCGGCTTCTGGTAGAAGTCCACGGCGCCCTGGCCGACCGCCTTGACGGCGTTTTCGCGGTCGAGCTGCCCCGTGACGACGATGACCTTCGTGCGCGGGGCGAGCCGGATGATCTCCTGCAGCGTCGCGAACCCTTCCGAGACCCCCTCCGGGTCCGGCGGCAGGCCGAGGTCCTGCAGCACGACCGGGGGTTCGTACCGGCGCAGCGCAGCCATCGCGGCCGGGCGGTCGCCGGCCAGGACGACCTCGTATCCCTCGAAGCACCATTTCAACTGCGTCTGCAGGCCCGGATCGTCCTCGACGACCAGGAGCGTAGGCTTGTTCGAGCTCAATTCCACTCCATTGCCCGGCTCGATGCTCGCCGTGCGGTCCTGCATGATACCGCGCCGCCCGCGTGCGAAAGTGTGATCCCGTTCCGCGCGGACGTGGAGTGCCGTGGGGGCCCGCCGGCGCCGGTGCGCGCCCGGGGGACCAGGGTCAGGGCACGAGTTTCTGCACCAGGCTCGAGAGCGTGCTGGCGACGTTGGCGTCGGTGTAGGCCTCGACGCCGAAGTACCAGGTGCCGCTGGCCAGTTGCTCGATCATTACCGTGGTGTACGCCGGGCTCGGCAGATCGAGCACTTGACTGAGCGCCGACACGGACTGTCCGTATCGTACGCGATAACCAGCGAGGTTCGTGAGTGCGGAGCCGTCGACGTTCTGCTGTGGCGGTTGCCAGGTCAGCACGGCGCTGCCCGAGACCTCGGGCGGCGTGACCGTGATCGAGAACGGCGGAAGCGAGGCCGTGGCACTGCCGTCAGAGGCAGTAATGACCACGTTGGAATAGGTCCCGACCTGGGTCGCCGCCGGGGTGCCGCTGAGCCGCCCTGTGGCGGCATCGAACCCGGCCCAGGCCGGACGGTTCGTGATCGAGAACGTCAGCGGTTGCTGGTTCGGATCGGAGGCGGTCGGGACGAAGACATAGGCCGCCCCCGCCTCGACGCTGGTCGGCGGATAGCCGGAGATGGTCGGCGAGCCGGAAACCAGGTCGGTCTCGTTCTGGGTGGAGGTCACAGTGATCGAGAATGCCGGAAGCGACGACACGTTCAGGCCATCCGTGACCGAGATCCGGATGTTCGCGTAGCTGCCCGCAGTGCCGCTGCCGGGCGTGCCCGACAACAAGCCCGTCGACCGCGAGAAGGATGCCCAGGAA
>DASSJN010000106.1:0-26825 GCA_035691185.1 Steroidobacteraceae bacterium
GCTCATGGTCGGCAGGTAGCGCTCGGTGTCGTTGCTCGCGATCGCGAGCAGGCCGAGGCTCGCCCGGTCGCCGAGCGGCACGAGGACGGTCGAGCCGACCCCGCTCCCGTCGCCGCCAAACAGGTATTCGCGCTGCGTGTCGCGGATCTGGCCGCTGCGCGGCCGCGCGGACTCGAAGAACGTTTCGAAGATCTTCAGTTCGGGGCTGCCCCGCGGCACGAATCGCACGTGCGCGTAGTGTCGCGCGGCAGTGCAGAGCTCAGGATCTTCGAGACCTTCTTCGAGTCGGCGCGACCGCGCAGTGGCCAGATCCGCGATACGCAGCGCGAATACCTCTTCGGCGGCGACGGCAGCCAGGTCGGCTCGACGGTGCTGATTCCGCTCGGGGAGCGTGCCGTGCTCGGCCTGCTGGCGATCGCCAGCCACGACACCGAGCGCTACCTGCCGACCATGAGCACCGATTTCCTGGTGCGCATCGGCGAGATCGTCACGGAAGCGGTCGCGTCGCGGCTGGCATGACGGTCCAGCCGCTCGCGGCGGGCGTGGAACGCTACCTGGCGAGCCTGCGACACGAGCGTCAGTTGTCGCCGCACACCGCGAGCAATTACGGCCGCGACCTCGCCGCGCTCGTCGACTACTGCGCGACGCAGGGGCTCACCGCGTGGTCGGAAGTCGACTCCCAGCACATCCGCATGTTCGCGGCGCGCGAGCATCGACGCGGGTTGTCGCCGCGCAGCATCCAGCGCCGGCTCTCGGCCTGCCGCGGGCTGTTTCGCTTCCTGCTGCAGGAGACGAGGCCGGACGTCCGGCGCGACCCCGCGGCGGACATTCGCGCGCCCAAGGCGAGCAAGCGCCTGCCCAAGCCGCTCGACACGGACACGATGGCTCGCCTGCTCGAGTTCCGCACCGACGACCGCCTCGGCATCCGCGACAAGGCGATCATGGAGCTGCTCTATTCGTCC
Source organism: Steroidobacteraceae bacterium (assembly GCA_035691185.1). Classification (GTDB taxonomy): domain Bacteria; phylum Pseudomonadota; class Gammaproteobacteria; order Steroidobacterales; family Steroidobacteraceae; genus RPQJ01. Next base: position 963 of record DASSJN010000106.1, read on the forward strand.
GGGTTGCGACTGTCCGAACTCCTCGGGCTGAACCTGTCCAACCTGAACCTGCCCGGCCGCGAGGTGCTCGTGCTGGGCAAGGGCCGCAAGGAGCGGATCGTTCCGGTCGGCCGGCACGCTGCAGACGCGCTGCGGCGATGGTTGTCGGAACGCGCCACGATCGCCGACGTCGGCGAACAGGCGGTCTTCGTCGGCCAGAACGGCGGCCGGCTCGGGCCGCGGATCGTGCAGCGCCGCATTGCGCGCTGGGCCCGTCTCCAGGGCCTGCCGGAGCACGTGCACCCACACATGTTCCGCCACTCCGCGGCGTCCCACCTGCTCGAGTCGTCCGGCGACCTGCGCTCCGTGCAGGAGTTCCTCGGCCACGCGAACCTCAGCACCACCCAGGTCTACACCCATCTTGACTTCCAGCACCTCGCCCGCATCTACGACGCCGCGCACCCCCGTGCGCGGAAGAAGAAGGGGATAGGGGACAGGGGATAGGGGTTAGTGAAGGAGTGTCTCCGCCGCCCGTGACTTCAGCTCTTACACTATCCCCTATCCCCTATCCCCTATCCCCTATCGGTCATGCCTTCATTCGAACCCCACGGCACCACCATCCTCTGCGTCCGGCGCGACGGTCGCGTCGCCATGGGCGGCGACGGCCAGGTCACGCTCGGCAACACCGTCATGAAGGGCAACGCGCGCAAGGTGCGGCGGCTGCACGACGGCAAGGTCATCGCTGGATTCGCGGGCGGCACTGCCGACGCTTTCACGCTGTTCGAGCGGTTCGAGTCGAAGCTGCAGCAGTACGGCAACCTGATGCGCGCCGCGATCGAACTGGCCAAGGACTGGCGCAGCGACCGGAGCCTGCGCCGGCTCGAGGCTCTGCTGCTGGTGGCGGACCAGGCGCATTCGCTCGTGATCTCGGGCAACGGCGACGTGATCGAGCCCGAGCACGACCTCGTCGCGGTCGGCTCGGGCGGCCCGTTCGCGCAGGCCGCGGCGCTCGCCCTGGTGCAGAACACGACGCTCGACGCGCGCTCCGTGGTCGAGCGCGCGCTCGGCATCGCGGCCGACATCTGCATCTACACCAACCGGAATATGACGATCGAGGAACTGTAAGTAGTGCCCAGTGTCCAGTGTCTGGTGTTCAGTCAGAAGCCGGCTGCGTCGGCGGCGCGGCGTAGCCGCTCCGACTAACCCCTAGACACTGGACACTAGACACGTCCCGACCTGCCATGTCATCCATGACCCCCCGCGAGATCGTCCAGGAACTGGACAAGCACATCGTCGGACAGGCGTCGGCGAAGCGCGCGGTCGCGATCGCGCTGCGCAACCGATGGCGACGCATGCAGGTGGGAGAACCTCTGCGGGCGGAGATCACGCCCAAGAACATCCTGATGATCGGCCCGACCGGCGTCGGCAAGACCGAGATCGCACGTCGTCTCGCGCGGCTCGCCAACGCGCCGTTCATCAAGGTCGAGGCGACGAAGTTCACCGAGGTCGGGTACGTCGGCCGCGAGGTCGACTCGATCATCAAGGACCTGGTCGACGTGGCCGTGAAGATGACCCGCGAGCAGGAAATGGAAAAGGTCCGTCACCGTGCGATGGACGCCGCCGAGGAACGCATCCTCGACGAGCTGCTGCCGCGTCCGCGCTCGACGGACCCGACCGTCGGCTTCGGCCTTCGGTCGGAGGAATCCGCGCCGGCGCCCAGGGACAACGACACGCGGCAGCGCTTCCGCAAGATGCTGCGCGAAGGCCAGCTCGACGAACGGGAACTCGAGATCGAACTGCGCGCCGTGCCACCGAGCGTCGAGATCATGGCGCCTCCCGGCATGGAGGAATTGTCGCAGCAGCTGCAAGGCATGTTCTCGAGCCTCGGCGGAGGGCGCACGCGCTCGCGCCGGCTCAAGGTCAGGGAAGCGTTCAAGCTGCTGACCGAAGAGGAAGCCGCGAAGCTCATCAATGAAGAGGAGCTCAAGGCCCAGGCGCTGCGCAGTGCCGAACAGAACGGCATCGTCTTCCTGGACGAGATCGACAAGATTGCGCGCCAGCAGGGCACGGTTTCGGGCGTCGACGTCTCGCGCGAAGGCGTACAGCGGGATCTGCTGCCGCTCGTGGAGGGCAGTACCGTCAACACCAAGTACGGCATGGTGAAGACGGACCACGTCCTGTTCATCGCCTCCGGCGCGTTCCACATGTCGAAGCCGTCCGACCTGATCCCCGAGCTGCAGGGGCGCCTGCCGATCCGCGTCGAGCTCCAGGCGCTCGGGGTCGACGATTTCGTGCGGATCCTGACCGAGCCGGACGCATCGCTCTGCACGCAGTACGCGGCGCTGCTCGAGACCGAGGGCGTCGAGCTCCGTTTCGACGAAGGCGGCGTCCGGCGCATTGCCGAGGTCGCATTCGACGTCAACCAGCGCACCGAGAACATCGGCGCGCGACGGCTGCACACGGTCATGGAACGGCTGCTCGAGTCGATCAGCTACGAGGCATCCGACCGTTCCGGCAGCGCTCTCGTCGTCGATCGCGCCTATGTCGACGCGAGCCTGGGCGAGCTCGCCAAGGACGAGGACCTCGCGAGGTACATCCTGTGAGCACGGACGACGGCGCGGCGTACTGGGCGGAGCGCAAGCCGCTCGAGATCAAGCTGCGGCGGCAATCGCGGCTGCTCGAAGTCGCCTTCGACGACGGCAGGCGCTTCGAGCTGCCGTTCGAATACCTGCGCGTCCATTCGCCGTCCGCGGAGGTCAAGGGCCACGGTCCGGGCCAGGAAACGCTGCAGCTCGGCAAGCACGAGGTGCAGGTCACGTCCGTGGACCCCGTCGGCCACTACGCAGTGCGGCTCGTTTTCGACGACGGCCACGACTCCGGGCTCTATGCCTGGGGCTACCTGTACGAGCTCGGCGCAACGTACGCGGAGAAGTGGCAGCACTACCTGGACCGCGTCGCCCGACTGGGGCTGCCGTACCCGACCCCGGTGCCGGCCGCGAGGTCGTTCAAGCGCTGACGCACCCCCGCCTGATGCGGCAGCGGCGGCGACCCCGAACCGCGTAGAATTGCGGCTCCCATGAGCGAACAGCGTCCCTCCCGCGTCGACCCGTCGTCCGCAACCCCTTCGGTCGACTTCGGCTACGAACAGGTCCCGGCCAGCGAGAAAGCCCGCCGCGTGCGCGCGGTCTTCGATTCGGTCGCCGACAAGTACGACATCATGAACGACCTGATGTCGGCCGGCGTGCATCGGCTCTGGAAACGGCACACGCTCGCGCAGACCGGGCTGCGGCCCGGCCAGTGGGGCCTCGACGTGGCCGGCGGCACGGGCGACCTCGCGGCCGGCATGGCCAGGCAGGTGGGCGAGAACGGCCTGGTCGTGCTCTCGGACATCAACGCGGCGATGCTCGAGGTCGGACGCGACCGCCTGCTCGACCGCGGCCTGCTGCGCAACGTGCGCTTCTCGCTCGCGAACGCGGAGTGCCTGCCTTTCGCCGACGAGACGTTCGACTGCGTCACGATCGGGTTCGGCCTGCGCAACGTCACGGACAAGCAGGCGGCGCTCGCGTCGATGCGCCGCGTGCTGAAGCCCGGCGGCCGCCTGCTGATCCTCGAGTTCTCCAAGCCGACGTTCCCGGGCCTGAAACCGGTCTACGACCTGTACTCGTTCAGCGTGCTGCCGTGGCTCGGTGGGCGGATCGCCAACGACCCGGACAGCTATCGCTACCTGGCCGAGTCGATCCGCCGGTTCCCGGACCAGCAGACCCTGCTCGGCATGATGCGCGAGGCGGGGCTCGAGGACTGCCGCTGCGAGAACCTGAGCGGCGGCATCGTCGCCCTGCACAAGGGGTTCAGGTATTGAGCGCGGCCCCGGTCGACGCTCTGCTCCGCCAGCTCGCGACGGTGCTGAACCGCAACGTCGGGCAATCGACGCGCGCAACCACGCTCACCGCGCAACTCGACGGCCGCGTGCTCGCGCTGGCGCTCGAAGGCACGCCGGTCACGCTCTATTTCAAGATCGGCGACGGCCGCATCGCCATCGACACCCGGCACGAGGGCGACGTCGACGCGCGCCTGGCGGGCACGCCGCTCGGCCTGCTCTCGCTCGTCGGCCGCGCCGGCGCAGACGGAATGCGCAGCGCCGGCGTCCGTATCGAAGGCGACGCCGAAGTCGCCCAGCGCTTCCAGAACCTGCTGCAGCAGGCTCAGCCCGACTTCGAGGAGGAACTCTCGCGGGTCATCGGCGACGTCGCCGCCCACCAGGTCGCTAACCTCGCACGCGGCATCCTCGGCTGGGGCCGCAAGGCGGCCGATTCGTTCGCGCAGAACGTGGCCGAGTATCTGCAGGAGGAGGGCCGCGACGTGCCGACGCGAGTCGAGATCGAGGAATTTCTCGAGGCGGTCGACCACCTGCGCGAGGCTGCCGACCGGCTCGAAGCCCGCCTCGCGCGACTCGAGTCGCAACGTCGCGATGCGAACGAGTGACGCGCAGCTCTCCGCCTGACCGCTAACCGCCAACCGCCAGACACTTCCCATGCGCCTGCGCGTCGCCACCCGCCTCCTCGACATCCAGCGCGTGCTCGTGCGGCACGACCTCGACGAGTTCATCCTCGCGACGCACCTGTTCCGCCCGCTGCGATTCGCGTTCTACCTGTCGCCCGCCACCTGGTTCGAGCGGCGCAAGGGCGGTCCGCGCGGCGAACGCATCCGGCTCGCGCTCGAGGAACTCGGGCCGATATTCGTCAAGTTCGGCCAGGCACTCTCGACGCGGCGCGACCTGCTGCCGCCCGACATCGCGGACGAACTCGCCAAGCTGCAGGACCGCGTGCCGCCGTTCCCGGTGCAGGACGCGAAGGTCATCATCGCCCGCGCCTATGGCCGGCCCGCCGGGGAAGTGTTCGAGCGCTTCGACGACGAGCCGCTCGCCGCGGCCTCGATCGCGCAGGTGCACACCGCGCGGCTGAGCAGCGGCGAGGAAGTCGTGGTCAAGGTCGTCCGGCCCGGAGTGCAGGAGAAGATCGAGCGCGACCTCGAGGTCATGTACGTGCTTGCGCAGCTCGCGCGCGACTACTCGAGCGAGGGCCATCGCCTGCGCCCGGTCGAAGTCGTCGGCGAGTACGAGCGCACGATCATCGACGAGCTCGACCTCATGCGCGAGGCGGCGAACGCAGCCCAGCTCAAGCGCAACTTCGCGGGCTGCGACCTGCTCTACGTGCCGCAGGTGCACTGGGACTACTGCCGTCCGGACGTGATGGTCATGGAACGGATTCACGGCGTACTCGTCAACGACATGGACGAGCTGCGCCGGCGCAACGTGAACATCCAGGTCCTTGCGGAGAACGGCGTCGAGATCTTCTTCACCCAGGTGTTCCGGCACAACTTCTTCCACGCCGACATGCACCCCGGGAACATCTTCGTGCAGACGCAGGACCCGGAGCGCCCGGTCTACGCGGCGGTCGACTTCGGCATCGTCGGCACGCTCGACGCGCGCGACCAGCACTACATCGCCGAGAACTTCCTCGCGTTCTTCGAGCGCGACTACAACCGGGTCGCACGGCTGCACGTGGACTCGGGCTGGGGGCCCGTCGACACGCGCGTCGACGAGCTGGAGGCGGCGGTGCGCACGGTCTGCGAGCCGATCTTCAACAAGCCGCTCGAGGAAATCTCGTTCGCGACGGTGCTGATGCGCCTGTTCGAGATCGCGCGCCGCTTCGACATGCGCGTGCAGCCGCAGTTGCTGCTGCTGCAGAAGACCATGCTGCAGATCGAGGGCCTCGGTCGCCAGCTCTACCCGCAGCTCGACCTCTGGAAGACGGCGCAACCGATCCTGCAGGAGTGGGCGGCCGACCGGTTCAGCGGCCGCAGTTTCGCCGAGCAGTTCCGGCGCCAGCTGCCCGACATCAACGAGGCCGTGCGGGCGCTGCCGCAACTGTTGCAGCAGTTCATCCAGAAGGCGGGCGAAGGCACGCTGAGGATCCGCATGGACCAGGCGCCTTACGAGGAACTGCGACGCGAGATCCGTGACAGTGGTCGACGGCGCGACCAGACCATCATCGGGGCGGCAGTGCTGCTCGCGGGAATCGTCTGGCTCGCGCTGCGCGTCGACTGGCTGCCCGGTGCGTTGCTGACGGCGGCGGGACTGGTCAGCGTCTTGCTCGCAAGACGCTGACCAGTGTCCAGCGGACAGTGTCTAGCGGATAGTCGGACGTCCGACTGAACACTAGACACTGAACACTAGACACTCTTCGCCATCTCCACCCACGTCGCCTTCGCCCGGGCGCACAGTTCCCCGTCCTCATCGAAGATCGCGGTGCCGGAGTAATGCTTGCGGCCCTCGCAGCCCATCGCCCAACCGATGACGGTGCAGGGCTCGCCGACGTGCACGCGCCGGTCGACGTGCGCCTGCATCTCGCCGAGCAGCATCGGGCGGGGGTTGTCCCCGACCAGCGCGAAGTAGCCGGGGCAGTCCAGCGCGGCCCAGTGGAACTCGACCGCAACCTTGCCGTCGCCGCCGTCGAGGTCGTCGGCCGGCAGCCAGGGCGCGGCGACGATGCCCGAGTCCAGCAGGCCCGGAAAGATCCGCAAGCCGTCGCCGCGGCGTCGGTGCGGCCCGCAGACGAAGCAGTCCGGAAACGTGTGCTGCTTGAAGCCGGCGTAGTGCTGGGAGGCCCAGACGGCCTGCACGTACGGTGGCGCGGAGGGAACCTCGAGCTGAAGCTGCGACGGCAGCGCGGCGGCGACCGGCTTCTCGCCGTCGCGGAGCATGAAGGAGCCCGTCTGCTCGTCCGCCACCACCGACAGCGGCCGATCCAGAGGAGGGGGCATGAGGAGCCGCACGCGCACGGCGTCTCCAGCCGCCACGGCGAGCACGCCGCATACGTAGCCGCCGTTGCCCGAGTCCGGCGGGCCGTTGTAGCGCCGCGCAATCGTCAGAGTCCTGTCGATCATGGTCATCGCTGGTTTGCCCGCCCCGCCTATGCGCCGTCTGGCTCCCGGCCCGCGCCGTCGCCGCTGCAGCAGCGCCAGCACGCATCGAATTGCGCTTCGACCGTCTCGCCGCAGCGCTCGCAGCGCCAGTCCGGCCCGACCGCGGGCTGCGGGCGACGCGCCTCGTCGATCAGGCCGCGGGCCCGCAGCGCCTCCCCGTTACGAACCACCCAGAGTTCGGGCCAGCACTCGACGAACGGGATCTCGCCGATCACGCCGGCGAGCCCTTCGTTGCGCACGAAGCAGGCGATGCCAGCGGCCTCGAGCAGGTTGCGCAGGTGTGCAGCCTCGACGAGCGACTCCGCGGTGTGGACCTTACGCATGCGGCTCTCTGGATGCCGTCCGCGGAGTCCGACCAGCGCCCCGTTTCGCCGGGCGATCCGCCCGGCTAGCATGGCCGGATGACTTCCGCCTCCCCCGCTACCTTACTGTCCCGTCGCTTTCCCGCAAAGCGCGCCTTCATCACCGGCGCCGCCAGCGGCCTGGGCCTCGCCATCGCGCGCCTGCTGGCCCGGGACGGCTGGACGCTCGGCCTGCTCGACGTCGACGGGCCCGAGCTGGAGCGTGCCGTGGCCGACCTGCGCCAGCAGGGCGCCCGCGACGTGACCGGGCACTGCGGCGACGTCGCGGTCCCGGCCTTCGTGGCCGAGGCGATCGCCAGCTTCGCGCGGGCGCACGACGGCCTCGACGTGCTGGTGAACAACGCAGGGGTCGCCGTGGCGGGGCCCGTCGAGGTCACCCCCGTGGAGGACTGGGAGTGGATCGTCGGGATCAACCTGCTCGGCGTCGTCTGGGGCTGCCGGGCGGCGCTGCCGGTCCTCAAACGTCAGCGCAGCGGCCTCGTGTTCAACGTCGCGAGCTCTGCGGGCTTCGCCGCTGCACCGCAGATGGCGGCTTACAACGCGACCAAGGCGGCCGTGATCTCGCTCAGCGAGACGCTGGTCAGCGAACTCGCGGGCACCGGGCTGCAGGTCTCCGTGGCAATGCCGGGCTTTTTCCGGACGCACCTGCTCGACCACATGCGCGCGCCGCCGGAAGAGAACCGCCTCGCGCACGACCTGATGGACCACTCCGGACACGACCCCGACGAAGCGGCCACGGCATTGCTCGGGGCCGCCGCTGCGGGCGACACCTACGTCGTGTGGCCGCGCGAGTACCGGCTGGCGTGGCGGCTCAAGCGCTGGTTCCCGCGCTGGTTTCTCAAGCGCGTACAGGCCTTCCGCGACGCCCAATTGCGCAAGGCGGGTCGATCGCCAGGATGAAACGGGTGTAGATCTCCGGCAGGCGGTCGAGCACCGCTTCCTTGCCGAGCATGTCGCCCTGCGCGATCGCGGCGCGCAACACCGACAGCGACAGAGCCTCCATGGCCTCCGTGGCGACCGGGGCATAGCTCAGGTGCCAGGGCTCGATGCCGGCGCCGCCGCGGTCCGAGCCGTACGGTCGGAAGAACCCGAAGCGCCCCATGTGGCGGTCGAGCCAGGCCGTCAGCCGTGCGAAGACGCCGTCGACGGCATACTCGGCCGGCAGCAGCTGCACCTGATAGCCCGCGGGCATCGCAGCAACGTCGACGACGTCGACGTCGGTGCCCCAGTGGTGGCGGCTGCCGCCCGGGAGCGCGGACCAGGCCAGGATCGCGTCGACGAGTTGCGGTTCCGACAATGCCGCCCGATCCAGCAGGCGGCCGTCGCGCGAGTACAGGGGCCGCTCGCCGCGCCATTTGCGGTTCCACAGCGCGAGTTGCCGGTCGTAGTCGCGATGGCTCGAGACGGCCTGCAGGTCGATGCCCTCGCGTCGGGCGGCGTCCCGCATCGCCATGTACGAGGTCACGACCTCGAAGTGGAGACTGCAGCGCGGCTGGTCGACGTCGATGACGTGTGCCCGTGAACGACCGGTCAGTTCGAGCACGTTCATGCGGCCGGAGTCTCGAAAACGGGTGTCGGAATACTTTGCATCCTGGGCCTCGACGAACCGCAGCGCGCGCGCGCAGTCAAAGGGGGATATGATGCCCCGCAGGTCGGTGCCGCGCACACACTAGAAAACGAGTCCGCCAGCTGGCAAGCGCCACGGACGCAAGCACAGGCACGATACGCGGATGATCGGTCGAAGTCTCAAGCTACGTTACGTCCTTGCCGTTGTCGCGGCGGGCGTCCTGCTGACCGCGATCGTCGCCACCAGCGCCACGATGTCGGCCCGCCACGAATCGGCCCACCTGCGCGCCATGATGGCCGAGCTGTCGACGATCGGCTCGCTGCCGACGGACGACGCACGCATCGCCGAATTGCGCGAGCAGATCGACCACCTCGCCGCGAGCAACGGGTCGCGTCGTGTCGCCCTGATGGTCGTCGTCGGACTGCTGCTCACCGCGCTTGCCGGCGGCGTCACCGCGGCGCTGCTCACTCGCGTCGATCGGGCGCTGACCGCCCTCATGAACAATGCGCAGCTCATCGGTCGCGGCCGGTACGCCGAGCCTGTGCCCGTGAGCGGCGTGGCGGAAGTGGCGTCGCTGGAACGGGCGCTCGAACAGATGCGCCGCGCGCTCGCGAGCACGACGATCTCGCGCGATTACCTCGACGACGTGCTGAACGGCATGAGCGACGCCGTGCTCGTCACGTCGCCGGACGGCCGCATCCGCACCGCCAATGCGGCGGCCGACCGGCTCTTCGGCACGGAGAGCCTGGTGGGCACGCTGTTCGCCGACGTCGTCGCGCCGGACCACCGCGCGGCCTTCGACCTCGCGCGACTCGCGGCCGAGCCCGGGGAGACCGTGATCCGCACGCAGCGCGGCCAGACCATCCCGGTCGCGGTCACCATCTCCCCGCTCGGACGCAGCGACGCCGCCGCGGGGCGCGGCCACATCGTCGTGTTGCGCGACATCACCGACCGCAAGCGAGCCGAGCGTCGCATCCGCTACCTCGCGCGGTTCGACACGCTGACCAAGATGCCGAACCGGCTGCAGTTCCAGCACATGCTGCACCAGGCCATCACGCGCAGCACGCGCCAGGGGCGCGGCCTCGTGCTGCTGTACGTCGACGTCGACAATTTCAAGGAGATCAACGACACGTTCGGCCACGACACCGGCGACCGCGTGCTCGAGACGCTGAGCGAGCGACTGTCGCGCGCGCTGCCGCGCGAGGCGGTCGTGGGCCGCCTTGCGGGCGACGAGTTCGCCGTATTCGCCGAGGGCATCGAGGGCGAACAGGAGCGACACGACCAGGCCGCGGATCTCGCGCGGCTCGTGCTGACCGAGATCGCGAAGCCGCTGCACCTGCCCGGCCAAGAGATCGACGTCACGGCGAGCATCGGCGTCGCGTTCGTGCCCGAGCACGCGGACAACGTGATCGACCTGATCCGCAACGCCGACGCGGCGATGTACCACGCGAAGCGCCAGGGGCGGAACTGCCACGTGTTCTACGTGCCCGAGATGAACGCGGCCGCCGTGGAACGGCTGCTGCTCAAGAGCAAGCTGCGGCGCGCCCTCGAGCGCGACGAGTTCGTCGTGCGCTACCAGCCCAAGGTCGACCTCGCGAGCGGCGAGGTCGTGGGCGCCGAGGCGCTGCTGCGCTGGCGCCTGCCGGGTCACGGCGAGATCGCACCCTCGCAGTTCATCCCGCTCGCCGAGGAGTCGCGGTTGATCCTCGACATCGGCGCCTGGGTCCTGAACCAGGTGTGCGCCGACTATGCGATCTGGAAGCAGAAGGTCAGCGACCCCGGGCGCATCGCGATCAACCTGTCGCTCAAGGAACTGAACCAGGCGAGCTTCATCCCACGCTGCCGGTCCGTGTTCGAGCGCCACAAGGTGGCCCCGTCGGCGGTCGAGCTGGAGATTACCGAGACCACCCTGATGCTCGACGCCGAGCGCACGCTGCCGCTGCTCGACGAATTGCGTGCGATGGGCGTCCATCTCTCGATCGACGACTTCGGCACGGGTTATTCGAGCCTGAGCGCCTTGCAGCAGTTTCCGATCAGCACGCTGAAGATCGACCGCTCTTTCGTCACCAACGCGGCGACCGACCCGGACGACGCCACGATCATCCGCACCATCATCGAGATGGGCCGCAGCCTCGGCCTGCAGGTCATCGCCGAGGGCATCGAGACCGACGAGCAGCGCTATTTCCTGCTCCACAGCGGGTGCCAGCTCGGCCAGGGCCGGCTGTTCGGCGACCCGATCACGAGCAGCGCCTTCCTGGAGTTGCTCGTGCGGCAGGCGACCGGTGAACATCCGATCCTCCGCCTGCCGGCCTGACCCCGTTCCGGCCGGCGCTGAATCCGACCGGGCCGCGCCGCAGAACAGTCCGACATGTATTCGATCAAGGCCGTCTCACAGGCCACGGGCCTGACCGTCGAGACGCTCCGGGCCTGGGAGCGTCGCTACCGCGCAGTCGTTCCACAGCGGGACGACATGGGCCGCCGCGTCTACCGGGCCGAGGATGTCCTGCGGCTGCGCCGGCTGCGGGAAGCGACCGAGCGCGGCCATCCGATCGGCCGGCTGGTCCACCTGGACGAGACGTCGCTGGCCCGGCTGCTGCACGAACCGGAGCGGCGCCCGCCGTCGGTCATGGCGACCACGTTCGTCGAGCGCATCCTCGACGCTGCGCGCCGCTACTCCCCGGCCGAGTGCGAACAGGCGCTCACGCTGGCCGTCTCGCTGATGTCGCCGGCGCGGCTGATCCACGGGGTGCTGGAGCCGCTGCTGCGCGAGGTCGGCGATCGGTGGCACGTCGGCGAGTTCTCGATCGCACAGGAGCGACTGGTCTCGAGCACCGTCCGCCGGCACATCGGCCTGATCGTCGAGACCTACGCTCGCACGGCGGAGCGGCGGCAGTCGATCGTCTTCGCAACGCTGCCGGGCGAACGCCACGAACTCGGCCTGCTGATGTCGGCCATGGTCTGTGCCAGCCGCGGGTTCAAGATCCACTACCTCGGGCCCGACGTGCCCGCGCAGGAAATCGCCCGCTATGCGCGAGAGATCGGCGCCGCCCTCGTCGCGTTGAGCGTGCTGCTGCTCGAGGGCGCGGAACGATTGCCGGCCGACCTCGCGATGCTGCGCGACGGACTCGGCCCGGACGTGCCGATCTGGGTCGGTGGCCACGGCGCGCAGGCGGTCGCGCGCGAGGCGCTCCCGACGCAGTGCCTCGTCGTCGCGGACCAGACGGAACTGCAGCAGCGCCTGGACGTGCTGCCGCGCTGACTGCCTCGACGACGCGTGGGCTTCGCTATTGCCCGGCGCCGGGCGGGGAATCGAGGCTCGCGGCGGCGGCGCTGATGCGCGTCACGACGTCGGCGACGACGCGTGCATTGGCCTCCTCGAACGCGGCGACGATCTCGGCCCGTCGATTCTGCCTCGCCGGCACGCGGGCGTCGCTCACGAAGCTCGTCACGCGCGTGGCGCGGCGCGAATCGACGAGGCTCACCTGCAGCTGCACGTGTGCCGACGGCGCCGCATTGCCTGCGGTCGCGACGGCCTCGAAGTGACGCAGCTCGACGTCGAGCATCAGCTCGGCCGGCACGCGCGCCGGCGCGGCGAAGACGCCGGCGAAACGTCTCGAGGACTCGAGCGCAGCGACGAGGCTCTGCTGCAACATCTGCGGCGCTGCCTCGGCCCAGCGCACGTCGGAGTAATAGTCGAATCGACTCAGCGCCGGGATCACGGCGATCCGGTCGGTGTCGAGGGCCGTCGATGCACGCGGGCGCGCCACGGTGAGTGCCAGCCCGACCGCGCGCGGCGTGACCCCGGCTTCTGCCACCGACGAGGGCGTGCCGAGGCGGTACGACGCCGGCGCCGGCACGTTCGAATCCAGCCATTGCGACGCACAGCCGGTCTGCAGCGCCGCGGCGACCAGCAGCGGTCCGATGCGCCGAACTCCGTTATCGGGAAGGGTCATTGCGGCATCTCCACGCCGGCATCGGCACGCTCGCGGAGCAGGCTCGACGGATGTTCGCGCAGCTCGCGCGCGAGCTCGCGAAATTCGTTGCTGGCGCCACGCGCGTCGATCACGAGCTGCTGCAGTTCGGCGACGCTGGCGCTGGCCGAGCGGCCGAACCCCCCTTCGCGGTTGTCGAGGAGTCGTTCGATGCCGTCGGCAGTGCGCGCGAGCCTTTCCGACGTGACGCGGGCGTTGGCGAGCGTGGCGCGCAAGTCGGGCTGGGTGTCGGCGAGCGTCTGGTTCATGCGCGTCGTCAGTTCGAGCGTCGTCACCGAGACTCGACGCAGGTCGGCCGCGAGGGCCTGCGCATCCGCGAGCGTGGCGGGCAGCTGCGCGGTCGCCTGCTCGAGGTTGGCAAGCGTCGCGCCGATCGAGCGGACGTTCTCATCGGCCAGGAGGCGCTCGACCCGCCCGAGGATGTCGGACGCCTGGCTCAGGATCTGCGGCAACCGCTCGACGGAGGCCTCGATCGTGCCCTTGCGCGAGGCGATGACGGGGTAGCGTTCGCCGGTCGGCAACTGTCGAGTCGCGTGCGCCTTGGGGTCCTGCTGCAGGTCGATGTACAGGAGGCCGGTGAGGCCGAGCAGCCCGAGCTTGGCCTGCGTGGCGCCTGACACCGGGGCCATCGCGTCGATCTCGGCCACGACCTTGACGCGACTGGGGTCCTCGCGATCGATCGAGAGCGAGGTGACGCGACCGACGTCGACGCCGAGGTAGCGCACGGGACTGCCCTTCGACAGGCCGCTGACGGTGCCTTCGAAGTAGATCTCGTACGCCTGGTAGTCGCGCCGGTCGCCCCGGCCCGAGTACCACCAGATGAACGCGACCGCCGCGGCGATGCACGCGATCGCGAACAGTGCGACGGTGGCATATTTCGCGTCACGTTCCACGCGTGGACTCCCCGCCGTCGTCCCGTCCGTTGCCGATCACGCGGCCCCGCGCACCGTGGAAATATTCTCGGATCCAGGGGTGCTCGTTGCGGACGATGCCTGCGAGCGTATCGACGATGACTTTGCGGTCGACCAGCACGGCCACACGATCACACGTCCGCGCAAGGGTGTCCAGATCGTGGGTGACCATGACGACCGTCAGCCCCAGCGTACGCCGCAGATACAGCACGAGCTCGTCGAAGGCCGTGGCCGCGATCGGGTCCAGGCCGGCGGTGGGCTCGTCGAGGAACAGCAGGACAGGGTCGAGCGCGAGCGCACGAGCGAGGGCGGCACGCTTGACCATGCCGCCCGAAAGCTGGGCGGGGAACTTGGTGCCGGCCTCGACCGGCAGACCGACCATGCGAAGCCTCAGCTCCGCGAGGGCCTGCAGCGTCTCCTCCCCGAGTTCCATCGCCTCGACGACCGGCAGGATCACGTTCTCCGTCACCGTGAGCGACGTGAACAGTGCGCCGTGCTGGAACGTGACGCCGTATCGCCGCTTCACGTCGCGCAGCTCGCGATCGCTCATGCGCGTGATGTCGCGACCCTCGAGTTCCACGCTCCCCGCGTCCGGCCGGCGCAGGCCGAGCATGGTCTTGAGCAGCACCGACTTTCCGCTGCCCGAGCCACCGACGATGCCGAAGACCTCCCCCGCGCGCACGTCGAACGAAACGCCGTCGTGCACGACCTGCGTACCGAAGCGATTCACGACGTCGCGCACGGCGATGACAGGCTGCGTCGTGCGGCTCATCAGAAATCGATCTCGAGGAAGAAGATCGAGAACAGCGCGTCGGCGAAAATCACGAGGAAGATCGACTGCACCACCGCGACCGTCGTGAGCCGCCCCAGCTCGCGCGAGGACTCGCGCACCTGCAGCCCGCGCAGGGTCCCCGTCATCGCGATGAGAACCGCGAACACCGGCGCCTTGACGAGGCCGGCCCAGAACGTGGTCGGGCCGATCGCCTCGTCGAGACGCTGCAAGAACTGCGGCCAGGGCAGTTCGATCAGGTAGCGGGCGAGCAGGCCGCCGCCGAGCAGGCCCATGAAGTCGGCCACGATGGTGAGCAGCGGCAAGGCGACCACGAGGCCGAGGACGCGCGGCAGCACCAGCACCTCGTAGGGATTGATTCCCATCGATTCCAGCGCGTCGATCTCGTCGTTCAGCTTCATCACGCCGATCTCCGCGGCGAATGCGCTGCCGGTGCGGCCCGCGACCATGATCGCCGTGAGCAGCACGCCGAGCTCGCGCAGCACGCCGAGCGCGACCAGGTCGACCGTGAAGATCTCGGCGCCGTAGGGACGCAGCTGCTGCGCGCCGATGTACGCCGAGATCACGCTGATCAGGAACGCGATCAGCGCGACGACCGGGACGGCCTGGTAGCCGGTCTCGTACGCGTGGCGCACGACCGAGGCCAGGCGCAACCGCCGGAGCGAGGCCCACGCGGTCCGTGCGGTGGCGAGCACGACTCCGCCGTAGGTGAGCGCCTCGTACCAGCTATGAAAGCGCTCGTGCAGCGCGTGGCCGAAACGCACGAGCCACGGGCGCGGCGGCGCCAGCCCGTCGGCACGGCCGTGCTCGTCCTGCGTGGCCAGCAGTTCGGCGAGGTAAGCGAAATGCGCGGGGGCCGGACCGACGAGCGTCGGCCGTGCTCCGGCTCGGGCCAGCGCCCGCTCCAGCAGCCAGGCCGGACCGATGTCGAAACGACCGGCCTGGGTCAGATCGAGCGTACGGGCGCCAGCCCGCGACCACTGCGCGAGCGCACGCTCGAGCAGGGCGAGGTCGAGCGCCCGGCAGTCGCCCGAGAGACGCAACGACCCTGCGACTGCGTCGCATTCCGCGTCGAACCGACCGGTGCGCGGCAAGGCGCGCGTCACGGCGTCGGTCATGCTGCGGCCTCCGGGTCGATACAACCGCGGGAATGCTAGCATCGGGGCATCCGCCACGTGAGGCCCGATGACCGGCGAGTTCCTGACGCAGATCCTGATACTGCTCGCGGGCTCGCTGCTCGTGTTGAGCCTCGTGCGACGGTTCCGGTTGCCCCCGATCCTGGGTTATCTCGTCGTCGGCATGCTGCTCGGGCCACATTCACTCGGCCTGGTCTCGAACGACGAATCGATCCGGCTGCTCGCCGAGATCGGCGTCGTGTTCCTGGTCTTCACGCTCGGCCTCGAATTCTCGCTCGCGCGCATGGTCGCGATGAAATCCGAGGTGCTCGGCGTCGGCGGCCTGCAGGTGCTGCTGTGCGGCGCCGCCTTCGGCGGCATGGCGTACGCGTCCGGGATTGAACCGGGCCCTTCGGTCGTGATCGGCGGTGCGCTCGCGATGTCGTCGACCGCGATCGTGCTGCGGCAGCTCGGCGACCAGCTGGAGCTCGCGCGGACGCACGCACGTCTCGCACTCGGCATTCTGCTGTTCCAGGACCTCGCGTTCGCACCACTTCTCGGTCTCGCCACTGCACTCGGCAGCGGCGACGTGCCGGGTCCCGCGTGGCTGCTGGGCATGGCCGGACGCGCCGCAGTCGCGCTCCTGGTCGTGCTGGTCTTCGGGCGGTTCGTCGCGCGACCTCTGTTCCGCGAAATCAGCCGCCACCGCAGCACGGAGACGTTCACGCTGACCGTGCTCTTCGTGTCGCTCGGCGCCGCCTGGGCCACGCACCGGCTCGGGCTCTCGATGGCGCTGGGCGGCTTCCTTGCGGGCATGCTGCTCGCCGAGACCGAGTTCAAGCACCAGACCGAAGCCGTCATCAAGCCGTTCCACGACATCCTGCTCGGGGTGTTCTTCGTGTCGGTCGGCATGCTGCTCGACCTGCGCGAACTGCTCGCGCAGTTGCCGCTGGTCCTGCTCGTGCTGGTGGTCCTGCTCGTGACCAAGACCGTGATCGTCAGTCTCGTCGTGCGACGGTTCGTGCCGAACGACCGCAAGGCGCTGCGTACAGGCATCGTCGTGAGCATGGGCGGCGAGTTCGGCTTCGCGCTGATCACGCTGCTGTTGCGCGGGCCGGCGGTCGAGCCGCGGATCGTTCAGGTGCTGCTGACGGCGATCGCGCTGAGCATGCTGCTCGGGCCGCTGATCGTGCGTTACAACAAGTCGGTGGCGGACAGGATCCTGCGACGCAACGTCGCGACGCCGTCGGACATGGCGCTGGAGACGGTCGCGACGCGCGACGTCGCGACACGCGAGCACATCATCGTCTGCGGTTTCGGCCGCGTGGGGCAGAACCTGGCGCGCATCCTCGAGCGCGGCGGCTTCGAGTTCGTAGGGCTGGATTCGGACCTGCTGCGAGTGCGCGATGCGCGCATGGCCGGCGATCCCGTGGTCTACGGGGATGCGACGCACCCGGAAGTCCTGCGCACGCTCGGACTCGAGCGGGCGTCGGTCATCGTGCTCACGTTCAACGCACCCGAGACCGCGCTGCGGATCGTGCGCGAGGTGCGGCGCCTGCGGGCGGACGTGCCGCTGCTCGTGCGCACGGAGGACGACGGGAAGCTCGATGCGCTGCAGGCCGCCGGCGCGACGGAGGTGATTCCCGATACGTTCGAGTCCAGCCTCGCGCTCGCCTCCCACCTGTTGCTGTTCCTGAAGGTCCCGGCGACCGACGTGCTGGCGACGACGGAACAGGTCCGGCACGAGCGCTACGCGATCCTGCGCAGCGTGTTCCGGCGGCGCGACGTCGCGCGCCTGCCGGTGGACGGCAAGGCGCCCGGACGCGAGCAGCTCTACACGGTCGTGCTGCCGCCGGGAGCGAAGGCGGTCGACCGGAGCATCGAGGAAGTGGGTCTGGACCGGGGCCCGGTGACGGTCAGCGCCATCCGGCGCGAGGGCATCACGGGTCGACACCCCGGGCCGGAGACGCGGCTGCGCGAGGGCGACGTGCTCGTGCTGTGGGGCCGGCCCGAGGACCTCGAGCAGGTCGAGAGCCGGCTGCTGATGGGGTGAGTGAAGGTAATCACTCCCGGTTCGCGAAGCGCCCTGCGCGATTCTTGATGCGCCGTAGACCACGAGCGTCGAGGAAGTCCAGAGGGCCCGGGACGGGATCAGCCGATCCTGTCCCAATCTCGCTTCGCGCGCCGCGAGAGATTACCGGTCAGCCTGCAGGTGCGCCTCGACCAGCCAGAGGGCCTTGTCGACGTCGCGCGAGACGCCCGTGAACAGGTCGCTCGTGTCGGCGTCGCCGGCCTTCCCGGACTCGTCGATGGCCTTGCGGACGCTCTTGCCGAAACGCGCCAGCGCCGCCGCCAGGGCCTCCAGGTGCGCACGCCCCTCCGCGAGGTCGATCGGGTAGGCATCCAGGCGCGACCGTCCGGCCACGGCCTGCAACGTACCCTCGGCGACGCCGCCCAGCGCCGTAATGCGTTCCGCCATCTCGTCGACGTGGCCGCCCAGCTCGCCGGCGAGCTTGTCGAAGAGTTCGTGCAGCGCGATGAAGTTCGGTCCCTTCACGTTCCAGTGGGCTTGCTTGGCCTGCAGCTGCAGGTCGATCGCGTCGGCGAGCCGGGCGTTCAGCAGGTCGACGACGCGGCCGCGCGTCTTGGCGGAAAGGTCGATGCGGGTGGGATGCATGGCGCCTCCTCGGGCGGTCCTTCCAACAGTCGTTTCGGGTAGAGGGCATTCTGGGATTGGCCCGGACCGAAACCAACAGTACCTGTGGATCGTCCCGATCGTCGGGACCGATCGTTGAGAGACGTATGTCCAGTTATTGACACTGCGTCAATTGCGAGTCACGATGTCAGCATGTCGTACATCACTGAACGGCGCCAGGAAGAGAAGGACCGCCGACGCGCCGAGATCGTCGACGCGGCCGAAGCGTTGTATGCCGAGACCGGCTGGGACGCGATCACGATGGACCAGGTGGCCCGTCGCGCCCGCCTGAGCCGGGCGCTGCTCTACGTTTATTTCAAGGACAAGGGCGACCTGCACCTGGCGCTGGTCGAGCGCGCGCTCGAGGCGCTGTGCGAAAGATTCGAGGCGGCCAAGCAGGACCGGGCGAGCGGCATCGCCGAGGTCGAGGCCATCGGCCGCGCCTATCTCGCTTATTCCAGGGACCTCCCGCACTACTTCGATGCCTGCGCGCGTTACCAGGCGCACGAGGTCGGCGACGTCGAGGCGCACGCCAACGAGGCTGCGTGCATGGCCGCCGGGCATCGCTGCCACGAAGTCATCGTCGCTTCGCTCAATCGCGGCATCGCCGACGGCTCGATCCGCAAGGACCTCGGCGACCCGTACGTCACCGCGCTGTCGCTGTGGGCGTTTTCGCACGGCCTGATCCAGATTGCCGCGAACAAGGGCGGCCAGATCGAGCACGAGGGCACGCCGGTCGCGGCGTTCATCGAGCATGCGCTCGAACTCGCGTTGAGGTCGCTGCGTCCATGACGCGGCGGCGCACGCTTGCGTGGTTGGCCGCGTTCGCTTTCATGGCGCTCGCGCTGCCGGTCATGGCGGTCGCCCAGGCGACACCGGCGCCAGCACGTCCGCACGTGATCGAGGCAGCCACCCCCGCGCAGCCCGTGACGCTCGAAGAGGGCCTGCAGCAACTGGTCGACGAGGCGCTCACGGCCAACCTCGAACTGCGCGTGTCGGGCCTGACCGTGCAGCAGCGTCTGGCCGCGCTCGCGCAGGCCCGCGCCCGCTTCCTGCCAGTGATCGATTTCGCCGCGCGGTACAGCGTCGCCGACGGCGGCCGCACCATCGACATCCCCGTCGGCGACCTGGTCAACCCGATCTACGAAACGCTCGAGCAGTTGCTCGCCACGCAAGGGCAGCCCACGCAGTTTCCGCGTGTGCGGAACGAGTCCATCGACCTGCTGCGCAATCCGGAACAGGAGACGAAACTGGTGCTGCTGCAGCCGCTGTACGAGCCGCGACTCGGGCCGGCCGTCGATGCCAACCGCGCGCAGGTCGCCAGCGCCGAAGCGGACCTCGCCGCGCTGCGTGCACAGGTCGTCCGCGACGTGAAGCAGGCCTATTACCGCTGGCTCGCCGCACAGCAGGCCGTCACCGTCCTCCACGCGACGCTCGAATCCGCGCGCGCCAACCTCGCCGCCAACGAAAGCCTGTACCGCAACGGCCGCGTCACGCGCGACCTCGTCTATCGCGCCGAGGCCGACGTGCTCGAGATCGAACAGGAATGGCTCGCGACCACCAGCCGCGTGCGGATCGCCGCAAGCTACGTGAACCTGCTGCGCAACTCGCGTCTCGACCGACCGCTGCCGGCGACGACCATCGACGAAGCGACCATCGACCGCTTCCGGGCGGCGTTGTTGAGGACGCTCGCCGGGCGACGGCTCGACGTCGACCGGTTGCAGGAGATCGCCGGGCAGCAGCGCCAGGAATTGAAGAGCCTGGACTCGGCCATCCTGGCCGGCGAGGCGCAGAAGGACCTCGCCCGGGCAGCCTTCAAGCCTACGCTCGCACTCGGCGCGGAAGCCGGTATCCAGGGCGGCGAGTACGGCTTCGCAGACGAGGACCGCTACGTCCTCGCCTCGCTCGTGCTGCGCTGGAACGCCTTCCGTGGCGGCGCCGACCGCGCCGCACTCGACGAGGCGCGGGCGTTCACGGAACAGTTGCGGGCCACGCGCGAGTTCGCCGGCCAGCAGGTGCGGCTCGAGGTGCAGCAGGCGCTCGAGCGCTTCGAGGTCGCCGAGGCCTCGCTCGACACGGCCGTCAAGCGCGCACAGGCCGCGTCGGGCGCCTTCGAGATCTCGAGCCGCAAACGCGACCTCGGCCAGATCAACCAGGCCGAGTTCATCGATGCACGCCGGGCCTACACCGACGCGCAACTCAACGTCACCCTGGTGCGCGCGGAATACCTGGCGCGCCTGGCCGAACTGGAATACGCGATCGGCGAACCGCGCCGACTCGAGCAGGAGTTCCGGCGATGAAACGGTCCTGGATCTGGACGGCGGCCGTCGTAGCCGCGGCACTCGCCGGAGGCTGCGGCCCCCGCGAACGGCAGGTCGCACACCCCGAAGCGGTTGCGCCCCCGGCCTCGGTGCGGGCGGAGCCGGTCGCGAGCGTCACCGTCGCGCACCAGACGCGCGCGGTCGGCGTACTCGCGCCGCGCGACGAAGTGCGGCTTGCCTTCAAGGTAGGCGGGATCGTCGAACGCGTGCACGTCGACGCGGGCGACGTCGTGCGCAAGGGACAACTGCTCGCGGAACTGAAGCGCGCCGAAGTCGACGCGGCGGTCGCGCAGGCGACCGAGGCCGTGGACAAGGCGCGGCGTGACCTCGAACGTGCGCGGCGCCTGCGCGCCGACGAAGTCGCCACCGAGGAACAGGTCGAGCACCTGACCACCGCCCACAACGTGGCTCGAGCCAACCTGCAGACGGCACGGTTCAATGCGCAGTTCGCGCGCATCGACGCCCCGTGG
Organism: Steroidobacteraceae bacterium; assembly: GCA_035691185.1. Lineage (GTDB taxonomy): Bacteria > Pseudomonadota > Gammaproteobacteria > Steroidobacterales > Steroidobacteraceae > RPQJ01. Next base: position 22,149 of record DASSJN010000106.1, read on the forward strand.
GACGGCGTCGTCTTCGAACGCATGATCGACAGCGGCGAACTGGTGCAGGGCGGCCAGCCCGTGCTCGTGCTCGGCGCCACCGACTCCGGCTGGGTCGTGCGTGCCGGGCTCGCGGATCGCGACGCCGTCCGCATCGAGCCGGGCGCCAGGGCAGAGATCACGTTCGATGCGTATCCGGGCCTCGTCTTCGAGGGCAAGGTCACGCGCATCGGCGCCGCCGCGGACCGGCTCACGGGCACGTTCGAAATCGAGATCGAGGTGGTACCACCCGACGGTACGCGCTTCGTCCGCGGCCTCGTCGCCAAGGTCGCGGTGCCGCTCGCGGAGCTTCCGGACGTGGACGCCAACGCGACGGTCGTGCCCGTGTCGGCGCTCGTCGAGGCGGACGGGCCTCGTGCGGTGGTCTACGTGATCGACCGCCAGCGCAACGTCGCGCGCCGCAAGGACGTGACACTCGGGCCGATCCTCGGCGAGCAGGTCGTGGTCACGGCCGGGCTCGTCGTCGGCGAACCGGTCGTCACCGACGGCGCGGCGTGGCTGACCGACGGCCGTGCCGTCCGCGAAGTCGCCGGCGACCCGGGCTGAGCCGTGCGGCTCTGGGCATTCGCCGTCCGGCGCTGGCAGTTCACGCTGCTGCTGTTCGGGCTGCTGATTGCGGTCGGCATCAGCACGCTGCACAACATCCCGCGTGCCGAGGACCCCGAGTTCCACGCACCCGTGCCGATCATCGTCGTCGCCTACCCCGGCGCCGACCCGGCCGACATCGAGCGGCTGATCGTCGACCCGATCGAGGACGCGATCAGCGAGCTCGACGACATCAAGCGCATGGACAGTCGATCGCTCGACGGTGTCGGCATCATCCAGGTCGAGTTCGAGTGGGACCAGGATCCGGACGAGAAGTACGACGAGGTCGTGCGCGAGGTGAACCGGATCCGGCCGGACCTGCCGCCGGACGTCGCGGACCTCGAGGTCCGCCGCAGCGGTTCGGGTCTCGTCAACATCATGCAGGTGGCGCTCGTCAGCCCCGATGCGAGCTATCGGGAGCTCGACGAACTCGGCCGCACGCTGCGCGACGAGATCGAGACGGTGCCGGGCGTGCGCCGCGCGGAGGTCTTCGCCCTGCCCGAGCCGGAGGTGCGCGTCGCCGTCGACCTCGAGCGCATGGGACGCGCCGGCGTCACGCTGGGGCAGGTCGAGACGGCGATCCGCGGCGCGAACGCGGCGATTCCCGGCGGCGCCGTCGACGTCGGGCTGCGCAAGTTCAACGTGAAGACCTCGGGCAGCTACGACTCGCTCGACGAGATCGCCGACACCGTGGTCGGCAGCCGCAACGACCGGATCGTGCGCCTGCGGGACGTGGCCGAGGTCCAGTGGGAAACCGCCGAGCAGCTGTACATCGGTCGCTTCAAAGGCCAGCGCGCGGTCTTCCTGGCGGCGAGCGCGAAGGATCGCGTCGACGTCTTCGACGTGCGCGACGGCATCTACGCGAAGCTCGAGGCGTTCGAGCAGCGGCTGCCGCCGGACGTCAGGCTCGAACGAGGGTTCGACCAGACGCGCAACGTCGGGCACCGGCTCAAGCGCCTCGGACTCGACTTCGCGATCGCGATCACGCTCGTGCTGCTGACGCTGCTGCCGCTCGGCCTGCGCGCGGCGACGGTCGTCATGATCTCGATTCCGCTGTCGCTGTCGATCGGCCTGGCGGCGCTGTACTTCAGCGGCTTTTCGCTCAACCAGCTGTCGATCGCGGGGTTCGTGCTCGCGCTCGGCCTGCTCGTCGACGACTCGATCGTCGTCGTCGAGAACATCGCGCGCTATCTGCGCGCCGGGTATTCGCGCGTGGAGGCTGCGATCGCGGCGACCGACCAGATCGCGCTCGCGGTGCTCGGCTGCACCGCGACCCTGCTGTTCGCGTTCCTGCCCCTGCTGTTCCTGCCCGAAGGGTCCGGCATGTTCATCCGCTCGCTGCCCGCGTCGGTGCTCTACACCGTCGCGGCGTCGCTGTTCGTCGCCTTGACGGTCATCCCGTTCCTCGCGAGCCGCATGCTCGCGGTGGACACGGGCGGCGCCGGGCCTGAGGGCAATCGCGCGCTGCAGGCGATCATGCGGTTCATCCATGGCATCTATGCGCCGGCCCTGCGCGCCGCGCTCGCGTGGCCGCGCCGCACGCTGGCCGCCGCGCTCGCCTTCGTCGCGGTCGCCTTCGGCGTGGCGGCCGTGCTCGGCTTCAGCCTGTTCCCGAACGCCGACATCCCGCAGTTCCGCATCGAAATCGAGACGCCCACCGGCGCGAGCGTCGCGGACACGGATCGCGCCGTACGCTTCATCGAGACCGAGCTGGCGCGGCACGAGGAAGTTCGCCACTGGTTCGCCAACGTGGGCCGCGGCAACCCGCGCGTGTACTACAACATCTTTCCCGAGGAGACCAAGGCGAACACGGGCGAGGTGTTCATCGAACTCGAGCGCTTCGACCCCCGGCGCACGCCGGCCCTGCTCGAGGACTTGCGCGCCCGGTTCGACGCCTACCCGGGCGCGCGCATCATCGTCGAGTCCTACCGCAACGGCCCGCCGATCAACGCGCCGATCGAGATTGCGATCGTCGGGCCCGACCTCGACGAGCTGCAGCGCTACGCCAACGAGGCCGAGCGGATCATCACCGCGACGTCCGGCACGCGCGACGTCGACAACCCGGCGCGGCGGCTGCGGACCGACCTGGAGCTCAACATCGACACGGACAAGGCCGCGCTGCTCGGCGTCGCGCCGGTCGAAGTCGACCGTACGGTTCGCGCCGCGGTGGCCGGCCTCACGGTGGGCAAGTTCCGCGAACCGGACGGCGACGAGTACGACATCACGGTGCGGCTGCCCATGCAGGGCCGCCAGCAGTTGAGTGCACTCGATTACATCCAGGTGTCGTCGGCCACGGGACAACCCGTGCCGCTGCGACAGCTGACCGCCCCCGAGTTCTCGACGGCGCCGAGCTCGATCCGTCGCCACGATCGCTTGCGCGAGATCATCGTCACGGCATACACGACGGGCGACGCGAACATCGCCGCCGTCACGGGCGAGGTGCTGCAGCGGCTCGACCGCGGGCTCGACCTGCCGCCGGGGTATTCGATCCGCGCCGGAGGCGAGCTCGAGGCCCAGCAGGAAACGTTCGGCGGCATCGGCACGGCCGTGCTGGTGGCGGTGTTCGGCATCCTCGCCGTGCTCGTGCTCGAATTCGGCAGCTTCCGCTCCATGCTGATCGTCGCGGGCGTGATCCCGCTCGGCATGGCCGGTGGCTTCCTCGCGCTGCTCGTCACGGGCTACGATCTGTCTTTCACGGCGACGATCGGACTGGTGGCGCTCATCGGCATCGAGATCAAGAATTCGATCCTGCTCGTCGACTTCACCAACCAGCTCCGCGAGCAGGGTGTCCCTCTCGACGACGCGGTCACGCAGGCGGGGGAGATCCGATTCCTGCCGATCGTGCTGACGTCGGCCACGGCCATCGGTGGCCTGCTGCCGCTCGCGGTGCAGGGATCCGGGCTCTATTCGCCGCTCGCGATCGTGATCATCGGCGGGTTGCTGTCCTCGACCCTGATCGGCCGCCTCGTGACGCCGGTGATGTACAAGATGCTGCCGCCCCGGATCGAGGCGAAGACGGACGCGGTGGTGGACGCGTCGCTGGCGCCGAGCCGACGATGACGCCATGACGCGCGCGCGGCCACTCGTCGTTCGTTGCGGCGCCTTCGGCGACATGGTCATCGTGCTGTCGCTGGTCGCGGCACTGTCGCGCCGTTTCGGGGCTCCGGTCGACGTCCTGACCTCGGGGTCGTGGTCGCTGCCCCTGCTGGAGGGGCAGCCCGGGGTCGGTCAGGTCTACGTGGTCGGCTCGCGGCGGACGCCCTACCTGCTGGATCCGCTGCAACGGCGGGTCGTGCGGGGCCTGCGGGCGAGCGGGCCGCGCCCGGCCTGGATCTGTGACACCAACGCGTGGGCGCCGCGCCTGCTCAGACGCGCCGGCCTGGGGAGCGACCGAGTGCTGCTCGCTGCGAGCGACTGCCCGATCCTGCCCGGCGAGCACCATGTCGACCGCTGGCTGCGTTTCGCGAACCTCACGCCCGCCGCCTTCGAGGCGGACAGGCTCGATGCGACGACCCTGGCGCAATGGCGCGCGCCGCCATTGACCGTGCCTGCGGACGCGCGCCGCGAACTCCAGGACTGGCTAGCGAGCCGCGGTCTCGGGGCAGGCCGCCTCGTTCTGGTCCAGGCGGGCAACAAGCGCACCATGCGCTGGTGGGCGCCGCGCCAGCGCGAGACGAACACCAAGGACTGGCCCATCGAGCGCTGGGCCGCAGTGATTCGAAGCGTGCTGGAGGAGGACCCGGGCACCCGCGTCGTCCTGCTCGGCGTGCCGGCCGAGGCGGCCGTCAACGAGGAAATCAGGCACGCAGTTCAATCGCCGCGGGTATACAACGCGGCAACGGAGTTGCCGGTGACGCGCCTCCTCGCGCTGCAGTCGATCGCTTCGGGAATGATCTCGGTGGACACCGGACCCGCCCATTCGGCGGCAGCGCTCGGCTGTCCGCTGGTGGTCCTGTTCGGCGACGCACGGATCGAACGCTACACACCGCGCAGCCCGACCGGCCTGGTCGAGGCCCTGCAGGGCCCCGGCGACGTCCGCCGGCGCATCGAGGC
>DASSJN010000107.1:0-12914 GCA_035691185.1 Steroidobacteraceae bacterium
GTCGTCGACGAAGCGGTACGTCTCGGGGAACAGGTATCCCGTGTCGACGAGCACCACCGGCACGGACGGTTTCTGCCGCGTGACCATGTGCAGCGACACGGCGGCCTGCGCACCGAAGCTCGACGACACGGCGTGCTCGCCGGGCAGGTGTTCCAGCGCCCAGCTCACGCGGTCTTCCGCGCTGCGCCGCTCGAGGTCGCCGTTGATCTCGTCGAGCACCGCGGGCTCGTGCATCGCGTGCTCGGGGTTCCAGGCCAAAGCTCTCATGACTGCCACCCCACCCATCAGGCCGCCTCGGCGCCGACGAGGCCGGCACGCCAGGCGAAATCACCAAAACGCTCGCCGTCGAGGCGCTCGGCGGCATAGCGCGCAAACGCGGCATCGAGGGCGGAAACGATCGTCGGCTCGTCGACGTTCTCGAGGTACAGCGCGTTGAGCCGCTGGCCGCGCCCGTCGCCGCCGAGGAACAGGTTGTAACGGCCGGGCGCCTTGCCCACGAGCGCAACCTCCGCGAGATACGGCCGCGCACAGCCGTTCGGGCACCCGGTGATGCGCAGCACCAGCGGATGCGCGGCCAGGCCGTTCGCAGCGAGGCGCTCGTCGACCAGTTGCACGAGCCGCGGCAGGTAGCGCTCGGCCTCGGCCATCGCGAGTCCGCAGGTCGGCAGGGCGACACAGGCGAGTGCGTCGCGCGCGACCGGCGTCGCGCGCACGTGCCGGTCGAGGCCGTGACGCACGACGAGCGCATCGATGAATGCGCGCGCGTTCGCGTCGACGTTCGCGATGGTGAGGTTCTGGTTGGGCGTCAGGCGGAAGTCGCCGCGATGCACCTTCGCGATCTCGCGCAGGCCCGTGAGCTGCTTCGCGCCGCCGCCGTCGCCGATGCGCCCCGCCTCGATCCGCAGCGTCAGGTGCCAGCGGCCGTCGTGGCCCTCGATCCAGCCGAAACGGTCGCCGGTCTGCGTGAACTCGAACGGCCGCGCCGGCTCGAGCGCGAAGCCCTGGCGGCGGGTCATCTCCGTGACGAACCAGTCGAGGCCGCGGTCCTCGATCGTGTACTTGAGCCGCGCGCGCTTGCGCACCGCACGGTTGCCGTAGTCGCGCTGCGTCGTGAGCACCGCCTCGGCGACCGCCAGCAGCTGGTCGGGCCGCAGGAAGCCGACGACGTCGGCGAGACGCGGGAACGTCTCCGGATCCCCGTGCGTCGCGCCCATGCCGCCGCCGATGGTCACGTTGAACCCCTGCAGCTCGCCCTGCTCGACGACCGCAATGAAGCCGAGGTCGTGGGCGAACACGTCGACGTCGTTGATCGGCGGCACGACGACGGCGACCTTGAACTTGCGCGGCAGGTAGGTCTCGCCGTAGAGCGGTTCCTTCTCCTCGGTCGTCATCACTTTCTCGCCGTCGAGCCAGATCTCGTGGTACGCGCGGGTCTTCGGCAGCAGGTGCTCGGAGAGTTTCCTCGCCCAGTCGTGGATGACCGGGTGGGCGCTGGTCTCGACCGGGTTCGCGCTCGCGAGCACGTTGCGATTGACGTCGCCGCAGGCCGCGATCGTGTCGATCAGCGCGCCGTTGATGGCCTGCATGGTCGCCTTGAGCTCGGTCTTGACCACGCCGTGGAGCTGGAAGGCCTGCCGCGTCGTGAGCCGCAGCGTGCCGTTGCCGTAGCGGCGCGCGATCTCGTCGAGTTGCAGCCACTGCTGCGGCGTGCAGACGCCGCCCGGCAGGCGCGTACGGATCATGAAGCTGTAAGCGGGCTCGAGCTTCTGCTTGCGCCGCTCCTCGCGGACGTCGCGGTCGTCCTGCTGGTAGGTGCCGTGGAACTTGATCAGGACGGTGTCGTCCTCGCGGATCGCGCCGGTCAGCGGGTCCTGCAGGCTGTCGACGAGCGTGCCCCGCAGGTGGCGGCTCTCGCGCTTGATCTGCTCGACGTGGGACAGCTCGGTCATGGTAGTACTCAGTAGACGTCGCGCAGGTAGCGGCGCTCGTCGGCCAGCGCGCGGACATAGGCTTCGGCCCGTTCACGGCTGCGGGCGCCGTGCTCGGCCACGATCTCGACCAGCGCCGCGTTGACGTCGGGCGCCATCTGCTCGGCGTCGCCGCAGACGTAGACGCTCGCGCCGCCTTCGAGCCAGGCATAGAGGTCCCTGCCCGCGGCGCGCAGCCGGTCCTGCACGTACGCGCGCGGCGTGCCGCGATCGCGCGAGAACGCCGCGTCCAGCCGCGTCAGCACGCCCTTGCGCAGGGCCTCCTGCCACTCCACCTGGTAGAGGAACTCGCTGTGGAAGTGCCGTGCGCCGAAGAACAGCCAGTTGCGGCCGGTGGCGCCCTGCGCCTCGCGGTGCTGCAGGAAGCCGCGGAACGGCGCGACGCCGGTGCCCGGTCCGATCATGATCACGTCGCGCGCGGTGTCGCCGGGCAGCCGGAAGCGCTCGTTGTGCTCGATGAACACGCGGGCGCGCGCCGCTTCGCCCGTGAGCCCGGCGAGGTGGGCGGATGCGGCGCCGACACGACGCTTGCCGCCGAATTCGTAGTCCACGACGGCGACCGTCAGGTGCGCCTCCTCGCCGACCGCTTCGGGGCTCGACGCGATCGAGTAGAGCCGCGGCGCGAGCGGACGCAGCGCCTGTACGAACGAGGTCGCGTCCCACTCGGCGCGATGGCGCTGCAGCACGTCGACGACCTGCAGCTCCTTGAGCGTGCGCCGCAGGTCTTGCTCGTTTCCCGGCTGCAGAACGGCGGCGAGCGCCGGATCCCTGGAACGCTCAGCCTGCTGAACGAGGAACGGCCGCGTCACGCGCGTGAGCTCGCGGCTGCCCGTGAGCCAGTCGCGCAGCGATTTCACCTGGCCGTCCACTTCGACGTCCTGGGCGCCGCCGAGACGCAGCGCCTCGAGCACGTCGTCGACGACCGCGGCCGGGTTCTCGTGCCAGACGCCGAGCGCGTCGCCGGGCGCGTAGCTCAGGCCGGAGCCGTCCAGGCCCAACTCGACATGGCGAACGTCCTTGGTGGCGTCGCGCGCGGTGATGCGCTGGTTGGCGATCACTTCCGCCGCGAACGGCTGCTCACGCGAGAACTGCGGCGCCGCCGGGGCGGCGCGCAGTCGGGTGACCGTCGCGACCTGCGGCGCGCCGAGGGCCTCGCGAGCCGTGCCGATGACCCGATCGAGCCACGGCGCCGCGAGCGTGTCGTAGTCGACGTCGCAGTCGACGCGATCGAGCAGCCGTCGGGCGCCGAGCGCCGCGAGCCGATCGTCGACCTGCCGGCCGGTCTCGCAGAATTTCGGATAGCTCGAGTCGCCGAGCGCGAGCACCGAGTACGACAGCTGCTCGAGCTTCGGTGCGCGACGCGAAGCGAGGAACTCGAGGAAGCCGCGCGCATCGTCGGGCGGGTCGCCGTCGCCCTGGGTGCTGACGACCACGACCAGCAGCCGCTCCTTCGGCAGGTCCTTGATCGGGTACGCGCCCGAGGAGTACACGCGCGCCGCGAGTCCGGCGGCTTCGGCCGCGCGGCCGAGCCGCTCTGCGATGCGCTTGCCGTTGCCCGTCTGCGAGCCGTACACGATCGTGAGCCGCGGGGCCGCGTCGCCCCGCACGGCCGGCGCCGGTGCCGACACACCGCCGCGATTCGCCGCCCGCTCGTGCGCGACACCCGCGGCAAAGCCCGCCAGCCACTGCAGCGTCGACGGCTCGAGGCCTTCGACGACGCGGAGCAGCAGCTCGGTCCGCTCGGCGTCCAGCGGACCCGGCAGTAGCGGTGCGGTGTTGGAGCTGCTCATCGGACCCTCGCCTGCCGGTGACAGTTCGGCAGGGAGCATCCTAGGGACTCGACCCCGGCCGCCGGAAAGGCCGGGTGGTTATCGGCTCATAAGCGCAGGGCCAGGCGGGCCCGTCGGGGACCCTACAGCGACCCGACGACGTTCACGAACGCGCCCTGGTGGTCATAGCTCAGGTCGGTGAGGTCGTCCGAGAAATCGGTGAAGTTGTACCCGGCGCCGATCTTGAGGTTCTGTCCCATCGAGCGATAGACGCCGAGCAAGGCCCCGCTGCGACGCTGGTCGACATCCGGCAGCTCGAGCAGACGCGCCTCGACCACCCCTTCCCAGTCCGCGTGGAACCGCCAGTCGGCGCGCAGCACGACGAGCTGCGCCGCATTGTCGAAGAACTCGGGATTCTCGCGGTCGAGGCTCACCTGGCCCAGCCGGTAGGCCAGCTTGCCGCCGATCGACCAAGACGGCGTGAGCTCGTAGGTCAGGTCGAGCGCGGCGATGTGGCTCTTCTGGATGAACTCCGCCGCCGTGTCGACCTGCGTGACCTGGTCCGTGGTCGGCACGTTGTAGAAGTACGTGTACTTCGCGAGCGCGTTGAGCCGGTCGTTGTCGATCGGGCGATAGGCGTAACCGACGACGGCCTCGGTGAACCCGCCGTCGTAGAAATTGCCCTCGGAGCTGTCGCTGGTCGAGTGGTTGAACTTGCCGACGATGCGCCAGTCCGGCGTGAGCTGGTACTTGAAGGTGTTGCGGAACAGCCAGGTGGTGCGCTCGTTGGTCGTCGTGTCGGCCTGCTCGATGTCGTCGAGCCGGTACTCGATCGCGCTCGAGAGCTGCACCTTCTCGAAGCCGTAGCCGACGCGAAGGCCGCCGGCCTTGCGATCCGTCTCGGCGCCGGTCAGTGCGTCGGTCAACGTGCCGACGTCGGCGTTGGCGCCCAGCGTCCAGCGTTCGTTCGCCGCGAGGTTGACGCCGGTCGCATGCGTGAGGCCCGTGAGCGACTCGGTGTCCTGGTAGCGTTCCTCGACATAGACGCTGGCGCTGTCCGAGAGCCTCGACTTGACGCCGGAGACGAGGTTGCCGCGACGACCCTGCAGGCCGTTGTCGGTGCGCTCGTTCTCGAGCGAGTAGTTGAGGTAGAGGTTCGTGCGCTCGGAGTACAGGAAGTTGCTGCCGATGCGCGCGCCCGGGCCGAGGTCGCCGTCGGAGAGCTCCGCCTCGACCTTGAAGCGCTCCGTGATGCGATACGATCCGCCCGCGCCGACGCGACCGTTGTCTTCGCGGTCGTCGGTCGCCGACAGCGTCTCCTGGAAGAAGCCGTATGCGCGCCAGGTCGTGCTCGGGTCGTACGTCACCTGCAGCACGGCGTCGGTGCGCTCGCCCTCCTCCTGCGTCAGCGGCACGATCGGCGAGCGGTCCTTGCGCAGGTCGTTGCGCACGCCGCTGCTGACGTTCCAGAGGTTCGTCAGCTGGTAGCCGACGTTCAGTTCGAGCGCGGTGGTTTCGACGCCGCGCTGCTGCGTGAGGCTGTCGCCCTTGGCCGAGACGAGCAGGCGTTCGGTCAACGGCAGCGACACGAGGCCGCCGAAGTGGTCCGTGTCCTTGAGCGTGGACTGGCCCGGCGCGGAGTAGCCGGCTTCGAGGTTCTGCACGTAGAAGCTGAACCGCTCCTTGCGCCCCTTGATGAAGTCGCCCAGCCCGACGTTCACGTCGGCCCGGTAGGCGCCGGCGTCGGCGTCGACGAACGATGTGGTGTCGTCGCCGTAGAACTCGTAGCCGCCGTCGTTGGACTGCAGCGCGCCTGAGACGAGGCCTTCGCTCTGGCCGGCCTGCACCTTGAACCAGGTGTCGCTGGTCATGCGCAGCGTCAGGTCGGCCGCGTTCAGGCTGCTGTCGGCATCGCCCTCGTCGTTCTGGCTGGCCGTGAGACCGAGCTTGACGTGATCGTTGAACCAGTACTGCCCCTGGCCGCCCACCGCGACGGCATCGAGTTCGTCGAAGCCCGGCGTGTACTCGTAGCGGACCACGACGTAGGCCTCGTCGCCGCTGACGCCGCTGCTGCGCACGAGCAGGTTGTCGCTCGCGGTCGACGACAGCGGCTCGGTCAGCATGAGCCGGCCCTGCAGGTAGTCGATGTCGTAGTCCATGCCCGGGCGCAGGTTGACGACGCCCGTGACGATGCCAGAGGCCTTGTCGCGCACCTCGATGCGCACCCGCTCGGAGCCGCCGAGCAGGTCCTGGTGACGCAGGTAATAGAGCGAGCCGCCCGTGCCGCGGAATTCCTCGTAGCTCGGCATCGTGCCGGGCTCGGCCGCGAACCCGTCGAGCGCGAGCCGGCGCTCGCCGAAGCTGGTCGTCGCCTCGGCGGCGTAGTGCGCGTTGGCGCCGTACAGCCCGCGGTCGACCTGGGCGAGCTCGTTGCCGGCATAGCCGACCTTGAAGTTGCCCCACAGGCCGTAGTTCTGGCCCTTGCTGGCCTTGACGTAGAACTTGCCGAGCGTCGGCGCCATTTCCTCGACCACGCCGTCGTCGCCGAACGTCGGGTAGTGGTTGTCCGGATCGATGCGCCGGAACAGCGAATCCGGCGACTTGTCGAGGAAGTTGCTGAACAGGTCTTCGATCGGCGCTTCCTGCGTGTCGGCGCTCGCGACCAGTTTCCAGTCCTCGCCGAACTTGCCGTTGAGGTAGAACGCGAGCCGGCCGTTCGCCGGGGAATCGAAATCGCGCGGCGCATCCGCGCCCTGCAGCGCCTCGGCCGGGCCGGTCGTGCGCGTCTCGGCGAGCGTGAGATCCGCCATGCCGACGTAGAACCAGTCGTTGCGCTTGAATTCGAGGTCGCGCAGGTACAGCGAGCCATTGCCGGCGTCGTCGAGCAAGGCGACCTCGACCGTGTGCGCGCCGTCCGGCAGGATTTCCTCGGCGACGAAGTTGCCGTTCGCGTCGACCGGGACCTCGCGGCCAGCCACCCAGACCGAGTGATTCGCGGGCACGCCGCTGCCCTGCACCTTCACGGTGCCGCTGCCGAGCGGGATGTTGTGCAGCGCGAGCGCGGTCTCGCCGTAGGCGGCCAGCAGCTCGCGTTCGACCGGCGGCGACGCGGGCGCCTCGGCCTCTTCGACCACGTCCGGCTCGTCACTCTCGAGCCCGTCGCCACCGCCGACCGGCGCAGCCGGAGCGCTGGTGACCACTGCGGACGACGGATCGGCCGGCTCGTGATTGATCCACAGCGGCTGCGGCTGGGTCTCGTCGAAGTTGCCGGCGGCGTCGTAGGCACGCAGCACGAACCGGAGCTCGTGCGACGGGTCCGCGACCTGCTCCGCGCTCGGCTGCCACTCGGCCAGGCCCGCCGCGTCGACCGGCACGACGGCGAGCGGCGACGCCCGCAGCGACTGGTCGCGGCCGAACACGCGGATCTCCGCGCGCTCGATGAAGCTCTGGTAATTCGCGTACATGCGGAAGCGCACCGACGAGGCGACGGGCCCGTCGCCGAGGTCCGTGAGGGAAACGGCCGTCGGGTGTGCCGCCACGCCGAGGCGCGGCCGCGACGCGAGGTTGTCGAAGCGGAACTGGATCTTCGCGTCGTCGAGCGCCACGTCGGTGCAGCGCTGGACGTCCGACGAACTGCGGTTCGGGTCGTCGACCGGCTTGCCGTCGACGGTGATGCGCATCAGGTTGAGCTCATACGGGCTCTTCGGCGTCAGCTCGCGGCTGATCCGGGTGATGTCGACGCCCTCGAGGTCGTCGAGCGGGGCGGGCTCGTCGTAGACGACCTGCACGCGCACGAAGGACTCCTCGCCCTGCACGAACCCCTGGTTCACGACGTCGTCCGAGACGACGTAACCGCGACCTTCGTGCTCGGCCTTGGCGCTGGCCAGGGCGGGGTCCTGCCGCAGCGTGTCCATCGCGCGGTGCGCACGCGCCGCAGAGAGTCCCACGTCGTCGCCGTACACGGCAGCCGTGCGACGATCGAGTCGCTCGTTGCGCGTATAGCCGATGAATCGCAGGCGCGCGTTGGTGCGGTTGGCCACCTCGTCGAGCGCGCGGCGCAGCTGCGCCGCGTAGCCCGGCGGCACCACGGGCCTGCCGTTCTGCAGCTCGAGCGACGCGAGCGTCCCCCAGGGCGGGTCGTAGACCTTGGTCACCATCTCCGGGTCGCCCTCGCCGGGGCAGATCTGCGGCTCGTCGGGGAGCTGCTGCAGGGGGTCGTCGTACCAGAATTCGACCTCGACGCGCCGGTTCAGCGCGCGGCCCTGGACGGTCTCATTGGATGCGACCGGGTAGGCCGCCCCGCGGCCGTCGCTGTCGACCGCGGCCGTGGCCAGGCCGAGCGCATCCTGGATCTCGAGCGCGACGCGTCGCGCACGCGCCTTGGACAGCGCCAGGTGGTCGCCGTAGATGCGCTCGTTGCGGCCGCTCAGCGGCACGTTGTCGGTGTGGCCGATGAAGCGCACGACGACGTTCTGCTTGTTGCGCAGGTTCTCGACCGCCTGCCCGACCTGGTGCGTGAAGTCGGCCGGGACGGCCGCGCTGTCGTCCTCGTAGCGCAGCGGCACGACGAGATTGCGGACGCGGGCGCGCCGCGCGTGGCCGTCCTGGTAGCGCAGCTTGCAGACGGTCTCCATGCGGCAGACCTTGACGCGCTTGATCTCCTCGGCCACGAGCACTTCCTGCTCCTTGACCGTGCTGCGAGGCTCGTCGTACCAGACCTCGATCTCGACGCGCCGGTTCAGCGCGCGGCCTTCCGGCGTCGAATTCGACGCGATCGGCCGCGTGTCGCCCGCCCATTCGTAGGCGATCGCCTCGGGCGGCAGCCCGAGTGCGTTCTTGAAGTGCTCGGCGACTTCGCCTGCGCGTTCGCGCGAGAGCCCGGCATTGTCCTCGAACACGCGCGCAAGGTTGTCGGACAGCCGCTGCGAGTCCGCGTGGCCCACGAAGTGGACGCGGACGTTGCTGCGGTCACGCAGCCCCTCGAGCACCTCGGACAACTTGTCGACGTAGCTGCGCGGGATCTGCGCCACACCGGACGCGAAGCGGATCGGCGGGACCAGGTTGCGCAGCTTGACGGTCTGCAGTTCCTCGCCCGCGACCTGCTGCACTTCCAGCCGGTCGCCGCGCTCGACCTTGAGCAGTTCCGGATCCTGCACCCACTGCTTGAACGCCTGGTCGCCCGAGAGCTGGCGCTCGACCGGCTCGCCGAGGTCGGCGGTCGTGACCGGCGCAGCGCCGGCGTACGCGGCGACCAGGCATCCCGTCAGCAGCGGCAGCAGATGGCGATGGTGTCGTGTCATGGCGTTCACCTGCTCTCCGGAACGCGGACGACCGGCTGCTTGGGCGGGGCGCCGAGGCGCCAGAAGACCTCCGGCTCGATGGTGAGCGCGTAGCAGCAATTCATGGCCTCCCACGCATCCGTGATCTGCTTCTGCAGCGTCGCCATGCGCTCGTCGACGAGGGCCTGTGGCTCGATGTCCGCGACGTACGACAGTCGCAGCACGGCCGGCGCCTTGCGCAGCTCCTCGAGCAGCAGGTCGACCCGTGGCCGCCACTGGATCCGCATCTTGGCCGTGCCTGGCTCGAAGACCGCGTCGGCCACGTCGAGCCCGACGACGCGGTAGATCGACGCGCCGAAGTTGAGCTTGAGGGCCTTGCCGCGGGTCGCGCGCTTGACCTGCACCTGGTCCGTCGACATGCGGAAGCCGCTCGGCAGCGTGCGGTCGTCGAGCTTGAGCACGAAGTTGCTGCCGCGGGCCTCGTCCGGCGTCGCCGCGCACGTGATGTGGTAGCGACCGTGCTGGTCCGTCGTCGCGAGCAGGCCGTTGGCCGTCGCCAGCCGCACACCGGGGAGACCGCGCTCGCCGGCGTCCTGCACGCCATTGCGATTGGCGTCGTCGAAGACCTTGCCGGTGACGTCGGTGCAGTCGAACGTCGGGTCCGGCATCACGCGCACGGTCGCAGTGGCCTCGCCCGACATCGCATTTCCGGTCACGCCGTGCACGATCTGGGCGCGGTTCACGTATTCGCCTTCGGTGACGCCGGCGCCGACCGCGAGCAGCAGCTGCAGCCGGTGCTGCGAGGCGCCCGTCATCGAGAGGCCGCCCCAGCGCAGCTCACGGCCCGCCACGGAAGGTTCCGTCGGGACGCCGTCGAGGCGCGCCGAGCCTTCCACGTAGGTGAAGCCGGCCGGGAAGCGGTCGGCGATGACCACGTCGGTGAGCGCGAGCCCGGAGACGTTGTTGACCGCGATCGTGTACGGCACGAGCTGGCCGCGCGTGACGTTCATCAAGGGCGTGGTCTTGGAGATCGCGAGCGCACCGCTCAGCTCCGGATCGAGCGGGATGTGGTTGTTGAACGCCTGGCTCGTCCCCGGCGGCTGGCTGCCGTCCAGGCGCAGGTGCACGTGGTAGGTGGTACCCGCGCTGCGCGCCGGCACGGACGTGGGCGGCGCGAATTCCGAGGCCTGCGCCTCGCAATAGGTTGCCGTGGCGGGGATCGCGTCGTCGGCGCTGGCCGGACACGCGGGCACGGACAGCGGCGGCGTCGCCGGGCTGGACGTGGGCGGGATGATCTGTGAGTAGCCGGCGACGAAGCTCCCGGCCGGCGCCGTCACGCCGACCACGTAGTCGCCGCCGCTCGGGCAGGCCGGATCGGAGAAGTTGACGTCGAACTTGTAATGACCGCCTGCGAGCGTGACCTGGCCCTGTTGCGCCGGATCGTCGAGACAGCTCGCGGGCAGCGCAGCGCCGCTGCCGGCGCTCAGCAGCGTCAGCGTCGCGCCCGCGATCGGCGTGCGGGACACCGTGTTGTAGACCACGCCGTTGGGGTCGATCGGCAGGTCGAGGCCCTGCAGGTTCGCGCCGGACGTCACGACGATGTCGGTGATCCGCTGCATTCCGTTCGTGAACGGCGAGACGGTGCGGCCCAGCATGGCCGTGCGGGCGCCGGCGCCCGGTGCGCTGAAGCGCACTTCGTAGCGGATGGCCGTCGCGTCGTTGGGCTGCAGGCCGCTGATGCGATAGGCGCCCGCGGAGTCCGCCAGCACGGAGGCGATCGGCTGGTCGTCGCGATACAGCTGGACGGTCCAGCCGGCGAGCGGTCGCTCCGTGGCGTCCTGCACGTCGTCGAAGTCCGCGTCGTGCCAGGCCGAGCCGTTCAGCACGCCGACCCCCGGCACGCCACCGATGCTGATCGATACGCTCGCGCTGGCGGTCTGCGCAGGTGTGTTCCAGGTCACGACGCCGGTGTTGGTCACCGTCGTGCCGGCGGCCAGGTTCGAGGCGAGCACGGCGCGGAAACGGAGCACGACGGACTGGCCCGGCGGCAAGGCGCCAGCAGTGGTCCCGTAGTCTGCAGTGATGGTGGACCCGGCGAAGCTGACGCCTGCCGTCGAGCCATTGAGGGTCGCCGAGCCGCTCACGTACGTGAGCGCTCCGGCTTGCGACGCGTTCAGGTCGTCGGTGAGGACGACGGACTGCGCCGGGACGGAGGCGATGTTCGTGACGCGCACGACGTATTCGAGGGTGGCGCCGGCGACCGCGGGCCCGCCACCCACCACCGCGACCTCCTTCGCGATCGTGAGCGCCTGGCCGGCGCCGACGACGACCACGGTCGGTTCGGGGCCGGTCGCCGGGTTGCCGTCGCCGTCGGTCGGCAGGTCGGACAGTTCGGCGCTCGCCACGACGGCCTGGTTGCTGATGACCGTCCCGGCCGGTGTGCCGTCGTTCACGCGCAGGTCGAACTGGACGACCGCCGAGGCGCCGGCGGCCAGCGTGCCGAGGGCGATGCCGCCCGCGAGCGGCGCCGAGCCGCCGTCCGGCTGGCCGTACGGCGAGCCGTTCAGCAGCGTGGTGTTCGCCACGTACGTGGTGTTGACCGGCACCGCGTCGGTCAGCACGAGTCCCGTCGCCGGGACGTTGCCCGTGTTGGTCACGGTAATCGTGTAGCGCAGCACGTCGGCCGGATCGACGACGCCCGGCGAGCCCTGGTCGCCCTGCAGCGCCACGCGCTTGTCGGCGTAGAGCAGCGGCAGGTTGCCCACGATGTCGCGCGTCGGGTCATCGACCAGCGGCGTGTTCGGATCGTCCGACGGCTGGTCGACGATGCCGATGCTGGCGCTGACGAAGCCCTGGTTCGAGATCACGGTGCCGTCGACGACGGAGGGGTCGACGACCACGTCGAACGTGATCGTGGCGACGTTCGCCGTCGAGTTCGTCGCGTCGGCCGGCATCGAGCCCGGCGTCGGGTCGGCCGGCGAATGGATCTCCATGCCGTTCACGAGCGGGGAGAGCCCGCCCGCGTCCGCGACCGGCGCACCGTTCAGGGTCGTGCTGCCGGCGACGTAGCTGGTGTTGACCGGCACCTGGTCGCGCAGCACGGCATTGACGGCGTGGTCGGTGCCGACGTTCCGCACCGTGATCGTGTAGCGCAGCGTCTCCCCGGCGAGCAGCACGTTCGGGTCGCCGGTCAGGTCCGTCGAAATCTTCTGCACCAGCAGGTCGGGCGCCGACACGATCGTGACGCGGGTCGGATCGTCGTCGTTCGGCACGTCCGGGTCGGCCTGGCCATTGACGTTCGGGTCGTCGCTCAAGGCGAGCGTCGCCGTGTTGACGTTCAGGTAGGACTGGTTCGCAACCACGGAGCCGTTGGCGATGACCGGCGCCAGTTGCACGTCGAAGACGACCGTGACGACCCCACCCGACGGCGGCAGCGTCAGGTTGCGCACGTCGAGCAGACCGGTACCCCGGGTGCCGCCGGTCGCGCTGGTGTTGCTGGTGTCCGCGCCCGCCGGCACCGACACGATCGTCAGGCTGCCCGGCGCAAACGCGGCCGTCGCGTTGAGGCGATCGAGTTCGTCGCGCAACGTGAAGCCCGGCAGCGCGACGTCCGAAAGATTCTCGATCCGCAGGGTGTAGCGCAGCGTGTCGCCCGGGGTGGCCTGCGTCGCCGGGTTCGCACCGCTGGTGACGTTCGCCACGGTCTTTTCGAACCGCATCGTGGGGCGCAGCACGAGCACCGTGTGCGCGTCCTGGTGGTCGAGCACGCCCACGGTGCCGTCGGTCAGCGTGCGGGTGTACGTGACCACCTGCCCGCCCGCGTTCGGGTTCGTCGGGTCGGCGCTGAACCATTCGGTGGCGCCGGCCACGTTTGTGAG
>DASSJN010000108.1:0-7664 GCA_035691185.1 Steroidobacteraceae bacterium
GGCGCTTCATCGCGCCCACCGGCGCCCAGGTGGTCGAACTCGGCGTCGTCAACGCGACGATCCACAAGGTCAACGAGTGCGTGCGCGTCGCGGACATCGAGGTGCTGAGCAAGGCGTACGAGCGGGTGATGGAGATTCTGCTGACAAGGGGATAGGGAACAGGGGATAGGGGATAGTGTCGGACGCAGAACTCGGCGCCACCGTCACAAATGTACATTGTTGGCGCGCAGACGACGACGCATGGTCGCATGCATGGCAACCGAGCCGCGCAACGACCACCGGGATTTGCTCTTGTGGCGGAAGGCGCTCGACTTGACCGTCGATATCCACAAGACCACCAAATCGATGCCGAGACAGGAACTGTTCGGCCTCGTGTCGCAATTGCGGCGCGCGTCAGTCTCCATACCCTCGAACATTGCGGAAGGCACGGCGCGGCGAACTACGAAGGAATTCATTCACTTCCTTCACATCGCCCGGGGATCGCTCGCGGAGCTCGACACGCAACTGCTGTTGGCGCGCAGGTTCGGCTATCTCACCGAGGCTGAAACCACCAATCTCGAATCACAGGTACACGAGGTCGGTCGTCTCCTGAATGCCGTGCTCGCAGGTCTCCGCCGACGGTTGAGGCGGAGCAGCTCTGCACTATCCCCTATCCCCTGATCCCTATCCCCTTCTTCCTCAGCACGAAATTCGCCACGATCCCCAGCACCGCCAGTCCCGCCAGATTGACCAGCACCCACGCGGGCATGCTGATGCCGAGGAATTCCCAGGTGACCTTGGCGCATTCGCCCGAGCCGGTCAGCACCTTCCCGAGCACCTCGTGCAACGGCAGCACGTCCATCATGTAGTCGAGGCTCGCGCCGCACTCGGCCACGGCGCCCGGCGGCTGCGCCAGGATCCACACGTGACGCGCAGCGACGCCGATGCCGGCGAGCGCCGCGAGCCCGATCAGCGCGCCGTAGATGCGCGCAAAGCGGTCCGCCGCGTCGTGCACGAACGCGACCAGGAACACGGCACCGGCTGCCATCACGGCAATGCGCTGCAGGATGCAGAGCGGGCACGGTTCCTGATCGAGCCCGTACTGCACGTACAGCGCATAGGCCAGCAGGAACGCGCACCAGAGAAAGCCGAGGAAATTTGCGCTGCGGCGATGCAACCAGCCGGAACGCGTCTGCTCGAGCACGAAGTTCAACCGGGCCCTCCCAGGCGGCCTGCGCGGGCCTCGTGGACCTGACGCTCCACGTCCTCGATCGAGAGGTGCCGGATGTCCCGGCCGAGCACCATGAACACGACGTACTCGCAGATGTTCTTGGCGTGGTCACCGATCCGTTCGAGCGCCCGCGCGATCCACAGCACGTCGAGCGTGCGGCGGATCATGCGCGGGTCTTCCATCATGAACGTGATGCACTGGCGCTGGATCGCCTCGTATTCCTCGTCCACCCCCCGGTCGCGGCGGGCCACCTGCAGCGCGGCCACGGTGTCGAGGCGCGCGAACGCGTCGAGCGCGTCGTGCACCATCTGCAGCACCAGGTCGCCCATGTGCTTGAGCTCCCGATAGCGCTCGGACGTGCGTTCCAGTGTATTCATCCTCGCCGCCGCGTGACCGAGCTTTTCGGCTTCGTCGCCGATGCGCTCCAGATCGGTGATGGTCTTGATCACAGCGACGATCAGTCGCAGGTCCGACGCCGTGGGACCGCGCGTCGCGAGGATGCGACTGCAGTCCTCGTCGATGGCCACCTCCAGCGCGTTGACCTTGTGGTCCGTCCGGGCGACTTCCTCACCGAGGCGGCTGTCGCCGGTCACGATCGCGCGAACGCCGTTCTGGACCTGCTGCTCGACCAGCCCGCCCATCTGCAGGACCCCCGAGCGCACACCCTCGAGGTCGGCGTTGTAGCGGCTCAGTATGTGGTGGGAAAGATCCGACGTTTCCATCAGCGAGTTCTCCAGGCCCCGGGGTTTGTACAGGACAAGCATCATCGCGGCAAGCACGGAAACGGCACCAGAGAAATGACCCCCTCCATGCCTGTCCCGGGGGGAGCGGGGCAGGCCGCCCTGGCGGGCGGGAGGGGGCCGAAGGATCGTCAGTCGGTCAGAACTTGTAGTTGAAGTCGATCTGCAGCCGATCGTAATCGAGCTCGTACTCCTCGCCGCCGGGCAGGCACTGGCGGTTGGTCGGCCGCGGGTCGGTCGCGCTCGTCACCGGGCCGCAGAGGTTGCGGGTGTTCAGCAGGTAGGTGCCGTTGATCGTGAAGTTCTTCACCGGCGCGTAGCCCGCCTTCAGCACCCAGCCGTCCGCGTCCGCGACGCCGTCGCCGAAGTCGGAGTCGATGTACTGCGCGAACAGGGCGTCCTTGCCGATCTCCTGGAATGAGAGGCCGATTTCCCACGTCTTCGGATTGCTCGCCTTGCCGAGGACCGCGCCGACGGCGTAGGCGGTCTCGTCGTCCTCGACTCCGCTCGCGATGTTCTGCGCGTAGTCGGCCCAGAGGCTCAGCGGCAGGTTGGCGACCGTGAGACCCATCTCGGCGCCACCCATCAGCACGTCGTAGTCGTACAGCAACACCTGCGTCGAGCTCGTCGTCGTCGGCAGCGTCCGGGACACCGTCGTGTTGCCGTTGGCACTGCCGGTCGCAAACGGGTTGAAGCCCTCCGCACCCATGACGTCGTAGTAATGCAGCGCGACGCGGGTCTCGCCGCCGGCGAGCGCAAACTTGAGGCCCGCCTGCAGGCCGACCATGAACGAATCCTCGGTGATCGCCTCCGGGTCCGACGGACCGTTCTCCCAGAGCTGGTGGCCGTACAGCGAGCCGAACAACATGCCGCGGTCGAAAATCAGCGCCACGCCCTCGGGATTGACGTCGCCGTCGTAGAACATGCTCTGGCCCGGGCGCCAGAACGGATACTTCATCTTGCCCAGCAGCAGGTTCGTACCGGCGAGATAGGGCAGCTTCCAGTCGATGTAGGCCTGGTCGAGCCAGATGGACTTCTTCGTGGCGGAATTGCCGATCGTCTGGTTCGTGGAGCGGTTGTCGCTGCTGTCGCCGGAGGCGAGCTGCAACGTCGCCTTGACGTTGTCCGTCACGGTCGCGTCGAAGCCGAAGCGGGCGCGGATGCGCGTGCGGTTGCGGTCCGCCGCATCGTCGATCGCCGCGGTGGTGTCGTCGACCCTGACGACCCGTTCCTGCTCGATGTTCTCGCTGCGCATGCGCAGGTCGCCCTTGAACTTGATCTTGCCGGCCCAGTCGGTGCCCTTGATCTTCGCCACCTCGTTGGAGGCAACGGCGCCCTCCTCGCGCAGTTCGCGGGTCTGCGCCTTGAGGTAGTCCATCTCCGCCTCGCGACGGTCGGCCAGCGCCTTCAGCTCGGCGTTGTCGGACTGCAACTGGGTGTTGGTGGCCTCGAGCTTGTTGAGTCGCTCCATCAGCGCCCGCATCTGCGTCTCGATGGCCTGCACTTCGGCCTTGGTGGCGGCGGCCTTGGATTGCGCGGACGCGTCCGCGGCGCTCAACGTCAGCGCGGCGGCGACTGCCGTCGCAAGCACGGTCTTTCTCACAGGTAGTCCCCTTCGGTAGTTGCAAAGCGGGAATTCGCCAGCTCGTCCGGATGGCACGACCCGCCGAATTCCTTAGCGCGCCGTTTTACGCCGCTTGTATGACAAACAGATTGCATTCGAGCGAACGAACGACCGCGTGCGGGCCGTTTATGACCAGTCGGCGTTGCGGGCGGCGATGCGTTCGGCGGGGAAGTGGCAAGTGAACGTGCTGCCCTTGCCCTCCTCGCTTTCGACCTGCAACCGGCCGCCGTGGCGCTGTAACGCGTGCTTCACAATCGACAGTCCAAGTCCGGAGCCGCCGAGCCTGCGCGACCGGCCCGAATCCACGCGGTAGAAGCGCTCGGTCAGCCGCGGCAGATGCTCGGACGGGATGCCGATCCCCGTGTCGGCGACCGACACGTGACCGCCAGCGTCGTCCGTCCAGTAGCGCACTCGGATCGTTCCCTCGCAGGGCGTGTACTTCACTGCATTGGAAACGATGTTGTAGAAAATGGAGTGCAGCTCGGATTCCGCGCCGAGGATCACCGCATCGCTGTCGAGCTCGACCACGAACTCGGCGGGCCGTTCCGTCCGCGCCATCACTTCCTTGCGGATCAGCGCGAGCATGCCGCCGGCGTCGACCGGAGTGCGCTCGGCTTCGCCGGCGCCCGCCTCCAGACGCGACAGCTCGAGCAGGTCCTGAATGATGTTGCGCATGCGTTCCGACTGCCGGCGCATCTCGCGCACAGGCTCGCGCCAGGCCTCGTCGAGCGACGGGTCCTCGGCCAGGGTGTCGAGGTAGCCGCCGATGACGGTCAGCGGTGAGCGGAGCTCGTGCGACGCGTTGGCGACGAAGTCGCGGCGCATGTTCTCGAGCCGCGTCTCGTTCGTGACGTCGCGCACGATCAGGAGCTGGAGGCCCCAGGTCGAGGTCGTGATCAGGTTGAACTCGAACCACTGCTCGCCGAATTTCGGGATGTTGATGCGCGGTCCGCGCCTGTTGCCGCCGCTCTCGACGTACTCGACGAACTCGGGGTGCCGCACGAGGTTCTCGATGCGGATGCCGTAGTCGATCTTGCGGCGCAGGTCCAGCCAACGCCCCGCCGTGCGGTTGAACCAGACGATTTCGTGAGCGGGTCCCAGCAGGATGGCTGCGTCGGGCATGGCCGAGGTCATGCGACGGAACTCGCGCAGCAGCACCAGCACGCGGCGCTTGTGGAAGTTCTTGCGGCGGTAGAGCCGCGTCGCAATGTCGAGGACCTCCCCCCACAGTCCGCCCATGTCCGGCGGGCGCGTCGAGCTGCGCAGGCGCAGCCAGTTCCCGAACCGGATCAGGTGGCGCGTCTGCACGAGCAGGACCGCACCCAGGTAGACCGCGGCGAACAGCGACGCATCGTCTGCGATCCAGCCGGCCGCCAGGGCGAGCAACAGGCCGGCGACGATCAGCAGGACGTGTTTCCAGGCAGGCCTGTTCAAGAACGACCGGCCTCCGGAGGAACGTTACTCGGGCCGCGTCGAGAATCGATAGCCGGAACCGCGCACGGTCTGCACGAGGCCGTCACAGCCGAACGGCTCCAGCGCCTTGCGCAATCGGCGGATGTGCACGTCGACGGTGCGCTCCTCGACGTACACGTTGCCGCCCCAGACGCGATCGAGCAGCTGACTGCGCGTATAGACACGCTCCGGGTGCTCCATGAAGAAATGCAGCAGCCGGTATTCGGTCGGGCCGAGCGGCACGGTCTGCTCGCCCGACATGACGCGGTGACTCGCCGGATCGAGCCTGAGCGCGCCGGCCTCCATTGCCTCGCCGTCAGGCGTGGACGACGTACGCCGCAGCACGGCCTGGATGCGCGCGAGCAACTCACGCGGGCTGAACGGCTTGGTCACGTAATCGTCGGCGCCGCCCTCGAGCCCGGCGACCTTGTCGACCTCGTCGGCGCGGGCCGTGAGCAGGATCACCGGCAGGTCGTGGGTCTCCTTGTTGCGCTTGATCGCGCGCGTCAGCTCCAGGCCGCTCTGGTCCGGCAACATCCAGTCCACGAGCATCAGGTCGGGGCGCGAGTCGGCGATGTGCGAACGCGCTTCGCTGCAGTCTTCGGCTTCCCGCACGGTGTAACCCGCGCGACGGAGCCCGAACGCGATCATGTCGCGAATCGGTTTCTCATCCTCGACGATCAGGATCTGCTTGCCCGTCATGACCGGTCCGGCTGGAAGTGCCATTGCAGGCGCATTACAGGCTGCAATTATGACATTCCCGTGACAGGCGGCCCGGCCGGCCTGGCGACGTCGTCGCGCACGTAGGTGGGCACGGCTTCAGCCGGTTCGACGCCTTCACCGCGCGCGAGCATTGCCGCCCCGAGGCGCGCGACCGCGTCGGCACGCGGATACGACCCGTCATGACAGCGCAACCCGGCCGCCTCGAGCCGCGCGCGCAATTCGGGATAGCGCGGAATCCCGTTGCCGGCGAAACGAGTCACGCCGCTCACCGGTTCGACGCTGGCCGCGGGCCCGACCCGCTCGGTGGACAACTCGATCGGGACGCACGGGGCGGCGGGATCGAAACGGTAGCAGGCCCAGTAGAGCTCGCTCATGCGTGCGTCGTTGCAGACGAGCACACCTGAGCCCTCACCCGACCTGCGGTCGACCTCTCCCGCCCCAGCGGGAGAGGTGAAAGCGCGCTCACCCGCGCGCAGCGCGACCTCTCCCGCCCCGGCGGGAGAGGTGAGGTAAGCGACGGCGGCGAGGCTCGACACCGGTGCGACCTTGAGCCCCGCGCCGTAGGCGAGGCCCTGGACGACACCCGCCGCGATGCGCAGCCCCGTGAATCCACCGGGCCCGCGCCCGAACGCGAGTCCGTCGAGGTCCCGCAATTTCAGGCCGGCCTCGGCGAGCACCTCGTCGATCATCGGCAGGATCAGCTCCGCGTGACTGCGTTCCGTGAGCGTCGCGCGCAGGACGATCTTCCCGCCCGGCAACAGCACGGCCGCCGAGCACATCTCCGTCGAGGTGTCGATCGCCAGCACGCGCAGGTTCGCGCCGTGCGCGCTCATTGCGCCACCGTCGTCGGCGGCGCCAACGTGCCGAGGCGCTCGCGCAGGAACGCCTGCACGTCCTCGAGCGAGCGCGTCCGCTTCATCGGCGGCAGGCTCGCGATGAACGAGCGTCCGTAGCCCTTGGTCACGAGCCGAGTATCGCAGAGCATCACGACGCCGAAATCCGTTTCGTCGCGGATCAGCCGCCCGACGCCCTGCTTGAGCGCGATCACGGCCTGCGGCACCTGTTCTTCGAAGAACGGATTGCCCCCCTGCTCGCGGATGGCCGCAAGCCGCGCCTTGAGCAACGGGTCGTCCGGCGCCGCGAACGGCAGCTTGTCGATGACGACGACGCTCAGGGCCTCGCCCTTGACGTCGATGCCTTCCCAGAAGCTGCCCGTGCCGAGCAGCACGGCGTTACCGGCCTCGCGGAACGCGCGCAGCAACTGGTCGCGCGAGGCGCCGCCCTGGATCAGCACGGGAAACGGCGGCCGCTCTCCCCAGTGCCGGTAGAGTTCCTCCGCGCCCTCGCGCAGGCCGCGGTGGCTCGTGAAGAGCAGGAACGCGCGACCGCCGCTCGCCTCGATCACGGGCAATGCAGCACGAACGACGTCGCGCGAATGGCCAGGCGCGCCCGGATCGCCGAGGCCCTTCGGCAAGTACATCAGCGCCTGGTTCGGAAAGTCGAACGGGCTCTCGAAGCGTACGGTGTTCGCGCGGAGCAGGCCGCTGCGGCGCTTGAAATGGGAGAAATCGTCGCCGACCGCGAGCGTCGCGGAGGTCAGCACCCACGCGCATGGCTGCGCCTCGAGCAGCGTGGAGAGCTGCGTCGCGACGTCCACCGGCGCGTAGTGTGCGCTCACGTTGCGCGCCGTCGTCTCCGCCCAGCGCACGCCGCCCGGCGCCTGCTCCGCCGTCAACTCGTGCAGCCGCTCGGCCGTTTCCTCGAGCCGCTCCTGCAGTCGCGTGAACGCCGCCTGTCCGTCGGGCCCGCCGAGCGGCGCGATCGCATCCGCGAGCTCCCTGGCGCGCGCACCGAGGCCGTTCAGCGCTTCGAGGAGCGCCCCGGACCATTGCGCGTGTTCGAGCCGGGCTTCCTG
>DASSJN010000109.1:0-2365 GCA_035691185.1 Steroidobacteraceae bacterium
GTTCGACGAAGTGGAGACGCGGCTTCGAGCGACGCGCGACCGTCACGGCAACGACGCCATCGCGATCTACGCCGGCAACCCGACGGTCCACAACCTGGGCGCGATGCTCGGCATCGGCGACTTCATCCGCGCGATCCGCACGAAGAACCTGTATTCGGCCACGAGCGTCGACCAGTTGCCGCACATGGTCGCCGCGTGGGCCATGTTCGGGCACCAGTTCCTGCTGCCCGTGCCCGACGTGGACCGGACGCAGCTCTTCGTCTGCATCGGCGGCAACCCGGTCGCCTCGGCCGGCTCGCTCATGGGTGCACCCGGCTTCGAGAAGCGCATCGACGCGCTGCGTGCGCGCGGCGGCCGTTTCCTGGTCATCGACCCGCGCCGAACGGAATCCGCGGAGATCGCCGACGAGTACCTCGGCATCCGGCCGGGGACCGACGTCTACCTGCTGCTCGCGCTGCTGCACGCCGTGTTCCGCAGCGGCCGTGCCGGTCTCGGACACCTCGCGCCGTTTGCCGACGGCCTCGAGGCGCTGCGCGAGGCCGTACTGCAATTCGAGCCGGCGACCCTGGCCGAGCGCACGACGATTCCCCACGCGCGGATCACCGCGCTGGCGCAGGCGCTGCTCGACGAGCCCCGCGCGCTGGTCTACGGACGCGTCGGCGCCTGCACGCAGGAGTTCGGCGGTCTCACGCTCTGGCTGATTTACTGCCTCAATGCCGTCACCGGTCACCTCGACCGCGAAGGCGGCATGATGTTCGCCGAGCCTGCGGTGGACCTGACGCGCAGGTACGGCGCGGCCGGCCATTACGGCAAGTGGCGCTCGCGCGTGCGAGGCCTGCCCGAGTTCGGCAACGAACTGCCGGTCGCGGCGCTTGCCGAGGAGATCACGACGCCCGGCCCCGGCCAGGTGCGGGCACTGGTCACCTCGGCCGGCAATCCGGTGCTGTCCACGCCCAACGGCGGCCAGCTCGACCGGGCGCTGTCCACACTGGACTTCATGGTCGCGGTCGACTTCTACGTCAACGAGACCACGCGTCACGCGCACCTGATCCTGCCGCCGACGAGCCCCCTCGAGCGCAGCCACTACGACATCGCCTTGAGCGGCTTCGCAGTGCGGAACGTGGCGAAGTTCTCGCCACCGCTGTTCGCCAAGCCCGCGCAGGCGCGGCACGACCACGAAATCCTCGCCGAGCTGACGCGGCGGCTGCGCAAGCGACCCGCCCAGCCTGCGGCTCGTCTCGCGCTCCGGGCGAAGGACCTGATGGCGCATCGCCTCGGCCCCGAGGGCGCGCTGGATTGGGCGCTCAAGACCGGCCGCTACGGTGTCCCCAACGCGGGCGGCTGGAAGCTGCTCGCACGGATGCCGGGCTTCGGCAGCCTGCGCCGCCTGCTCGCGGCGACGGATCGTCGTCCAGTGGGCCTGTCACTGAAGCGCCTGCTCGACGAGCCGAACGGTATGGACCTGGGTCCGCTCGAGCCGGCGCTGCCGCGTCGCCTCGCGACGCGAGACCGGCGGCTGCCGCTGGCGCCGCCGATGTTCCTTGCCGACCTCGCGCGCGCTGCGCAGGCGCTGGCGCGGCCTGCCCCGGCCCTGGCGCTGATCGGGCGTCGCCACGTACGCAGCAACAATTCCTGGATGCACAACAGCCATCGCCTCGTGAAGGGGAGGCCGCGATGCACGTTGCTGATCCATCCCGACGATGCGGCTGCGCGCGGCATCGGCGACGGCAGCCCCGTGCGCGTCAGCTCCCGCGTGGGGCAGGTCGAGGTGGCCGCCGAGGTGACGACGGACATCCAGCCGGGCGTCGTGAGCCTGCCGCATGGCTGGGGTCATGGCCGTCCGGGCGTCCGCCTCGCCGTGGCGAGCGCGCATGCCGGCGTCAGCATCAACGACCTCGTCGACGACCAGCAGGTCGATGCGCTCACGGGCACGGCCGTGCTGAACGGCACGCCGGTCGAGGTCGTGGCCGTGACGGTCGACGCCGCGGTCGCGACGACGGCGGCCTGATCGCAGGTTCGAGCCGCGACGAGCCAGCCTCGCCGGCCGTCGTCAATTCCTACGGCCGCACCGGCGCGGCTCCTATTATGTCAAAGCAGCACGCGTCCTAACGTCGGGGCTCGCAGGGAATCGCGAGCTCGAGGGCCAGGGACGGCCCGACTTCCGGACAAAGAAGAACCCCTCGGTCTTGCGACCGAGGGGCCCGTAGTGGTGGAGGCGGCGGGAATCGAACCCGCGTCCGCAAGCCCTACGTTCCAGGACCTACATGCTTAGCCGTCTTTTTGATTCTCGTCGGGCACTACCCAAGCGGCAGGGAAGATGACCGACCAGCTCAGGAACGTTTTAGCGAGCCAGCCCTCAGCACAC
>DASSJN010000110.1:0-22249 GCA_035691185.1 Steroidobacteraceae bacterium
TTCTGGAGACCTCCCGGATGGAAATTTCATTGCCGACGCGGGTTTATGGCGCACCCGGCCGTGAGTTTGGGTTTGAAGAATAGGGGACGCACCCCCATAATTCAACGTCCTGCGCGCCCCGCGCACGAGGCCGCATGACCCAGCCCGCGCCCGCATCGCCCTGCATGAACGTCTGCGTGCTCGACGCGGGCCGTACCTGTGTCGGCTGCGGCCGGACGATCGACGAGATCGCGCGCTGGGGTCGCATGAGCGCGGCCGAGCAGTGGCAGGTCATCGCGCGGCTCGGGCGCGCGCGGGAGCCGGATCGGCAGCAGACGATGGAATTTCAGCAGGCCACGCGCGTGGCCGAGGGGTGAGGATCGTGACGGACGTCAATCAGCGCATCCAGGAACAGCTCAAGTCGAACCCCGTCGTGCTCTACATGAAGGGCACGCCGGACTTCCCGCAGTGCGGCTTCTCGGCCTCGGTCGTGCGCACGCTCGAGGCCTGCGGCGCGCAGTTCGCCTATGTGAACATTTTCGAGGACCCGGAACTGCGCGAGGCGCTCAAGCGCTACTCGAACTGGCCGACGTACCCGCAGCTCTACGTCAACGGCGAACTGCTCGGTGGCTCGGACATCATCAACGAGATGTACCAGAAAGGCGAGCTGCAGCAGGTCCTCGCCGAGGCAGCCGGGGCCGCCGCAGCCAGCAGGAGTGCCTAGTGTTCAGTGTCTGGTGTTCAGTCGGACGGGCCCTCACCCGCGCATTGGGGGAGAGGTGAGCGCCTCCGACCAACCACTAGACACTAGACACCAGACACTAAACACTTTCATTTTCCGGCGGCGGTTCGGGTTGCGCGAGCTGCGGTGCGCGTTCGCGCGCTTCCTCGTACAGGCTGCGGAACCGATTGCAGATGATGCAGAACAACGCCGCGGTTTTTTCCGCGTCGTAGATCGCCGAGTGTGCGGCATTCGGATCCCAGTCGAGCCCGGCTGCGACGATCGCCCGTGACAGCACCGTCTGGCCGAACGCCACGCCGCCGAGCGTCGCCGTGTCGAAGCTCGAGAAAGGGTGGAACGGGTTGCGCTTGATGTCCGTGCGCGTGACGGCGGCGTTGAGGAAGTTCAGGTCGAACGAGGCGTTGTGCCCGACGAGCACCGCCCGCGTGCACTGCCGGTCGCGCACCTCCTTGCGCACCTCACGGAACAGCTGCGTCAGCGCTTCCTTCTCCGGCATGGCGGGGCGCAGGGGGTGGTGCGGGTCGATGCCCGTCACTGCGAGCGACGCAGGGTCGAGCCGCGAACCGTGAAAGGGCTGGACGTGGTAGCGGAAC
This sequence comes from Steroidobacteraceae bacterium, assembly GCA_035691185.1. GTDB lineage: Bacteria > Pseudomonadota > Gammaproteobacteria > Steroidobacterales > Steroidobacteraceae > RPQJ01. The sequence goes on from DASSJN010000110.1 coordinate 1,315, forward strand.
GTCGTTCCGGGCCGCAGTTCGCCGAGCGGCGTCATCTCGATCATGACCGCGGCAACCTCGAGCAGTGCGTCGGTCTGGTGGTTGAACCCGCCCGTCTCGACGTCGACCACCACGGGCAGGAAGCCGCGAAAGCGGTCCGTGATGCGCGGCTCGACGAACGCGAAATCTTCCATCGGCGTCAGGCCGCCTCCACCAGGCGCCAGGAAATCGTGCCGCCCGCGCGAAACGGAACGAGGCGATTCCTCGCGGGTCCGTAGTCGTAGCTGTCCGGCACGGTCCACGTTTCGCGTCGCAGCGTGATCGTGCCCTGGTTGCGCGGGCGGCCGTAGAAGTCCGCGCCCCGTTCGGACGCGAACGCCTCGAGCCGGTCGAGACGGCCGGCCTGCTCGAACGCCTCGGCGTAGAGCTCGATCGCGGCGTGGGCCGTAAATATCCCCGCACAACCGCAAAGGGCCTCCTTGGCGTGCTTCGCGTGCGGCGCGCTGTCGGTGCCCAGGAAGAACCGCGCGTCGTCGCTGGTGGCGGCCGCGACCAGCGCCTCGCGGTCACGCTCGCGCTTGAGCACGGGAAGGCAGTAGTGGTGCGGACGGAGGCCGCCCTCGAAGAGCGCGTTGCGGTTGAGCAGCAGGTGTTGTGGCGTGATCGTCGCCGCCACGCCCTTGCGCGACGCGCGTACGAACTGTGCGGCGACGCGCGTGGTGATGTGCTCGAAGACGACCTTGAGCGCCGGCACGCGGTCGATCACGCGACCCAGCACGCGGTCGATGAAGGCCTGCTCGCGATCGAACACGTCCACGCCCGGATCGGTGACCTCGCCGTGCACCTGCAGCGCGAGGCCATGTTCCGCCATCGCCTCGAGCGCTGGCCAGACCTTGTCGATCGCGGTCACCCCGGCCTCGGAATGCGTCGTCGCACCGGCAGGGTAGAGCTTGGCCCCCACGATGAAGCCGCTCGCGTGCGCGCGGCGGATCTCCTCCGGCGTGGTCGCGTCGGTCAGGTACAGGGTCATCATCGGCTCGAACGCGAGCCCGGCCGGCACGACGGCCTGGATGCGGGCGCGGTACTGCGCCAGCGCCGCCGTGGTGGTCATGGGCGGCTGGAGGTTGGGCATGGCGAGTGCGCGACCGAACTGCCGCGCGGTGAACGGCAGCACGGCGGCGAGCTGCGCGCCGTCACGGAAATGAATGTGCCAGTCGTCGGGGCGGCGGAGCCGGAGCGTGTCGGAGGTCTGTTTCAATCAAGGGCCTGCAGTCGATCGGTCAGCCCGGCTGCATCGCCGAGCAGGTGGACTGCATAGCGTACCCCGAAGCCGGTGAATTCGGTGGGTACGTGGGCGAGCCCGCCCTTGTGCTCCGACGCGGCGAGGTCGACGTGGACCCAGGGCACGCCAGCCTCCACGAACCTGGCGAGGAACCGCGCCGCGAGGATGTGGTCACCCTTGCTGTCCGCCGTGCACTGCTGCACGTCCGCGACCTTGCTCTCGAGCTCGACGTCGAAGTCCTCGTCCATCGGGAAGCACCACACGCGTTCGCCGCTGTCGCGCCCCGTGCGCTGCAGCCAGTCGTGGAGTTCGCTGCGATTGGTGAACGCGCCGGCGTAACGATCCGTGAGCGCGACCACGCATGCCCCGGTGAGCGTCGCGAAATCGAGCACGAGGCGCGGCTTCTCGCGCGAGGCGAGCGCGAGCGTGTCGGCAAGCACCATGCGGCCCTCGGCATCGCTGTGCACGACCTGGATCGTGACGCCGTTGACCGCACGCACGATTTCCTGGGGACGGAACGCGGTCGGGCCAATCTCGTTCTCGGTGATCGCGATCCAGCAGTCGATCGGGTAGCGGACGCGCAAGCGGCTCAGGGCGAGCAGGGTGCCCACCGCGACGGCGCTGCCCTGCATGTCGCCGTGCATCGTGAACATGCTCTTGTGCGGCTTGAGGTTGATGCCGCCGGTGTCGAAACAGATGCCCTTGCCGACGAGCGCGACGCTCCTGGCCGCCCGCCGCGTCCCGGCCGGGCGATAGGTCAGCCGCGCGATCCCCGCGCCGTGGTGCGGATTCGCGCGAGCCACCGCGAGGAAGGCGCCGGCCTGCAGCTTTTCGAGCGCCGCGACGTCGAGGAACTCGAATTTCCAGCCCTCGCGTTTCGCGAGTTGCTGCAGGGCGCTGCGATAGCCGAGCGTGTCGAGCACGTTGGGCGGCAACGTGGCGAGCCAGCGTGCGAGGTGGTTGCCCTCGGACTCGGCGACGCAGCGGTCGAGGAACGAGGCGTGGCCCGCCGCGACTTCGACGCGGCGGAGCGGCACGGGCGGCGTCGGCTTCGACTTGTGCTCCGGCATCGGCGCGGCATGGGCCAGCACGGCGGCCAGCGCCGACTCCAGCGCGGCGTCGCGGTCCGCGTCGTTGCCGAAGCCCACGCCGTGCAGCTGCAGCGTCGCCACGCCGGGCCTGACGATTTCCTTCGCGAGCTTGCCGGCCAGGTCGAGCCGCTCGAATCCGGAGGCACGAGGCTTGACGAACCCCACTGCGGCCAGTGTGTGACGGCGGTTCGGCAGCCGCGTGACCAGCACGGGCCATTCGTTGCCGGCTTGGCGCTCGTGTTCGAGCAGGGCGCGCCAGGCCGCGCCGTAGGGCAGTGCCGCGAGCGCTGCAGTTGCGTCCGTGCCGCGCTCGACCAGTAGGACCACGCCGTCGGATCTGGCCAGCGAGGGCTCCGAAATTCCGATGGGGCGCGCGACGACGCGTAACGTGTTCTGCGGAGGGAGTGTCGGAATCATGTGAGGGGCGTGTCTGCGAGTGACGTTCTTCTTGCCTTGACCCTGCCGGAGCCGGACCGGATCATTGCGGCTCTGTCGTGTCACGGCATCGTGGCCGGGCGCGCACTTGCGCGGCGGCATGCTAGCAGGGGTGCCGGGCAATTCACCAACCCTGAGCGTGTGCGGATGGCCGTCCGCGCGAAGCGGGCCGGAGATCCAGCGAATGTTCGAAGCCTCGAAGATCGACGATGCCGATCCTGCCGAGACGCGGGAATGGCTCGAGTCCATCGACTCCGTCCTCAGGACGCACGGCGCCGAACGCGCGCAGTACCTGCTCGAGCGCGTCATAGACTTCACGCGCCGGTCGGGCGCCTACCTGCCGTTCAAGCCGAACACCGCGTACGTCAATACGATCTCCCCGGGCCAGGAGCAGCCTTACCCCGGCGACCGCGCGCTCGAGCGCCGCATCGAGGCCTACCTGCGCTGGAATTCGATGGCCATGGTCGTGCAGGCCAACCGCCAGAGTTCCGAGTTCGGTGGTCACATTGCGTCTTATGCGTCCGCCGCGACGCTGTACGAAGTCGGGTTCAATCATTTCTGGCGCGCGCCGAGCGAGCAGCACCCCGGCGACATGGTGTTCATCCAGGGCCACTCCTCGCCGGGGATCTACGCGCGTGCTTACCTCGAGGGGCGCCTGACCGAGGATCACCTGCGCCTCTTCCGTGAGGAGGTCGGCGGCGGCGGGCTTTCGTCGTACCCTCACCCGTGGCTGATGCCGGACTTCTGGCAGTTCCCGACGGTGTCGATGGGCCTCGGCCCGATGATGGCGATCTACCAGGCGCGTTTCGTGCGCTACCTCGAGCATCGCGGCATCGTGCCGCCGAGCGACCGCAAGGTCTGGGCGTTCCTCGGCGACGGCGAGATGGACGAACCGGAATCGCTCGGCGCGATCACGATGCCGGTGCGCGAGAAGCTCGACAACCTGGTCTTCGTGATCAACTGCAACCTGCAGCGGCTCGACGGGCCGGTGCGCGGCAACGGCAAGATCATCCAGGAACTGGAGGCCGCGTTCCTCGGCGCCGGCTGGAACGTGATCAAGGTACTGTGGGGCTCGCGCTGGGACCCGCTGCTGTACAAGGACACCAAGGGCCTGCTGCGACGGCTCATGATGCAGTGCGTCGACGGCGAGTACCAGAATTACAAGGCCAAGGGCGGCGCGTACACGCGCGAGCACTTCTTCGGCAAGTATCCGGAGCTCGAGGAGATGGTCGCCAACATGTCCGACGAGGACATCTGGCGGCTGAACCGAGGCGGCCACGACGCGCGCAAGGTCTACAACGCCTACCGCGCCGCGATGGAGCACAAGGACCAGCCCACCGTGATCCTGGCGAAGACGGTCAAGGGCTACGGCATGGGCGCGGCCGGCGAAGGCCAGAACATCACGCACCAGCAGAAGAAGCTCAACGACGCGGCGCTGCGCGAGTTCCGCGACCGCTTCAACATCCCGGTCTCCGACGAGGAGATCACGCAGGTGCCGTACTACAGGCCGGCGGAGACCAGCGAGGAGACCAGGTACCTGCAGGAGCGTCGCCAGGCGCTCGGGGGCTACCTGCCGCAGCGCAAGGTCACCGCGCCGGCGCTCGAGGTGCCGCCGCTCGAGGCGTTCGGGCCATTGCTCGAGGCGTCGGGTGAGCGCGAGATCTCGACCACGATGGCGCTGGTGCGCCTGCTCGGCATCCTCATCAAGGACAAGCAGATCGGCAAGCACATCGTGCCGATCGTGCCGGACGAGGCGCGCACCTTCGGCATGGAGGGCATGTTCCGGCAGATCGGCATCTATTCGTCGATGGGGCAGCTCTACACGCCGCAGGACGCGGACCAGTTGCTCTACTACCGCGAGGACAAGAAGGGCCAGATCCTCGAGGAGGGCATCAACGAGGGCGGCGCCATGTGCAGCTGGATCGCTGCGGGCACCGCGTACGCGAACCATGGCGTCTACATGGTGCCTTTCTACATCTACTACTCGATGTTCGGTTTCCAGCGCGTCGGCGACTTCGCCTGGGCGGCCGGCGACATGCGCACACGCGGCTTCCTGATCGGCGGCACGGCGGGCCGCACGACGCTCGCCGGCGAAGGCCTGCAGCACCAGGACGGCCACAGCCAGCTGGTCGCCACGACGATCCCGAACTGCGTCGCGTACGACCCGACGTTCGCCTACGAGCTCGCGGTGATCGTGCAGGACGGCCTGCGCCGCATGTATGCGGAGCAGGAGGCGGTGTTCTACTACATCACCTGCATGAACGAGAACTACACGCACCCCGCGATGCCGGAAGGCACCCGCGAAGGCATCCTCAAGGGGCTCTACCGGTTCAAGCAGGGCGGCAAGGGCAAGGTGCGCGTGAACCTGCTCGGCTCGGGGACGATCCTGCGCGAGGTCATCAAGGCGGCCGACGTGCTCGAGCGGGAATTCGGCGTCGCCGCGGACGTCTTCAGCGCGACGAGTTTTTCGGAGCTGCGGCGCGAAGCGATGGACGTGGAACGCTGGAACCTGCTGCACCCGGACCGCGCGCCGCGCGTGCCGTACGTGCGGCAGCTGCTGGGCGAGCAACACGGCCCGTTCGTCGCGGCCACGGACTACATGCGGCTCGTCGCGGACCAGATCCGGCAGTGGGTGCCCGGCGCATACCAGGTGCTCGGCACGGACGGCTACGGTCGCAGCGACTCCCGCGCGGCGTTGCGGCACTTCTTCGAGGTCGATCACCGTTACATCGTCGTCTCGGCGCTCAAGGCGCTGGCCGACGAGGGCACGCTCGACCGTGGCACGGTGCGCAAGGCGATCGAATCGTTCGGCATCGACCCCGAGAAGCCGAACCCGGTGACGGTCTGAGGGCGGAGGTGAGCGACGTGGCCACGAATCCGCTCGTCGAAGTGCGCGTGCCGGACATCGGCGACTTCAAGGACGTCGAGGTCATCGACGTCATCGTCAAGCCCGGCGACGCGATCGAGACCGATGCACCGCTGATCACGCTCGAGACCGAAAAGGCCACGATGGACGTGCCATCGACGGCGGCCGGCGTGGTCAGGGAGGTCAAGCTGCAGCGCGGCTCGCGCGTCTCGCAGGGCGACCTGATCGTGACCGTGGAGACTCTTACCTCTCCCGCTTCAGCGCGAGAGGTCGCGCGCAGCGCGGGTGAGGGCCCAAAAGTAGAGCCCTCACCCCAACCCTCTCCCGCTCCCGCGGGAGAGGGAGCAGGACCCTCACCCCAACCCTCTCCCGCTGCCGCGGGCGAGGGGGCCCGACCCATCGACGAGCCGGGCTTCTCGCGCGCACACGCGAGCCCGTCGATCCGCAAGCTCGCGCGCGAACTCGGCGTCGACCTTGCGCGCGTCGACGGCAGCGGCGCAAAAGGCCGCATCACGGACGGCGACGTCAAGGCCTGGGTCAAGCGTGCGCTCGCCGCCGGAGGCGGGGGCACGACCGCCGCGGGCGGCGGAGCACTGCCCCGGATCGCGGCTGTCGATTTCGCGGCGTTCGGCCCGGTCGAGCGCAAGCCGCTCTCGCGGATCCAGAAGATCGCCGGTCCGCGCCTGCACGCGAGCTGGGTGAACCTGCCGCACGTCACGCAGTTCGACGAGGCCGACATCACCGACATGGAGCAGACGCGCGCGAACCTCAAGGGGCAGGCGACCGAGCGCGGCATCAAGCTCACGCCGCTCGCGTTCGTCATGCGCGCCTGCGTGCTCGCGCTGCAGCAGTTCCCGCAGTTCTGCGCGTCGCTGGACGCGGAGGCCGGCGAGCTGGTCTACAAGCGTTACGTGCACATCGGCTTCGCCGCCGACACGCCCAACGGGCTGGTCGTGCCGGTCGTGCGCGATGCCGACCGCAAGGACGTGTTCGAACTCGCACGCGACCTCGCGGAGCTGAGCGAAAAGGCTCGCGGCGCCAAGCTCACGGCCGCGGAGATGCAGGGCGGCTGTTTCACGATCTCGAGCCTCGGGGGCATCGGCGGCACGGCATTCACGCCGATCATCAACGCGCCCGAGGTCGCGATCCTCGGCGTCTCGCGGTCGTCGCACAAGCCCGTCTACCGCGACGGCAGCTTCGTGCCGCGGCTCATGCTGCCGCTGTCGCTGTCGTACGATCACCGCGTGATCGACGGCGCTGCAGCGGTGCGCTTCACGTCGTTCCTCGGCGATGCGCTCGCGAACGTCGACGGTCTGCTGAGGGCCATCCCGTGAGCACGGAGGGGCAGGGCACGAAGCCGCCGAGCACGCCGACTCGCGAGATCCGCTTGCCGGACCTCGGCACGCAGGCCGAGGTCTCGGTCGTCGAGCTGCTGGTCAAGGTCGGCGACACGGTCGAGAAGGACACGCCGCTGGTCACGCTCGAGAGCGACAAGGCGTCGATGGACGTGCCGTCGCCGATGCCGGGCGTGATCGAGAAGATCCTGGTCAAGCCCGGCGACAAGGTGGCCACGGGCAGCCGGATCATGGAACTCGCGGGCGCACCGCAACTGAAAGCCGAAGAGGTTCCTCTGCAGGGCCCAGGGCCACGCCAGCAGGAGCCGTTCGGTGGCGAGCCCTACGTGTCGACCGTCCCGATCAAGCCGATCACTGCGACGGACCTGGCCGCGCGGAAGGACACAGTGGCCGCGCCATCACCAGCCGCTGCCGGCACGGCGCCCGCGGCGAAGTACGACTTCGACGTCGCAGTGATCGGCGCAGGCCCGGGCGGGTACACGGCAGCGTTCCGCGCGGCGGACCTGGGCCTCAACGTGGCGCTGGTCGAACGCTGGCCGACGCTCGGCGGCGTCTGCCTGAACGTCGGCTGCATTCCCTCGAAGGCGCTGCTGCACGCAGCCAGGGTGATCGACGAAGCTCAGGCGATGGCCGCGCACGGCATTGCCTTCGGGCCGCCGCAGATCGATGTCGGCAGGCTGCGCGACTGGAAAGACAAGGTCGTGGCTCGTCTCACGGGCGGGCTCACGTCGCTCGCCAGGCAGCGCAACGTCACCGTGCTGCGTGGCGTCGCGACGTTCGAGGACGACCATGCGCTGCGCGTAGCGGCGGACGACGGCTCCACGCGCAGCGTGTCGTTCGGGCATTGCATCATCGCCGCAGGGTCCGAATCGTTGCAGCTCCCAGGCCTGCCGGACGACCCACGCATCATCGACTCCACGGGCGCGCTGGAACTCGACCTGCCGCAGCGGCTGCTCGTCGTGGGCGGCGGCATCATCGGCCTCGAGATGGCCACCGTGTATGCGGCGCTCGGCGTCGAGGTGACCGTGGTCGAACTGACCGAACAGTTGATGCCGGGCTGTGACCGCGACCTCGTGCGGCCCCTCGAGAAGCGCATCGCCAGGCAGTACGAAGCGATCCTGCTGCGCACCCGGGTGACGGCCATCGAATCGCTCGCCGAGGGACTGCGTGTCACGTTCGAGAGCGACCCGGCGTCGGAGCCACGGCTCTACGACAAGGTGCTGGTGGCCGTCGGACGCACGCCGAACGGCAAGCAGCTCGGCTGCGAGGCCGCGGGCGTCGCCGTGGACGAGCGTGGCTACATTCGCGTCGACAGGCAACAGCGGACCAACGTGCCACACATCTATGCGATCGGCGACGTCGTCGGGCAGCCCATGCTCGCCCACAAGGCGACGCACGAGGCCAAGGTCGCGGCCGAGGTCATCGCGGGACACAAGCGTTACTTCGACGCGAGGGCGATCCCCTCGGTCGCCTACACCGATCCCGAGATCGCCTGGGCCGGGCTCACGGAGACGGATGCGAAGAAGCAGGGCATCCCGTACGAGAAGGCCGTCTTCCCCTGGTCGGCCAGCGGCCGTTCGCTGTCGATCGGCCGCGACGAGGGCTTCACCAAGCTGCTGTTCGACCCGAGGACGCACCGCGTCGTGGGCGGCGGCATCGTCGGCACGAACGCGGGCGACCTGATTGCGGAAGTCGTGCTGGCGATCGAAATGGGCGCCGATGCGGCCGACATCGGCATGACGATCCACCCGCACCCGACGCTGTCCGAAACGGTGGCCATGGCCGCGGAGGCATTCGACGGATCGCTCACGGACCTGTACCTTCCGCGCAGGACTTCGCACCGCAAGGAGCCCGCCCGCTGAGGCGCGCGCCGCGGGAGCCGGGCCATACATGCATCCGACGCTGACCAGGACGCTGCGTCTCTTCGGCCTGCTCGAGCCGGGGCGGCGCGTCGAGCTGCAGCTGCGGCTGCGGGACGAGCGCGCGCTGCCCGACGCCATGATCATCGGCGCGATGAAGAGCGGCACGAGTTCGCTGCACAACTACCTGACGCAGCACCCCGGCGTGATCCCGCCGTTGCGCAAGGAGGTGCATTACTTCGACGTCCAGTACGGCAAGGGCGAGCGCTGGTATCGCGCGCATTTCGGCAAGGTCGGACAACCGGGACTGAACCTCGACAGCAGCCCCTATTACCTGTTCCATCCGCTGGTGCCGCAGCGTGCTCATGCGCTCGTGCCGCAGGCGAGACTCGTCGTGCTGCTGCGCGACCCGGTCCGGCGCGCGTACTCGCACTACTGGCACGAGCGCGACAAGAAACGCGAGAAGCTGCCGTTCGAGGACGCCATCGCCGCGGAGCCCGAGCGGGTCGGCGACGACGAGCAACGGCTCGCGCGCGGAGAGATCGAGCAGAGCCGCGCCCACCAGCATTGCACCTACCTGGGGCGGGGGCGCTACGCCGAGCAGCTCGCGCGCTGGCTGCAGTTCTATCCGCGCGAACGCCTGCTGGTGCTGCAGTTCGAGGACCTCGGGCGGGCGCCGATGGTCACGCTGAACCGCACGCTCGAGTACCTCGGGCTGCCGGCGATGGGGCGCGTGAAGCTCGACCCGCGGAACGCTCGCAAATATCCGCCGCTCGACCCCGCGACGGCGATGCGGCTGCGCGAATACTTCGCCCCGCACAACGCGGCGCTCGAGGCGCTGCTCGGCGAACCGCTGCGCTGGTGAGGCCTGGGGCCTGCTGACAGCAGGCCCTATCCGCGCCGCGCGGCCGCACGCTGCCTGAGAGCTTCCAGGTAGGCAGCCTCGTCGGGCGGTCGCCCGGATCGCTGCGCCTGCCACAGCGCCTCGCCGAGGCAGTCGATCATCGCGTGCTCGGCGGCGTGCAGGTCGCCGAGCCGACGCACGAGCGCCGCGTGGACCTCGGCGATGCCCGCAGGGCGGTCGGTGGCGACCTGTTCGCGGATCGCGAGATGGAGGCCCATGTGCAGGAACGGGTTGGTCCGGCCGTCCTCGGGCGTGTAGTCGCGTTCGAGTGCCTCGTCGCCGGCCTCCAGCACGCCGGCGTACTCCGGGTGCAACTCGACGACGCGGATGATCTGGTCCTCGACCGGCTCGACCGGCAACGATGCGCGATGCTTGCGCCAGGCCTCCGCGTACATCCGGCGCAGCGAAGATCGGCTCTGGTCGTGAAAGAACGGCATCAGCGGAGCGCTTTCGCCGCCCGGCGCACGGTTCGTTTCAACGGCAGCGTCGCGGGCGCGGGCAGCGTCTTGGCGTCGTATTCGCAGAGGTCGACGACGGGGCAACGCGGGCATTCGGGAACACGCGCCTTGCAGACGTAGCGGCCGTGCAGCAGCAGCCAGTGATGCGCGTCGAGCAGATATTCGCGCGGCACGCGTCGCAACAGCTGCTCTTCGACCTCGCGCGGATTCGCGCCGTCCGCGAGCCCGAGCCGGCGGGCGACGCGGAAAATGTGCGTGTCGACGGGCATGGTCGGCTCGCCGAACGCGCTGTTGAGCACGACGTTCGCGGTCTTGCGGCCTACGCCCGGCAGTTCCTCGAGCGACGCGCGGTCGCGCGGCACCTCGCCGCCGTGTTTCTCGAGCAGGATGCGGCACATGGCGAGGATGTTCTTCACCTTGGTCGGGTACAGGCCGATCGTGCAGACGTAGGCGGCCAGACCCTCCGCGCCGAGCGCCAGCAACGCCTGCGGGGTGTTGGCCACGGGAAACAACTTGCGCGTCGCCAGGTTGACGCCCTTGTCGGTGGCCTGGGCCGACAGGATCACGGCCACGAGCAATTCGAACGGCGTCGCGAACTCGAGTTCGGTGACTGGTTTCGGATTGAGCGCCTTGAAGCGCTCGAACATCGCGCGGACCTGCGCCTGCTTCATGCGGCCGCCGGGGGACTCGCCCGCAGGGCCTCCCGCGATGCCGACGTGCGTCGCGAGCGGCGGGCCTGTCGCAGCGCGAGCAGCAGGCCGAGCAGGATGAAAGCGCCGGGCGGCAGCAGTGCGAGCAGGAAGCCATGCTGCTCGCCGAAGAGCTGCAGGCCGAGGGGCACGTCGCTGCCGAGCAGCGTGTGCAGGTCGCCGCCGAGGCTGCCCCGACCGAGCAGTTCGCGCAGGCCGCCCAGCAGCAGCAGCACGCCGAGGAAGCCGCCGCCCATCGCGAGCCCGTCCAGCAGCGCGTGGTGCAGCGGCTGGCGTGACGCGAACGCCTCCGCCCGCGCGAGCAGCAGGCAGTTGGTGACGATGAGCGGCAGGAAGATCCCGAGCGCGGCGTGCAGGCCGGGCACCCACGCCGCGAGCGCAAGTTCGACGGCCGTGACCAGCGAAGCGATCAGCAGCACGAACACCGCAATACGGATTTCGCGGGGCAGGTGCCGGCCGACCAGGGCCGCGGCGCCATTGCTCGTCGCCAGCACCGCCACCGTCGCGAGTCCGAGCCCCAGGCCGCTGCCGAGCGACGTGCTGACGGCCAGCAGCGGGCACAAGCCCAGCAGCTGGACCAGTCCGGGGTTCTGGTCGCTCAGTCCGTTCCTGAGGATTTCGACGGGAGTCATGGCCCTGCGATTGTAGCCGGCGGTGCGAGCAGCTCGTCACGGTGGCGTTCGAAGTACACGAGCGCGTTGGCCACGGCCCCCACGACGGCCCGCGGCGTGACGGTGGCGCCCGTGAACTGGTCGAACTCGCCGCCGTCCTTGCGCACGCGCCAGCGCGGCAGCGGAGGATCGCGCAATGACCGGCCGCTGAATCGCTCGATCCAGTCGGACTTGCGCGCCTCGATCGCGTCGCCGAGCCCGGGCGTTTCGCGATGCTCGGCGACGCGCACGCCGAGCACGGTGCCGTCCGGCGCGATGCCGACGAGCAGCCGGATGGCGCCGGAATAGCCGTGCGGTGCGACCGCTTCGAGCACGACCGCGACCGGCTCCCCGCGCAATCTCGCGCGATGGGCGCGCAGCGAGGCGGGCGTGCCGAGCAGCTCCGGGTCGCGTACGTCGACGGTGTCCGCGAGGAGGTCGTTGTCGAAGTCCCGGCCGCGCAGCACCTCGGCGAACCTCGCCACCTGTCGCGCCTGCGCCGCCGCCTCGATGTCCTCGCGCGTGGCTTCGTGGATCAACGCGACCAGGCCGAACGCCGCCACGGCGACCACCAGCAGGATCGCCGCGGTCCACCAGGGGCGGCCGGGACGCGCCTCACTCGCGGGTACGGCCATAGATCCTCGGCACCGTGTAACGGTCGAGCAGCGGCACGGCGAGGTTCATCAGCAGCACCGCGAAAGCAACGCCGTCCGGGTAGCCGCCCCAGGTGCGGATGATCCACGTCAGGAGCCCGATGCCGGCGCCGTACCAGAGTCGCCCGCGGTCGCTCGTCGCGGCCGAGACAGGATCCGTGGCGATGAAAAAGGCGCCGAGCATCGTCGCGCCCGAGAAGGCCTGCACGAGTGGCGCGAGGTTCGCGCCGCGGTCGAGTGCATGCGCGACGAACGCGGGTACGAGGAGCCCGGCGAGCACCGCGACCGGGATGTGCCACCGCACGATGCCGCGCGCGAGCAGGTACAGGCCGCCCGCGAGTGCCGCGAGGTTGATCCACTCGAAGCCGCGCGCGCCCACTGCGCCGACGATCGTGCCGCGGGCGAGCAGCTCACTCATCGTGAAACGGAGGTCCAGCCCTGCGCGGATCGAGTCGAGCGCCGTGGCGCCCGAGTACCCGTCCCACGCGGTGCCAAGGTCGCCGCCGTAAAAAGCGGTGAACGCGAGTCGAGCGAGATCGCCCCACGAGCGTGCCCCTTCCGCGTCGAGCGGCACGGGCCAGCGAGTCATCTCCGTCGGGAAGGCGATCAGCAGGCTGGCGTAACCCACCATGGCCGGGTTGAACGGGTTCTGCCCGAGCCCGCCGAATGCGTGCTTGCCGAGCAGCACGGCGAAGGCCGTGCCCAGCGCGGTGAGCCACCAGGGCAGCAACGGCGTGACGGACAGCGCAAGCAGGCCCGCCGTGACGAGCACGCTGCCGTCGCGCAGCGCCGCCCGCACGTCGCGTTGGCGCCAGCGCAGGGCAAGCGCCTCGCACAGCAGCGCCGTGACGCACGCGACCGCGACCTGCAGCAGCAGACCCGGCCCGAACAGAGCGACGTGCACCAGGGCCACGGGCGCGAGGGCCAGCAGCACCTGCAACATCACGCCGTGCACGGTGTACCCCGCGATCGTGTGCGGTGCCGGGGCGGTGTCGAACTTCACGGCGACCGTCCCGGCTCGATCGAGCCACGGGCCTGCTCGCGGGCTACGTCGAAGGCCTGCTGCTCGGCGACGGCGGCCTCCTGCAGACGACGCTCGTGGCTTTCGAACCGCTCGCGTGCAGCGGCGGCGCGGGCGGTTGCCGCCGCTCGCTCGCGCAGCCGGGCCCGCGCTTCACGGAAACGCAACGCGAGCGGAATCTGGCTCGGACAGACATAGTCGCAGCAGCCGCAGTCGATGCAGTCCCAGACGCCGAGCTGCACGGCCGCTTCGTCCGCACCGGCGCGAACCGCGCGGTGGATCTGCTGCGGCAGCAGGCGGGGCGGGCAGACGGTGGCGCAGTCGCCGCAGCGGATGCAGGGCTGCTCGAAAGCGTCGAGCCGGGGCTGCAGGTCCGCGCGGGTGGCGACCAGCACGCAGTTGATCGCCTTGGCCAGCCCGACGTCGTCCGAGGCCAGCGCCCGGCCCGTCATGTTGCCGCCGGCGATCAATCGCAGCGGTTCGCCGCGATATCCGCCGGCCGCGTCGATCAGCGTCGACAGCGGCGTGCCGAGTCGCGCGCGCACGTTCATGGGCCGCGCGACGCCGCTGCCTGTGATCGTCACGACCCGGGAGACGCACGGTTCCCCGCTGCGGGCCCAGCGTGCAGCCGCCGCAGCGGTCGCCACGTTCTGGCACGTCACTCCGACGTCGGCCGGCAGGCCTCCGGACGGCACCTCGAGGCCCGTCACCGCGGTGACGAGCTGGCGCTCGGCGCCCTGCGGGTAGACTGCGGGCACCACCTCGACGACGACGTCCCGGGCGCGCGCGACCTCGATCGCCTGCCGCAGTGCCGCGACCGCGGCCGGCTTGTCGTCCTCGATGACGACGACGCACGACGTCGCTTCGAGCGCGCGCATCAGCAGGCGTGCACCGAGGACCACGTCGCTCGCGTCCGCGCGCATCAGCGCGTCGTCGCAGCAGATCCATGGCTCGCACTCGGCGCCGTTCAGCAGCAGCTGGCGGGCCGCACGCTCGCGCGCCGCCTGCAGCTTGGTGGCCGTCGGGAACGCCGCGCCGCCGAGGCCGGCGATGCCGGCTTCACCGAGGCGCCCGACGAGGTCCGGCGGCTCGAGCGCGAACGCATCGCCACGCCACCCGGCGGGTTCGACGGCGTCGCGTCCGTCGTTTTCGATCTCGATGCAGCGACACGCTCCGGTTGCGCTGGCAGCGTCGCAAGTTTCGACCGCGGTCACCCGCCCCGACACGGGCGCGTGCAGCACGGCGCCGTAGACGTCGGCGGGTCGCGCGATGACCGTGCCCACGGCGACGAGGTCGCCCACCGCGACGACGGACTCGAGCAGGGTGCCCGACCCCTGGTCGAGCGCGAGCACGACGTGCGTCGGCGCGCCCAGCTCGACGATGACTCCGTCCGCTGCCTGCCGCTTGTGCGCATCGAGGACCAGCCCGGCCGGGAAGTCGTTGCGAGTCACTAGGCAGCCCGATGCCAGCGCCCATGCACGGTCGAGGCCTGGACGGGCCGCAACTCGATGCAGTCGACCGGGCAGGGCGGGAGGCAGAGCTCGCAGCCCGTGCACTGGTCCGCGATCACGGTGTGCATGTAGCGCGGCGCGCCCACGATCGCATCGACAGGACAGGCCGGCAGGCAACGGGCGCAGCCGATGCAGCGCTCTTCGTCGATCCACGCGACCGCCGGCGCCTTGGCAGCGCCGAGACTGGGATCGACGGGCCGTGGCTCGCAACCGAGCAGTTCGGCGAGCGCACGCACCGTGACCGCGCCGCCGGGCGGACAGCGGTCGATGTCGGCCTCGCCACGCGCGATCGCCTCCGCGTAGGGCCGGCAGCCCGGGTAGCGACATTGTCCACACTGCGTCTGTGGCAGCAGCGCGTCGATCCGCTCCACGAGCCGATCGGCGGCCGGTGGCAGGCGGGAGGCGGCCCAGCCGAGCGCGGCGCCCACCACGAGCGCGAGCGCACCTGCGACGGCACAAGCCACGAGCACGGCATCGGAGATCATCGGGCGCCGAGCCCCGCGAAACCCATGAACGCGAGGGCCATGAGCCCCGCCGTCACGAGCGCGATCGGCGCGCCGCGAAAGGCCGCGGGCACGTCGCAGGTTTCGAGCTGTTCGCGCAGCGCCGCGAACAGCAGCAGCGCGAGCCCGAATCCCGCGCCGGCGGCGGCGCCGTAGACGAGCGACTCGAGCAGGCCGTGCTGCTTGTCGACGTTGAGCAGCGCGACGCCGAGCACGGCGCAGTTGGTCGTGATCAGCGGCAGAAAGATGCCGAGCGCCTGGTGCAGCAGCGGGCTGGTCGCCCGAACCATGAGCTCGGTGAACTGCACGACGCCCGCGATCAGCAGGATGAAGACGAGCGTGCGCAGGTGCTGCAGGCCGAGCGGCTGCAGCACCCAGTGCCAGAGCGTGAAGCTGAGACCCGAGGCGATCGTGAGCACGAACAGCGTCGCGAGCGCCATGCCGGCGGCCGCCTCGAAGCGACGGCTCACGCCGACGAACGGACAGAGTCCGAGGAAGTTGGTCAGGACGAAGTTGTTGACGAGGCTCGCCCCGAGCGCGAGCAGCAACAGCTCGGTCATCGGCCCCCCGTCGGCTGCGTCACTTCACCTTCATGCCGGGCGTCGCGCCTGCGTCCGGCGACAGCACGAAAATGTCCTCGCCGCCCGGTCCCGCCGCGAGCACCATTCCCTGCGACGTCCCGAACCGCATCTTGCGCGGCGCGAGGTTGGCGACGACCACGGTCAGCCGGCCGACGAGCTCGGCGGGCTCGTACGCGGAGCGGATGCCGGCGAAGATCGTGCGTTGGCCCAGCTCGCCGAGGTCGACGCCGAGCTTGAGCAGCTTGTCGGCGCCGTCGACGAGATCGGCCGTCTCGATGCGGGCGATGCGCAGGTCCACCTTGCCGAAGTCGTCGATCGAGATCGCCGGCGCCGGCGCGCTCGCACCGGCCGGGGACTCCGGCTTCGCCGCCTGCGTCGGCGCTGCGGCCGCGGTGGGCAGGCCGACCGGCTTCAGGCTGTCCGCCGACGCCGCCAGCAGCGCCTTCGCCGCCGCCGGATCGACCCGCGTCGCGAGCGGCTCGTAGGCATGGATGGTCGCCCCGAGCAGTGGCGTGGCTGCATCGGCCCAGGACTGCGCGGGCAGGCCGAGGAACTTCTCCGCGCCCGCGGCGAGGCGCGGCATCACGGGTTTCAGGTACAACGTCAGCACGCGGAACAGGTTGATGCCTTGCGTGCAGACGGCCTGCACGGCCGCGGCGCACGCCGGGTCCCTGGCCATGAGCCACGGCTTCTGCTGGTCGATGTAGACGTTGGCGCGGTCGGTCAGCGCCATGATCTCGCGCACCGCGCCGGCGAGGTCGCGCCCCTCGTAGAGCGCGGCGATGCGCTCGCCGGTGGCGACGAACTCGGCCTGCAGCGCAGGGTCCGCCAGGCGGTCGGCGAGCCTGCCGGCGGACCCGCGCGCGATGAAACCCGCGCAACGGCTCGCGATGTTGACGAGCTTGCCGACGATGTCGGAGTTCACCTTGGCGACGAAATCGTCGAGGTTGAGGTCGAGGTCCTCGACCCCGTCGCCGAGGCGCGAGGCGAAGTAGTAGCGCAGGTATTCGGCCGGCAGGTGCTCGAGCCAGGTCCAGGCGTTGATCAAGGTGCCGCGCGACTTCGACATCTTCTGGCCGTTGACGGTCAGGAAGCCGTGCGCGTAGACGGCGGTCGGCGCGCGATAGCCGGCCCCGGTCAACACGGCCGGCCAGAACAGCGTGTGGAAGTAGACGATGTCCTTGCCGATGAAGTGATAGACCTCCGCGTCGCTGTCGGGCGCCCAGTAGCGGTCGAAGTCGCGGCCCGTCCGGCGGCAGTAGTGCAGCAGGCTCGAGAGGTAGCCGATCGGTGCGTCCAGCCAGACATAGAAGTACTTGTCGCGCTCGCCCGGGATCTCGAAGCCGAAATAGGGCGCGTCGCGCGAGATGTCCCAGTCGCGGAGCCCCGCGCCGAACCATTCGCCGAGCTTGGCCGTCACGGCGGATTGCAGCCGGTCGCCGCCGGTCCACTGCCGCAGCATGTCCTCGAAGTCGCCGAGCTTGAAGAACAGGTGCTCGGACTCGCGCTGCACCGGCGCGGTGCCGCTCACCACCGAAACGGGGTTCACGAGCTCCGCCGGCGTGTAGGTGGCGCCGCAGACCTCGCAGCTGTCGCCGTACTGGTCGAGCGCGCCGCACTTCGGGCAGGTGCCGCGCACGTAGCGGTCGGGCAGGAACATCCCGGCCTGCTGGTCGTACGCCTGCACGATGGTCTCGCGGCGGATGTGGCCCGCCGCGACCAGGCGACGGTAGATCTCGTACGTGACCTCCCGGTTCTCGTCGGAGTGCGTCGTGTGGAAATTGTCGTAGGAGATGTCGAAGCCGTCGAAGTCGCGCTTCTGCTCCTCGCCGACGCGCGCGATCAGCGCCTCGGGCGTGATGCCCTCCTGCCGCGCCTTGAGCATGATCGGGGTGCCGTGGGCGTCGTTCGCCCAGATGAACAGCACGTCGTGGCCGCGCAGGCGCTGGAACCGCACCCAGATGTCGGTCTGGACGTACTCGACCATGTGGCCGAGGTGTGGCGCCCCGTTCGCATAAGGCAGGGCGCTCGTGACGAGCAGGGTGCGCTTGGGCTGGGCGGTCATGGAGCGGGACGCCGGTCCGGGGGCCGAAAAGACCGGGAATTATGCCACGCGTCAGCCCAGGTCCTTGAATTGCTCGAATCGCGGCTTGTTGATCGCCTTTTCGTAGGCGGCGCGGCCCGTGATGACGCCCTTGTCGAACAGTTCCTGGACCGCGGAGTCCATGATCCGCATGCCGTGCGAGGCGCCGCTCTGCATGGCGTTCTCGAGCTGGTCGAGCTTGCCCTGGCGGATCAGGTTCGAAACGGCGGGAGTGTTGATCAGGATCTCGAGCGCGGCGACCCGGCCGCGCTTGTCGGTGCGCTGGATCAGCTGCTGCGAGATCACACCCCGCAGCGAGGTCGAGAGCATCGTGCGGACGTGGCCCTGCTTGTCGGACGGGAAGGCATTGACGACGCGGTCGACCGTCGCGGCGGCGCCGTTCGTGTGCAGCGTGCCCATGACCAGGATGCCCATCTCGGCCGCGGTCACGGCGATGCTCATGGTCTCGAGGTCGCGCAACTCGCCGACGAGCACGATGTCCGGGTCCTCGCGCAGGGCCGAGTGCAGCGCCTCGGCGAAGCTCGGGCTGTGGAGGCCCACCTCGCGCTGGCTCACGAGGCAGTTCTTGCGCGGGTGCACGAATTCGATGGGGTCCTCGATCGTGAGGATGTGGCCCTTCTCGCGGTGGTTGATGTCGTCGATCATCGCCGCGAGCGTGGTCGACTTGCCGGAGCCGGTCTTGCCCGTCACGAGGATCAGGCCGTTGTTCACGCGGCAGAGGCTGCGCACTGCCTCGGGCAGGTTGAGCTGATCGAGCGTGAGCGCGTTGGCCGGGATCGCGCGAAACACGCCGCCGAGGCCGCCGATGTGGCGGAACACGTTGACCCGGAAGCGCGAGAGACCGGGGATCGTGTAGGCGAAGTCGGCGCCGTCCTTCTGCTCGAGCTGCGCCTGCGCGCGCCGGGTCATGACCTCCTGGAGCATCTCGGCCACGGCGTCCTTGTCGAGCTTCGCCTCGCGCAGCGACTGCAGCTCGCCGTGCAGGCGGATCCGCGGCGGGTCGCCGGCGACGAAGTGCAGGTCGGAGCCGCCCTTGACCAGGACCTCGCGCAGGTACTCGTCGATGCGCCGCGGCGTGTGCTGCGGGGCCGTTTCGCTGAGGGTGCCGGTGGACGTTGCGGGTTCGGTGGCCATAAGGAAATGAATCAGAGGTTTCCTTGCTAGACGCCCTGCGTGACGTCGGCGCGGAGGATCGCGGTGCCCTCCGGCACGTAGCGCGCGAACGGGCGCTTGTCGATGGCGTAGGTGAACGCGTCCTCGGGATCGACCTCGCGTGCCTGCAGCGCCGCGAGCAGTGCCTGGTCCATCGTCTGCATGCCGACGTCGCGGCCGGTCTGCAGCTGCGACGGGATCATGTGCGTCTGCTCGGTCATGATGAGCTTGCCGATCGCGCGGTTCATGACCATGACCTCGCAGACGGCCTTGCGCGCGCGCAGGTCCGGCGTCCGCACCAGCACCTGGGTCACCACGCCGAGCAGGCTCTGGGAGAGGAAGCTCTTGGTCTGCTCGCGCTCCTCGGCCGGCAGTGCATCGACCACGCGGTCGATCGTCTTGACGGCGCTGGTCGTGTGCAGCGTGCCGAGCACGAGGTGACCCGTCTCGGCGGCCGTCATCGCCCAGCGCACGGTGTCGGCGTCGCGCAGCTCGCCGACGAGGATCACGTCGGGGTCCTCGCGCATCGCGGCGCGCACGCCCTCGGCGAAGGACGGCAGGTGCGTGTGCAGTTCGCGCTGGATCACCTGCGACTGCTTGCTGCGATGGACGAACTCGATCGGGTCCTCGAGGCTGATGATGTTGAGCCGGCGCGTCTGGTTCAGGTGGTCGATCATCGCCGCGAGCGTGGTCGACTTGCCGGTGCCGGTCGATCCGGTCACGAGCACCATCCCCTGGTGGAAGTCGCAGAACTTCCTGACGACCGGCGGCAGGTTCAGCGAGTCGAGCGACGGCACGTCGCTCGGGATCGTGCGGAACACGGCGCCGACGCCGGTGTCCTTGCGGAAGACATTGACGCGGAAGCGGCTGCCGTCCTCCGAGACGTACGAGAAGTCGATGTCGTGGCCCTTGCGGAACTTCTCCTGGTGCGTCGGCGTCAGGATCTCGGTCACGTAGCTCTCGAGCTCCGCCTCCTGCAGGTTGCGGAACTTGATCGGCAGCAGTTCGCCGTTCATGCGCAGCATCGGCGGCACGCCGACCGCCAGGTGGACGTCGGAGCAGCCCTGGGAGGCGCCGAGCTTCAGGAAAGCGTCGATGCGTGCCAAGCGGGCGACCTCAGAGGTAACGTTCGAGCGCCGAGCGCAGCTCGTCCATCGTCTGGAAGCGGCGCGTCTTGTCCACGGCCATCGCCTTCATGACGATCTCGGACAGACCGGGCGGGACCTCGGGGTTCGCCTCGATCGGCGGCTTTGCCTTGCCCTGGACGTGCTGGTACATGACCGCCATGTGGTCGCCGCGATGGTAGGGCGGCTCGCCGGTGAGCATCTCATAGAGGATGACGCCGAGCGAGTAGATGTC
This sequence comes from Steroidobacteraceae bacterium, assembly GCA_035691185.1. Taxonomy (GTDB): domain Bacteria; phylum Pseudomonadota; class Gammaproteobacteria; order Steroidobacterales; family Steroidobacteraceae; genus RPQJ01. The sequence continues at coordinate 21,788 of DASSJN010000110.1, forward strand.
GGCGCGCTCGTCGACCTTCTTGCCGAGGATCTGCTCGGGCGCCATGTACTTGGGCGAGCCGATCACGTAGCCCGTCCTGGTGAGCTGCGTGTCGCCCTGGTGCTGGGCGGCCGCCACGCCGAAATCCACGATCTTGACGAGGCCGGTGTCGTCGATCAGCACGTTGGCGGGCTTCAGGTCGCGGTGGATGATGCCCGACTGGTGCGCCACGGTCATGCCGGTCGCGACGTCCATCGAGTAGCGGACGGCCTTCGCGAGCGGCAGCGGCTTGTCGGCGATCTCGTTCCCGAGCGTGTGCGACGGGAAGTACTCCATCGAAATCGCGTAGTTGCCGCGGATGAACAGGAAGTCGTAGATGCGGATGACGTTGCGGTGCGTGATCTTGCGCGAGTAGCGCAGCTCGTGCACGAACCGCTTCATCATCTCCTCGTCCTGGGAGACGTTCGGGTTCAGGAACTTGAG
>DASSJN010000111.1:0-8580 GCA_035691185.1 Steroidobacteraceae bacterium
AGGAGTTAGTATCCGAGCGCGCCCCGCGCACCTCCTCACCGACTCCTAACTCCTGGCAACTATCCCCTTCCTCCCATGCTCACCCTCTGGCGCAACGCTTCGATCGCGACCTGCGACGAGCAGGGTCGCGTGTTCGAGCACGGCGCGCTCGTCACCGAGGACGCACGCATCGCGTGGCTCGGCGACGAGCGCGACCTGCCCGCGGGCCTGCGGGTCGAACGCACGATCGAGCTCGCGCGGCGCTGGGTCACGCCCGGCCTGGTCGATTGCCACACGCACGTCGTGTTCGCCGGGCAGCGTGCCGCTGAATTTGCACGCCGCACCGCCGGCACGAGTTACGCCGAGATCGCGCGCGAAGGTGGCGGCATCCTGAGCACCGTACGCGCGACGCGCGACGCGTCGGTCGACGAGCTCGTGATGCAGAGCGAGCCACGCGTGCGCTCGCTGCTGCAGGAAGGCGTGACGACACTCGAGATCAAGTCGGGCTACGGGCTCGAGTACGAGGCGGAGCGGCGCATGCTGCTCGCCGCGCGCGCGCTCGAAGCGAAGCTACCGGTGCGCGTCGTCACGTCGCTGCTGGCCGCGCATGCGGTGCCACCCGAGTTCGCCGGCCGGGCGGACGAGTACGTCGACCTGATCGTCGCCGACTGGCTGCCGCGCTTCGCCGGCGAGACGGGGCTCGTCGACGTAGTCGACGCGTACTGCGAGAGCATCGCGTTCAGCGCCACGCAGTGTGATCGCCTGTTCCAGGCCGCCACGGCGCGGGGCTGGCCGGTGCGCCTGCACTCGGACCAGATCTCGAACATCGGCGGCAGCCGGGTGGCGGCGCGCCATCGTGCGCTGGCCTGCGATCACCTCGAGTACGCGACCGAGGGTGACGTCGCCGAGCTGGCCCGCGCGGGCACCGTCGCGGTGTTGCTGCCCGTCGCGTACTACGTACTTGGGGACCCTCGCCTGCCGCCGATCGCGCCCCTCCGTACGCACGGCGTCCCGATCGCGATCGCGAGCGACGCCAACCCTGGCTCGGCGCCGGGCGCGTCGCTGCTCGTGGCGATGAACATGGGACGTCGTCTGTTCGGCATGACGAGCGACGAAGTGCTGCACGGGGCGACGCGTCATGCTGCGCGCGCGCTGGGCCTGCAGCGTCGCTGCGGCACGCTCGCACCGGGGCTCGACGCCGATCTCGCCGTCTGGGCGATCGACACGCTGGACGAACTCGGTTACTGGATCGGTTACAACCCGTGCAGCATGGTCGTCCGCGGCGGCGAGATCGTGCTCGAGCGCGACGTCTGAAGGCAGGCAACCCTTGACGCACCCGGACCCGATGAGCGCCTGGCAAGGCCGTGTCGACCGCATCGACGGCCCCGCGGGTCGCCGCTGGCACCAGGTCGTGCACCCGATCGAGCAGTCGACGACGCCCGGGGTCGCGTTGCTCGGCTTCGCGTGCGACACGGGCATCCGACGCAACCACGGCAGGCCGGGCGCGGTCGACGGTCCACACACGCTGCGCAGGTACCTCTCGAACCTCGCCTGGCACGGTGGCGACCTCGGCGCGCTCTACGACGCCGGCGACGTCCGGGTCACGGGCGACGCGCTCGAGGAGGCTCAGTCCGACTATGCGCGCCGGGCCGCCCGGGCGCTGCGCCATGGACATCGGGTCGTCGGCCTCGGCGGCGGCCACGAAATCGCCTGGGCGTCGTACCAGGGGCTGGCGTCGGCGCTCGCCGGCGATGCGCGTCTGCAGCGCGTCGGCGTCGTGAATTTCGACGCGCATTTCGACCTGCGCCGACCGGAGCACGCCGGCCTTGGCAGCTCCGGCACGCCGTTCCTGCAGATCGCCGAGGCGCGCGCGGCAGCCGGCCTGCCGTTCGACTATCTCTGCCTCGGCATCAGCGAGACGGCCAACACGCCGGCGCTGTTCGAGCGTGCGGCCAGCCTCGGGGTGCGCTACGTCTCAGACGTCGACATCGGCGGCGCGCAGGCCGAAACGACGCTGCGCGAATTCATTGCGCGCTGCGATGCGATCTACTGCACGTTCTGCCTCGACGTGCTGCCGCCCGCCGTCGCGCCCGGTGTCAGCGCGCCGTCCGGGCTGGGCGTGTCGCTGCACCGGGCCATCACATTGCTGCGAACGCTGGTCGTGGAGTGTCGGCGCGACCCGGCCGTCGACAAACTGGCGATCGCGGACGTCGCCGAATTCAGCCCGGCGCACGATGCGCCCGATGGCCGTACGGGGCGTGCCGCCGCGCGGATCGTCTACGAACTGGCTGCGGTCGGCCGCTGACCCGGAAGGCGGCAGTTCCCGGCTTTTTGCGGCGGCGGGCGCGCGGAGCGTATCCTGCGCGTCCGTTCATCGACCGCCCGCACGCGGGGCCCGACGACATGAAGTCCATTTCCGCCGCCCTCACCGCCACCGTGCTCGTGCTGCTCGTCGCCGGCTGCGACCGCAGGGACAAGGACGAGCCGCCGCCGGCGCCGGAACCGAAGTCCGCGGCCGCCGACGGGCACCTGCCGACCGGCATCGCGTGGGTCGAGGGCGATGTCGACGCGGCGTTCGCGTCCGCGAGATCCGCCGGCAAACCCGTCTTCCTCTACTGGGGCGCGGAATGGTGCCCGCCCTGCGCGCAGATCAAGTCGACGATCTTCAACAAGCGTGAGTTCCAGGACCGCGCGCGGATGTTCGTGCCGGTGTATCTCGACGGCGACACGCCGAGCGCGCAGAAGCACGGCGAGCGCTTCGGCGTCGTCGGCTACCCGACGATGATCCTGTTCCGCGCCGACGGGACCGAGATCACTCGCCTGCCCGGGGGCGTCGACGTGGCGCGCTACGCGACGATCCTCGACGTGGCGCTGCGTGACGCGCGGCCGGTCAAGGACATCCTCGCGGCGGCGCAGTCGGGCGGCGAAGTGCCCGCGAACGACTGGCGCCTGCTGGCTTACTATTCCTGGGGCAGCGACGCCGACGGTCGCGCGCTGCCGCAGGAGCAACGGCTGCCGGCCTTGCGCGCGCTGGCGGCCCGCTGCCCGGCGGAACTGCCGGGCGAATGCGCGCGGCTCTTCTTCGAGTACGTGAGCGCGGCCGCCGCCGAATCGACACCGGAGAAACCCGTGCTCGACGGCCTCGCGCGTGCGGACGCGCGACGCAAGCTGCTCGCGCTGCTGCCACAACCGTCCGTGCAGGCGACCAACGTCGACCACCTGCTCTACGGCGCGAAGGATGCGGTCGGCCTATTGTCGTCTGCGGGCTCGCCGGAGCGTCGTGAACTGACGCGCGCGTGGGGCGCCGCGCTCGACGAGGTCGGCGCGCCCGCGAACGCCGCACGCCTGTCGGCGCCCGAGCAACTGCTGCTGATCCGCGCGCGCGTCATGCTCGCGAGGCTCGACGCACCCGACGCACCGCTGCCACCCCTGCTGCTGGAACAGGCGCGGCAGGCGGTCGCCCAGGTGGACGCGAAGACGACCGACGGTTACGCGCGCCAGGCGGCCATCAACGCAGCGGCCAACCTGTACTGGGAAGCGGGTCTCGCGGACGACGCGAACACGCTGCTGACGGCCGAACTCGAGAAATCGAAGTCGCCGTACTACTTCATGCTCGACCTCGCCGACCTCGCCGAGAAGGCCGGGCGCAAGCAGGAAGCGGTGCAGTGGCTCGCGCGCGCCTACGAAGGCGCGAAGGGCCCGGCGACACGTTTCCAGTGGGGCTACAACTATCTGGTGGGCATGCTCGAGATGACGCCCGAGGACACGGCCGGCATCGAGCGCGCCGGTCTTGCAGTGCTCGGGGAACTCGACGGTTCACCGGACGCGTTCTACCAGCGCACGCGGATGCGCCTCGAGCAGCTCGATGCGAAGCTGCTCGAATGGGGCAGCTCGGGCGAGGCCGCGAGAGTCGTGGAGACCCTGCGCGCCCGCACGCACCAGATCTGCGAGAAACTGCCTGCCGACGACCCGGGCCGGCGCAACTGCGAGCGCTTTCTCAACCCCGGCGCGAAAGCCACTCGGTCCGCGTGAGCTCGTACTTGACGGCCGCCCGGTCCTCGGCGCTGCGCCCCGCGATCACGTCCTGCGCGTACTCGAAGCGACCGGCGAATTTCAGTCCGCATTTCTGCATGACGCGCTGCGAGCCGAGGTTGCGCGCGAGCGTGCGCGCCGACAGCCGCTCGCCGCCGACGGTCTCGAAGGCGTGCCGGACCAGCGCGAGGCCGCCCTCGGTCGCAAAACCCTGCCCCCATGCGCTGCGGCGCAGGCGGTAACCGAGCTCGAGGTACTCCGGCTCCAGACGGTCGTCGCGCAGGTGAAACCAGCCGATGAAATCATCGGAACCGCGCAGCTCGGCGGCGAAGTAGCCGAGGCCGGGCTGCTTCGCGTAGATCTCGAACCAGCGGGGCAGGTAGGTCTCGACGTAGCTCGCGCGGGGTGTGGGCACGCCGAACGTGATGTACCGCATCACCTCGGGGTCCGAGTCGAGGTCGACGAGCAGGTCGACGTCGTCGTGCGTGAAATGTCGCAGCCGCAGCCGCTCCGTCTCCAATAAGATGTGCACGTACCTTCTCCGCCTGGCCGCGCGATGACCGAGACAGTCTACGATTTCCGCAGTGACAACGTCGGCGGCGTCGCGCCCGAATTGATCGAGGCGCTGGTGGCCGCGAACCAGGGCACGGCGGCGCCCTACGGCGATGACGACTTCACGCGCCGTATGACGGCGCGCTTCCGGCAGACGTTCGAGCACGAGCGCATGGCCGTCTTCCCGATCGCGACCGGCACCGGCGCCAACTGCGTCGCGCTCGCGGGCCTCGCCAATCCCTACGGCGCGATCTATTGCCACTCCACGGCGCACATCAACGTCTACGAGTGCGGCGCACCCGAACTGTTCACGGGCGCCAAAGTCGTCGGTCTCGACGGCGCCGGCTATAAGCTGCGGCCCCCGGACCTGGCAGAGGCGCTCGCCCTCGCGGGCCAGGGCAATCCGACGCGTGTTCAGCCCTTCGCGCTCAACATCACGCAGCCGACGGACTTCGGCACGCTGTACTCGGTGGCCGAGATCCGCGCACTGGCCGACATTGCGCACGGTCACGGCCTGCTGGTGCACCTCGACGGCGCGCGGTTCGCCAACGCGATCGCAGCCCTCGGCTGCACGCCCGCCCAGATGACCTGGCGGGCCGGTGTCGACGTAGTCTCGTTCGGCGCGACCAAGAACGGCGCGATGAATGCCGAAGCAATCCTCGTCTTCGACGAGGACGTCGCGGCCAGGCTGCCGTACCTGATGAAACGCGGCGGGCAGGTCCTGTCGAAGGCGCGATTCGTGTCCGCGCAACTCGACCGCTACCTCGCCGACGACCGCTGGCTGCGGCGCGCCGCGGCGGCCAACGCGAACGCCACGCGCCTGGCCGAACGCATGCGCGCAATTCGCGGTGTCGACCTCGTCGGCGAGGTGCAGATCAACATGCTGTTCACGCGCATGCCGGAGGCCGCCGTCGCCGCCCTCGACCGCGGGCCGTTCCGCTACTACAAGCTCGGGCTCGAGCAGCGGTTCGTGTGCCGGCACGACCAGGAGCCCGCCGGCATGGACGCGCTCGTCGCGACCGTCGCGGGAGCGCTCGCGTGAAGTTTCCCAGGAGCGCGTGGCGCGCGCTGCTTCTGCTGGCGTGTTGCGTGCCTGCATTGGCGCGCGTGGAGACGCTGGAGGCGATTCCCCTGCGATTCCGCCTCGCCGAGGAAGTCATTCCGATCCTGCAGCCGCTGCTGCCGGCGGGTGCGGCGCTGTCCGGCGCGGGCGACGTGCTGCTCATCCGGGCGGACGACGCCACGATCCAGCAGGTCCGATCCGCGCTCGCGACGATCGATCGCGCGCCGCGCCAGTTGCTGATCACGGTCGGCCAATCGGCGGGCGACACGACGCGCCACGCCGGCGTGACCGGGTCGGCCACGGTCGCCGCAGGCGACGTGCAGGTCGGCGTCAACCGTCCACCCGGCAGCGACTCGGGCGCACAGGTCGTCATACGAGGCCAGCAGACCCGCGAGGACGTTCGCAGTACGTCGAGCGTGAGCACGCTGGAGGGCCGCGAGGCGTACGTCGCGGTTGGCGAGTCGCACCCCTTCACGTCGACCTCGGTGGTCGGTGACGGACACCGCGGCGCCGAATACTCCCGGCACACCGGGTATCGCGACTTGCGGACCGGCTTCTTTGCCACGCCGCGCGTGAGCGGCGACCGGGTGACGCTGGAAATTGCACCGTCCCAGCAACAACTTGGAAGCGGAGCGCGCAGCACCGTGGTCAGCACGAGAACCGTGACGACCACGGTGTCGGGCAGGCTCGGTGAATGGATCGAACTCGGCGGTGTCGAGCAGACGCGCGAGGGCACTTCGACCGGGCTCGTCACGTGGGGCGCGCGCTCGGATTTGACGCAATACTCCGCATGGGTCAAGGTTGAGGAAATTAGATAAGTTGCGGGCCGCGGGCTCGGGTGCGGACGGCATGGCGGACCTTCCAACGATCGCAGCGGCACACGATCCCCGGCTGGCACGGCTCAGCCTCGCCGTGGTCGGCGCCGGGCGCATCGGCGCCGAGCTGATCCGCAACCTGGGCCTCATGGGGATCGGCCGGATCGACGTGTACGAGAGCGACCCACGCGTCGCGGCCCCGCTGCGCAATCGCTACACCGTGCACGACGGAGATTTCTGGGACGAGCTCACGCTCGGGCGCCTGCGCGACTACGACTTCGCGGTCTGCACGGTCGACGACCGCACCGCGCGGATCCGCATGAACCAGAAGTGCCTCGTCGCAAACGTGAGCGTTCTGCACGCATGGACCGAGGACCCGGTCGCAGTCGTCGCCGCGTATCCGTTCGGGGCGCTGGACGACTGTGCCTGCTTCGAGTGCGACCAGAGCCGCGCGCCGAGACCGATGCCGCTCGCGGCCCTGAAGCTGACGGTGGGCGCGACGGGCGCGGATGCCGCCTCGCGCATCGCGACGGCGAGCATTGCCGGCGCGCTGGCAGCCGCGCTGATCGCCCGCATCGCGTCGGGCGCGCACGGGTCCGTGGCGCGCCGCGCGTCGCTCGACACCACGTCGGGCGAGGGCACCTCGGTCGAGCTGCCGCGTGATCCGGATTGCCCTCGGTGCCGCGGCCTCCAGCGGCCCGTGCCCATCGTGCAGACGCGCAACCGCTGGTCGGTGTCGTCGTGCGTGGCGGCGTCGAGCCCGCAGACGCTCGAACAGAACGTGCAACTGAGCGACGAACTGGAAGGCCTCGCCGGCCGCTCGTTCAGCGTCGGCGAACTCGTCGAGCGCTACCACGGGGGGCCGATCCCGGCGAAGTTCGCACTCACCGTGGTCGAGGGCCGCGTGGTCTGCCTGGACTTCGAGGACCTGCGTGCCGACTCGCCACGGTCCAGGACGAGCCGGTGTCCTTCGAACTGAGACGCTACGGCTGGGCCAGGGGCGCCGCGGCCGGCCCGATTGCCTCGAATCGAGTCGCGAAGTAATCGGTTTCCCCGAAGCAGTCCGTCGGCAGCCCGCGGTGCTCCTCGTAATGGATCCGCACCTGCTGGCCGACGTTCGTGTGCAATTGCGCCGCGACGGCCTCGTCCCGCACGCTGAAGTGCCAGATCTGCGGCGCGATGCCGCCCACCACGTAGAGCGCCAGCTCGCCTTCGTAGGTCTTGCAGATCCAGCCGCGCCTGGAGAACTTCTGCAGCACGCCGGCGCGCTCACCCTCCGAATAGCTGAACCAGAGCATGAAGGCCGTGTAGAGCGCGGTCAGCAGCCCGGCCACGAAGAGGCTCGACCAGAGGTATCGCTTGAAACTGCGGCGTGGGCGCATGGCGAGGGGCGGAGGGGCCGCGGCGTGGATCTGGTTCATGGTGTGGCCGGGCCTCAGAGCTGCGAATCGATCGGCACCACCCGCAGCAACGTGACGCCCAGGCGACGCAGGACGCTGGCATCGGGCTCGTGCTGCGAACGGCGCTCCTTGCCCCCCGCGCGATCGTACCAGACCAGCTCGCCGTCCGGCTCGAGCACCACGCGGTAACTGAGTTCGGGGGACGTGATGAGGTCCCATTGCTGCCGCAGCTTTTCGGCCAGCTCCGGGCTGTCGACCAGCACGCCCATCTCCGTATTGAGGATGGCCGAGCGCGGGTCGAGGTTCATCGAGCCGACGTAGACCCAGCGATCGTCGATCAGCATGGCCTTGCTGTGCAGGCTCGCCCCGGAGGAGCCGGTCACGCTGAGCTGGCGGCGACCTTCGGGGCCCGCGGCCTTGCGTTTCATCTCGTAGAGATCGACGCCGCCACGCGCCAGCTGGCGTCGCACCCGCGCATACCCGGTGTGCACGGCGGCCACGTCCGTGGCGGCGAGCGAGTTGGTCAGCACCGCGACGCGCAACCCTCGCTCGACGTCCTGCACGAGCCGGGCGGCCCCCTGCTCGCCCGGCACGAAATAGGGCGAAACGATGAGGACCTCGCGCTGCGCCGTCGCGATCGCGCGGTCGAGCCCGGCCAGCACGCGCGACCCCTCGAGGCCGTGGTTGCCGCCGACCTTGCCCGGGTCGTCGACCAGCAGTTCCACGCTGCGGACGCGCA
>DASSJN010000112.1:0-5537 GCA_035691185.1 Steroidobacteraceae bacterium
CGAGCGCCGCTTCACCCGCCATGCCGAGGGCTCGGTGCTCGTGCATTTCGGCGACACGCGCGTGCTCTGCACCGCCACCATCGAGGACGGCGTGCCCGGCTTCCTGCGCGGCAAGGGCGAGGGATGGATCACCGCGGAGTACGGCATGTTGCCGCGGTCGACGCACACGCGCAGTGCGCGCGAGGCGGCCCGCGGCAAGCAGGGCGGTCGTACGCTCGAGATCCAGCGTCTGATCGGGCGCTCGTTGCGCGCGATCGTCGACATGCGGGCACTCGGCGAACGCACGGTCACGCTCGACTGCGACGTGCTGCAGGCGGACGGCGGCACGCGCACGGCCTCGATCACCGGCGCCTACGTGGCGCTCGCCGACGCGATGAACGCGATGGTCAAGCGTCGGCAGCTCGCGGCGAGCCCGTTGCACGGCCAGGTCGCGGCCGTCTCGGTCGGCATCGTGCGCGGCGAGCCGGTCGTCGACCTCGATTATGCCGAGGACTCGAACGCCGAGACCGACATGAACGTGGTCATGAACAACGGCGGCGGGTTCGTCGAGGTGCAGGGCACGGCCGAAGGCCACGCGTTCCGGCGCCACGAGCTCGACCGGCTCCTGGATCTCGCCGCGCAAGCCTGTGAGCGGCTGTTCGCGACGCAGCTCGAAGCGCTGCAGGCGCCGTTGCCGGACCGTCGATGAACCCCCGGTGGCCTGCTGCGGTCGTGCTCGCGAGCGGCAACGCCGGCAAGCTGCGCGAGATGCGCGAGATCCTCGCACCCTGGCACGTCGCCGTGCATTCGCTCGCCGAGTTCACGCAGGGCGCGGCGGAGGAGACCGGGCTCACGTTCGTCGAGAATGCGCTGATCAAGGCGCGGTTCGCGGCCACGGTGTCCGGCCTGCCGGCGATCGCGGACGACTCCGGTCTCGAGGTCGACGCGCTGCACGGCGCGCCAGGCATCCATTCCTCGCGTTACGCCGGGACCGGCTCCGACGACCGCGCCAACAACGACAGGCTCCTGCGCGAACTCGTGCACGTGGCGGAGGCGGATCGCACGGCCCGCTACCGCTGCGCGATGGTCTACCTGCGCTCGCCCGAAGATCCGGCGCCGGTCGTCGCGCAGGCGGCCTGGGAAGGGCGGATCGGTCGCACACCGCGCGGCGACGGCGGCTTTGGCTACGACCCGCTGTTCCTGGTCGAGGACGGCGCGCGGACCGCGGCCGAACTGACGGCCGCGGAGAAGAACCGGCAGAGTCATCGCGGCCAGGCGCTGCGCGGCCTGGTCGCGGCGCTCGCGGCCCACGGACGATGATCGCACCTGCACGGATTCCACTCGCCCTGTACGTCCACCTGCCGTGGTGCGTGCGCAAGTGCCCCTATTGCGACTTTGTGTCGCACGTCGTGCCGGCCGCGGGGCTGCCTGAACGCGCGTACGTGGACGCACTGCTGCGCGACCTGGACTTCGCGGCGCCGGAGGTCGCCGGCCGCGAGATCGTCTCGGTGTTCTTCGGCGGCGGCACCCCGAGCCTCTTTGCCGCAGGCTCGATCGCGCGCGTGCTCGATCATGCGCGCGCGCTGCTGCCGATGACGAGCGACGTCGAGGTGACTCTCGAGGCGAATCCGGGCACCGTGGAGCACGCGCGCTTCGGCGAGTACGCCGCGGTCGGGATCAACCGCGTCTCGCTCGGGGCGCAGAGTTTCGACGACACGAAGCTGCGCGCGCTCGGCCGCATTCACGCGGCCGATGAAATCGAGCGGGCCGTCGACGAGGTGCGCAGCGCGGGCATCGCCAACTTCAACCTCGACCTGATGTATGCGCTGCCGGGGCAGGACCTCGCCGGAGCACTCGACGACCTGGAGCGCGCCATGGCGCTCGGGCCGACGCACGTGTCTCATTACCAGCTCACGCTCGAGCCCGGGACGCCGTTCGCGAAACGGCCGCCGCCGCGCCTGCCCGACGACGACGCGAGCGTGGCGATGCAGGAGGCCTGTCGGGCGCGCCTCGCTGCGAGGGGTTACGAGCAGTACGAGGTCTCGGCGTACGCGCAGCCGGGTCGGCGTTGCCGGCACAACCTCGTCTACTGGCAGTTCGGCGACTACCTCGGCGTCGGTGCAGGCGCGCACGGCAAGGTCACGCTCGCGGACGGTTCCATCGTCCGCACGGTGCGCGCACGCCATCCGGCGGCATATCTCGGCGCATCGAGTCGTGCCGCGCCCGTCACCGAGCGCCGTCGGATCGGGACCGCGGAGCTTCCGTTCGAGTTCTGTCTCAACGCCCTCCGACTGGTCGAAGGTTTCCCCGAGCCCTTGTTCACCGGGCGCACGGGCCTGCGCATCGGGGACATGGGGGCGCCGCTCGACGAGGCGCAACGTCGCGGCCTGCTCCGGTTCGCGGACGGCCGCTGGCAGGCTACCGAGCTCGGCCTGCGGTTCCTGAACGACCTGCAAGGGCTGTTTTTGCCGGGATGACAATGATTTGCACCCTCGTCGGTCGGAACCGGCCTACGCCGGCCCCGCTCTGCAGGCGACAGTTTCGCTTGCACTGCAACAAAATACGGGAGGGGGAGGCGGCACTTATGCACATGCCGGGTCGGCTGACGCACATTCTGCGGGTTACGGTCCGTAGCGAAAGTGAAACGTTAGACGGGTTTGATAGTCTATTGAAAACTATGGCGAAATAGGGGTGGTCATTTTTTGACCAACACAGAAATTACGCTGTGTGACGCGGCGCAGGAGCCGTTGTGCCTGTCGCCATCCACACAGTTATCCACAGGTTTTGTGGATAACCGATTCTGTCAAACGCGTCGTTGCGGTCTTACAACGAGGCGAGCTGCGCAGAAGCCGCGGCCCGGCGCGCTCGCTTGTCAGGCCCTCGGGCGGAAACTATAATCCGCGGCCCACTTTGGACCCACGCCCGGAAGCCGCGGCCATGAAAGACGCCATCCATCCGAACTACAAGCAGATCACCGTGACCTGCAGCTGCGGCAACACGTTCGAGACGCGTTCGACGCTGGGCCAGGATCTGCAGATCGAAGTCTGCTCGAGCTGCCACCCGTTCTACACCGGCAAGCAGAAGATCGTCGACACGGGCGGCCGCGTGGACCGCTTCCGCAAGAAGTACGCCGCCAAAGCCTGACGACCACCGTCCGCCTGGCGGGCCTCGGGGCGCCGGAAGGCGCCCCGTTCGTTTCCGGCTCCGCGCGCCGCGTGAGCCGGATTCGACCTCAGGGCCGGCCCCGGAACTTTCTGACCGCTGGGCCGCACTCTAGACTCAGGGACCCTCGCAACCCGGAGTCGCCCATGGCCCGCCTGAGCCCCCATCTCGCCGTCGCCCTGCTCGCCGGCACGTTCGCTCTCGCTGGTGGCTGCGCCACGAACCCCGTCACGGGCGGCAAGGACATCGTGACGATGAGCGAGGAGCAGGAGATCGAACTCGGGCGCAAGATGCACCCGCAGGTCCTGCAGGAATACGGCCGGTACGACGACGAGATCCTGCAGCAGTACGTCAATGCCGTCGGCCAGCGCATCGCCACCTCGAGCCATCGGCCGAGCCTGCAGTACACGTTCACCGTGCTGGACAGCGCCGACGTCAACGCATTCGCATTGCCGGGCGGCTACGTCTACGTCACGCGCGGCATCATGGCTTACCTGAATTCCGAGGCCGAGCTCGCCGCGGTCCTCGGCCACGAGATCGGTCACGTCACGGCCCGTCACTCCGTGCGCCAGCAGACCGGCGCGACGGCGGCCGGCGTCGGCGCAATGGTCGTGGGCATCCTGACGGGCAGTCCGGACCTCGCGAACGTCGCCAGCACGGCGGGCACGGCGCTCGTGCGCGGATACGGCCGCGACATGGAACTCGAGGCCGACAAGCTCGGCGCGGAGTACCTGAACCGCATCGGGTACGAGCCCGAGGAAATGATCGACGTCGTCCGGCTGCTCAAGAACCAGGAGATGCTCGAGGTACAGATGGCACGGCAGGAGAACCGCAAGCCGCGCGTCTACCACGGCGTGTTCTCGACCCACCCCGACAACGACACCCGCCTCAAGGAGGTCGTGCGCGCGGCTGCCAAGGTGCAGAACACGGAAGAACGGCCCGACAATCGCGACGCCTACCTCGCCCGCCTCGACGGCATGCCGATGGGCGACAGTCGCGCGCAGGGCATCGTCCGCGGTTCGCGCTTCTACCACGGCGACCTCGGGTTCACGCTGGCCTTCCCCTCGGGCTGGGTCGTCGAGAACCAGCAGTCGAGCGTGCTGGCCTACCCGGAGTCCAAGGACGCGATGATCAAGGTGTCCGCGGCCGCGCCGCCGCCGGGCGTCGGCCCGAAGGAATTCCTCGGGCGACTGTTGAAAGGGGCGACGACCACCGCGTCGGCGCCGCTCGAGGTCAACGGGCTCCAGGGGTACACCGCCACGGTGCGCAGCACCGGCCTCCCGTGGGGCAACCAGGGCCCCGCGCGGGTGGCCGTCGTCTACTACAACAACCTCGCCTACGTGTTCCAGGGCGCGCCGCGGCAGGCGGCGGGGCTCTCGAGCTTCGACCCGGTCTTCAATTCCAGCGTGAAGACTTTCCGGCGACTGCGCGACAACGAGTTCCCGCAGGCCGAGCCGGACAAGATACGGGTCATGCGCGCGACGCAGGGCACGACCATCGAACAGCTGGCGCGCAATTCGCCGATCAAGAAATACCCGATCGAGCGGCTGCGCCTGCTCAACGACCTCTACCCGGACAAGCAGCCGGTCGTCGGCCAGAGACTCAAGATCGTGGAATGATACGAACTTGAACTCACCGCGCCGCCGTGCAAACCTGCCTGGCCAACCCCGGAGCGCCGGGGAGCGACGGTCCGTCATGGGGATTGCAGGGTCATGAGCAGCAAGAAGTACGAACTGGTCAACACGGAAACCGGCAAGAAGTCGGTCCTCGAAGCGCGCAGCGGCACCGTCGGGCCGGATTGCATCAGCGTCGCCAGCCTGAACAAGGACCACGGGGTCTTCACTTTCGACCCCGGCTTCATGGCGACCGCATCGTGCGAAAGCAAGATCACCTACATCGACGGCGATGCGGGCGTGCTGCTCTACCGGGGCTACCCGATCGAGCAGATCGCGACCAAGTCCAGTTTCCTCGAGACCGCGTACCTGCTGATCAACGGTGAGCTGCCGAACGCGGCGCAGTTCGAGCAGTTCGACGGCTCGATCCGCTACCACACGATGATCAACGAAACGCTGCTGCGTTTCTTCAACGGGTTCCACTACGACGCGCACCCGATGGCGATGGTGTCCGCGGTCGTCTCGTCGATGGCGGCCTTCTACCACGACTCGATGGACAACCATAACCCGCGGCACCGCGAGATCTTCGCGCACCGCATCCTCGCCAAGATCCCGACGGTCTCGGCAGCGTCCTACAAGCACCTGCTCGGCCAGCCGTTCGTCTATCCGCGCAACGACATGGACTACTGCACGAACATGCTGCACATGTTCTTCGCGGTGCCCGCGGAGGACTACGTCGCGGATCCGATCGCCGCCCAGGCGCTCGACCTGCTGCTGATCCTG
>DASSJN010000113.1:0-3150 GCA_035691185.1 Steroidobacteraceae bacterium
GTGCCTGCCGCGACAACGCGAAGGTGCGCTCGTCGCCCGTCGGGTCGGTTTCGCCGACGTTCGCGCGCTGACGACTGCGGAACTGCAGCAGGGCCTGGACCGTGACAGCGGGTTGCACGTGCTGAACGTGCAGACGGACAAATTCTTCGCCGGCGAGTTGATCCCAGGCTCGCGGCGAGTGTCCCTCGATACGATCGGGCCGGGCACTCCTGAACTGGCGAAGGATGCGGAGATCGTGACCTACTGCGGAGGGTCAGCGTGCTCGCAGAGCATCGAGGCGGCGAAGAAGCTGACCGAACTGGGCTACACGAATGTCCGCGCCTATCGTGAAGGGCTGGAGGGCTGGAAGGCCGCCGGCAACAAGATCGTGGCACCGAGTCCGGCGCCAGCCGCATGACGGACGATCGAAGGCGGCGGTTCGGCATCCGCGCGGGCCGCCGCCGCGCTTAGCTTCACCCCTTCCGAGCCGTTGGAGTAATTCTCCCCAGACCGCGAAGTTCAACTGGCCCTACTCTCGCCCGATCGACGACCCAACAATGACAGTTCGGCATGAATACCCTACGCGGGCCGCTCCGTAAGAGCCTCGCCACGCCTTGCAGGCAGCGGTGCTTTCGCACCACCGAGGCGTTCGCCGTTCAGCAGGGCGTCCAGGCTGGCATAGGCGTAAATAGTCGGGGCGTGATTCTGCATCAGGCCGCCGGTGTCGGCCGTCGGGCCGTAATTGCTATGCAGATCGCGGCCGCGCATTCGCAGCATCGCCATCTGCTGGCCACGGTGATGCGAGGTGTGCGTGAGCCGGCGCGTCATGACCCAAGCCCTCGAGCGAGGCACATCAAAAAACTGGACGACCCCTTCCCACCACGGCTCGTCGGTCAGCCGCAACCGATCAAGCCGTTTGCGGCTGGCATCAGCGTAGCGCCTCATGAACTCGAATCGGGTCTCCCGCTCTGGAAGCGGCGGTGCTCCGATGTCGATGCCGAGCATGTTCCGAAACCACGTATCCTCGCTCACGCACTGATGCACCATGTGCTCGTGGACGCTGCGTCCACGCGGATCGTCTAGCTTTGGCCGGACGGGAAGGTCCTCATCTCTGAACTCGCTCCAGACGCTCAGGACCTTCACGACTTCGGTCTCGTAACTGTCGATCAGAAAGTCGTATGTCATGGTTTGTACGTGCCTGAGGCGGCACCAAGGAAGTGCCGCCTCGACATCGTATCGCGGGAAGGTCAGAGCGACTTGAGGTACTCGACGAGGTCTGTTTTCTGCGCGGCTGTCAGGTTCAGCCCAAATAGCCTGTCGTAGTGCTCGACGACGGAGAGCAGATCGGGTGCGCTCCCGTCGTGGAAGTACGGAGCGTGTTGCAGCAGCCCCCGCAACGGCGTCGTTCGGTACTGTCCCGTCGCCGACCTTAACGCATACGCTGGGTCCATCCCGGTCTCGGCGGGTTGGTGCAGGAACGGCACGCTCGGGTCTGGCCCGGTCAATACGTCTGTGAACGTTCGCCCTTGGTGGCAGGTGGCGCATCCCGCTTCGTTGCGGAACAACGCCCGGCCGCGATTCGCCGCCTGCCGGTCGAAGCTTCCCTCCCGCGCTGCGGGCGGGCGTAGACTCAGTTGATAGTCCAAGAGCGCGGCCAGCTTCGGCGTGACGAGATCCGGCGTCTGGTTGATGAACAGCCCAATGCGGGGATCGTTAAAGGTGCCCTGTCCGCCCATCTGGCCAACGCCAACGTAGCTGTTCCAGTACGAGATGGGACCATCGGCGGTGAAGGTCTCGAACCCTACACCCCTCAGCCCATAGATCGGCGGGATCACAATCGGTAGCGACGGGCTGTTCAGCGGAATAATGTTCGTGCCGTCGAAGGCGTGGTGCCGTGGATCGTACTTGCCGGGCCCCCATGCGTTGAACTCCGCTTTCGTGGCGTCGTCAAGGACGGGTGACAGGGCCACGATCGCCCCGACATTCAGGTCCGTGTTCGCCCACCCGTCCATTCGTCGGCCGATGCCCTTCGTGAAGGAGTCGTCCACCGACGAGTGGCAGAGCGCGCATGTAATGCCCACGCTGGTGAGCCGTCCGAGGTCATCGACTTTCCCTTGAACACCGACGACGGCGTTGAGTCGCAGCAGTTCAACAGTCACGGCGGGGTTCGTCAGATCGACCTGGCCAGCCTGTAGCGGTTCGATCACGGCTGGCGGCAACGCGTCGACGTCCACTTTGAGACCCACCGCCAACGCGGTCGCAGGAGGAACGTTCGCGACGACCTCGTGCATTCGCAGAACGTCGGTCCACAACTGCTCGTCGCCGAACGTGTCGTAGCGGAAGATCTGACGACCTGCGTCGATGCCGCGTTGTTCCTGTGGCCCGGCGAGCGCCGGCGTGTGTGCGGAGACAAGCGCGATCGGAGCTGAGGCTTCCTGTTCGAGAGCCGCAGCCGGCGGGCCGAGTTGCGTCGCGACCAAGGTCACAACGAATGGTACGGCCAGGACAAGTGCGTAGACGCGTCGCATGACTTACCTCTCCCTCCTCAAGACGACTGCTCACCCTGCGCTTGCTGGTTGATAGGGCCAGTGCAACAACAGGTGGTCTTCGTCTGCTCTCAATGGAGTCACGAATTCACGAAAGGTTACCGACCGGGTCGCCGCCGACCCGGCCGGCGTCCGCGAAGTTCATTCCAGCGAGCCGACTCTTCACCGAGGCGACCATCGTGTCGCACCGGCTCCCCCCGAAACGGAAGGCCTCAGCGGGCGTAACGTCCTGCAGCTTTCTCTGCAGCAGATCCCTTGCCCGGTGGAGTCGTGTCTTGACGGTGCCTTCGCTCACACGAAGCTGTTGAGCGGTCTCGGCGGTGTTCAATCCATCGATTTCGCGCAGCATGAACACCGAGCGATATCCGTGAGGCAGCATGGCAAGGGCTGATTCCAACAA
This sequence comes from Steroidobacteraceae bacterium, assembly GCA_035691185.1. Lineage (GTDB taxonomy): Bacteria > Pseudomonadota > Gammaproteobacteria > Steroidobacterales > Steroidobacteraceae > RPQJ01. The sequence continues at coordinate 2,926 of DASSJN010000113.1, forward strand.
CGTGCCCAGTTCGCCTGCATAGGTTTGACGCTCTGGATCTGGTGCGGCGGAAACGACGCGCTCGACCTGTCCGTCATCGCCGGCTCCGAGCGGCTTGTCCCGGGCCCGCCTCCGTCGGGACAACGCCTCGTACACGGCAATCCGTGTCAGCCATGTGGAGAACCTGGCCCGTCCCTCGAACTGAGCGAGGTGACGATAGGCATTGAGGTACGTCTGTTGAAGGGC
>DASSJN010000114.1:0-8152 GCA_035691185.1 Steroidobacteraceae bacterium
TTCGCCGTCGGGCGAATGGGCCATGTACGGCTTCGTCGGGTACCGGCGGGGCATGACCGCCATCGACGTGCGTAGGCCACCGCGCGTCGCCGTGCGACCGACACCGCGCGGACTGGTGCTCGAGGCCGTCACCTACCTCGAAGAACTGCCGACACCGCAACCGGGCTCGCCGCTGCGCGCCGGGGCCGCGGCAGTCATCGAGGAGAAGGGCGGGCGCCTGACTTACTGGGCGCTCGCGCATCCGTCCGAACTGCCCGACTTCCACCACCGGCTCGGCTTGGTCCTGCAGGTCGGCATGACGCCACGGGGTGTCACGGACATTCTTCGCGACGCGGTCGGGAACCCCGTCGCGTGAAGTTCGGCATCGATCGGCTCTGTTCCGAACCCGCCCTGCGCCAGGACCTGCGCGGTCGTCGGGTCGCGTTGCTCGCGCACCCGGCCTCGGTCACGGCCGACCTGACGCACTCGCTCGACGCGCTGGCGGCGCTCGGCGACGACGTGCGGCTGACGGCCGCGTTCGGCCCGCAACACGGCCTGCGCGGCGACAAGCAGGACAACATGGTCGAGTCGCCGGACTTCGTCGATCCCGCGCTCGGTATCCCGGTCTTCAGTCTCTACGGCGACGTGCGGCGGCCGACTGCCGCGATGCTCGACACCTTCGACGTGCTGCTGGTCGACCTGCAGGACCTCGGCTGTCGCATCTACACGTTCATCACGACGCTGCGCTACGTGCTCGAGGCCGCCGCCACGTACGGCAAGGCGGTGTGGGTGCTCGACCGGCCGAACCCGATCGGTCGGCCGGTCGAGGGGCTCATGCTGCGCGCGGGCTGGGAAAGTTTCGTCGGCGCGGCCGAGATGCCGATGCGCCACGGGCTCACGCTCGGCGAGATGGGCCGCTGGTTCGTGCGTCGTCTCGGCCTCGAGCTCGACTACCGCGTGGTCGAACTGCAGGGCTGGCGCCCCGACGCGGCACCGGGCCACGGCTGGCCGCTCGGCGAGCGTACCTGGGTCAATCCGAGCCCGAACGCTCCGAACCTGTGGATGGCGCGCTGCTACCCGGGGACGGTCATGCTCGAGGGCACGACCTTGTCCGAAGGCCGCGGCACGACGCACCCGCTCGAACTGTTCGGCGCACCCGACCTGGACGTGCCACGGTTGCTCGAGGACATGCGGCGCCTTGCGCCGGACTGGCTGCAGGGTTGCCGGCTGCGCCCCTGCTGGTTCGAGCCCACGTTCCACAAGCACCAGGGGCAACTCTGCGCGGGCGTGCAGGTTCACGTCGAGGACGCGAGCTACGACCATGGCGCCTTCCGGCCCTGGCGCCTGCAGGCGCTCGCCTTCAAGGCGCTGCGTCGGTTGCGGCCGGAGTACGGGATCTGGCGCGACTTCCCTTACGAATACGAGCACGGACGGCTCGCGATCGACCTCATCAACGGCAGCGAGTCGCTGCGACAGTGGGTCGACGATCCGGGCGCCGCGCCTGCGGACCTCGAGACGCTCACGCGGGACGACGAACGGGAATGGCTCGAGCAACGCGAAGACGTGCTGATCTATCGGTGAAGAAGAACGAACAGCGCCGTCCGGCCGAGTACGACCTGCTGGTCGTCGGGGGCGGCATCAACGGCGCGGGCATCGCCCGCGACGCTGCGGGCCGGGGCCTGAGCACGGTGCTCTGCGAGCAGCACGACATCGGCGCGCACACCTCCTCGGCGAGCACGAAGCTGATCCACGGCGGGCTGAGGTATCTCGAGTTCTACGACTTCGGCCTCGTACGCAAGTCGCTGCGCGAACGTGAAGTCGTGCTTGCCTCGGCGCCGCACCTCGCGTGGCCGCTGCGGTTCGTACTGCCACACGACGGGCACCTCCGGCCGGCGTGGATGATCCGCGCGGGCCTGCTCCTGTACGACCACCTCGCCCTGCGTCGGCGGCTGCCCGGCTCGGAGACGGTCGACCTGCGACGCCATCCCGCGGGTGCCCCGCTCGAAGGGCGGTATCGCACCGGCTTCGTCTACTCCGACGGCTGGGTCGACGATGCGCGCCTGGTCCTCGTGAACGCCCTCGACGCGCGCGAGCGCGGCGCGCGCGTGCTCACGCGCACGAAGTGCACGGCGCTGCGCCCGGGGGGCAAGGGCTGGACCGCGACACTCACGCACGCAGACGGCGGCGGCGAGCAACTCTCGGCGCGGCTGGTCGTCAACGCGGCGGGCCCCTGGGTCGCGCAGTTCCTCGACGAACACACGACGCGACCGGCGAACTATCACCCGCGGATGATCCAGGGCAGCCACATCGTCGTGCGCCGTCTGTTCGACCATCCGTATGCGTACATTTTCCAGGCGCCGGACGGGCGAGTGGTGTTCGCGATCCCGTTCGAGCGCGAGTTCACGCTCATCGGAACGACCGAGCGCGAATACGCCGGCCGTGACCTCGCGACGCCGGAGATCTCGTCCGACGAGGTGCAGTACCTGCTCGAGATGGTCAATCACTATTTCCGTCGCGCATTGACGCACCGCGACGTCGTCTGGACGTTCGCGGGGCTGCGGCCGCTGCTCGCCGCCTCCACGCAGGACCCGAAGAGCATCACGCGCGACTACGTGCTCGACTTCGACCGCAAGGGCCCGCCGCTGCTGTCGATCTACGGCGGCAAGCTCACGACGTATCGCAGGCTGGCCGAGGAAGTGGTCGACTCGATCTGCGCCGCGCTCGGCGTCGTCGCCCATCACTGGACCGCGCGTGCCCCGCTGCCGGGCGGCGACATGCCCGGCGCGGACTTCGCACTCTTCCGCAAGCGCATGGCGCGTCGCTACGCGTGGCTCGACCGCGCACTGCTCAATCGTTATGCGCGTGCGTACGGCACGCGCATGGAGCGATTGCTCGAGGGCTGCACGGGCATGGAGGACCTCGGCCAGGCGGTGCTGCCAGGCCTCACGGAGCGCGAGATCGACTACCTGCGCCGCGAGGAGTTCGCGCTCACCGCCGACGACATCCTGTTCCGCCGGACGAAGGTCGGCGTGCACCTGCCCGCGGACAGCGCCGCGCGGCTCGAACGGTGGCTCGCGGAGCATGAACCGATAGACCGGTAGTCGCGGGGATCGCGGCAGGCGTCGACACCTGTGTAGGAGGTTTCACGCGGCGGCGGCCCCGCGTTCGGCCTCACGCCATGTGCTCCATGTCTCGCGGCATGCTGACCCAGCCATGCATTCGATCCTCGTACACGGAGATCACCGGTGGCGGAAAATTGGGATCCGCGAAGGCGCCAACCGGAATGGCGACAGCTTCTTCGAGGCCTTCCGACACATAGAAGACTGTGGCCCCACAACTCGGACAGAACGTGAACGTCGTCCGGGTGCCTTCGTCTCCTGCTCGTACGAACTCGGTGCCTTGACCAGAGATCGCAACGGCCTCCCGCGGAAACCGAGCCTGCGCCCCGAAGACACTTCCAGTCCGGCGCTGGCAGGCGAGGCAGTGGCAGACAGAGACGCGCACCGGGTCGCCGGTGACTTCGGCTTTGAGTTGACCGCAACTGCAAGAGGCGATTCGTGTGCTCATGGTTCGTACCGCGCAATCTACCTCATAGGCGACGGACGGTTCCCGGCTCCAGGGTCATGACCCATGAGACCCGGATGACGACATCGAGCCCAGGACGGAACTCGGTCAGCCGGCGCGTGAGCTGGCGGCGTTGATCGCCCATTGCGCGGCGAAAGCCCGTTTGTATGCGGGCCGCGCTTCGCCGCGGGCGACATAGGCAGCCAGGCCAGGAAATTCGTCGAGAATGCCCGATGATTTCAGCCTGAGCAGCACCGACACCATCATCAGATCGCCCGCGCTGAACGCACGATCGAGCCAGTCGGCATCGCCCAGGCGAGCAGAAAGTTGGCCCAGCCGATTGCGGACGCGATCCTCGACCAGAGGCAGGCGCTCCTTGCTCCAGGGCTTATCGCCCTCCAGAACCCTGGCGTTTGCGAGCTCGAGGATCGCCGGTTCCACGGTATTGAGCGCGGCAAACATCCATGTGACCGCACGCGCCCTGGCATTGGCATCGTCCGGCAACAGTCCCGCATGGCGCTCGGCGATATGGAAGACGATCGCGCCTGTCTCGAACAGGGCGAGATCGCCTTCCTCATAGGTTGGAATCTGGCCGAAAGGATGAAGGCGCAGATGCGCGGGTTCCTTCATCGCACGGAACGAAACCAGGCGAACCTCGTAGGGCTGGCCCACTTCTTCAAGCGCCCAGCGAACGCGCGAATCACGCGCCAGTCCTCTGCCGCCATCGGGCGACCGTTCAAAAGCGGTGATGACGATGGTCATCGTGAGGCTCCTCCTGGCGAGAATCTACCCCTCGAAGCGACCCACGGTGGCGTCACGATCGCGCTCGTATCGTCTCGCGAGCGGAAACGGCGGCAACCAGGACTCACGACGGACGATCCAGCTTTCGTAGGTCGGCATCAGCTGGTCCGGGGCATCCAGCGATCCCAGGTTCACTTCGATTTCGTCTGCGGTGCGTGCGAAAATGGACGAGCCGCAGCGGGGACAGAAAAACCGCCCGGCGTAGTCGCGGGTTTCGCCATCGATCGTTACCGCATCCTGAGGAAACACCGCGGAAGCGTGAAAAAGGGCTCCATGATGCTTGCGGCAGTCGAGACAGTGACAAAGGCCGACCCGGTATGGGAGCCCCGACGCCACAATTCTGACGTTGCCGCACAGGCAGCCGCCCGTGAACTGGTCCATGCTGCGTCTCCTCTCAAATCAAGCGGTCGGAATGATTACAGCGAACGCCGGCGGGCGTCCATGAAAGATGCGCCAGTTCTTTTGCTTGTAGGCTTTGGAGCGTAACGACGCATGACCAATCAATCCTCACGCGCCCAGGAATTCCATCGGTTGCATGTTCCCGGCGATCCGCTGGTCATTTTCAACGTCTGGGACGCCGGCAGTGCCCGTGCCGTCGCCGCGGCGGGCGCACTCGCCATTGGCACGGGCAGCTGGTCGGTGGCAGCGGCGCATGGATTCCCGGACGGGGAGAAGCTGCCGCTCGACCTCGCAATCGCCAATCTCGAACGCATCGTCCGAGCCGTCGACCTGCCCGTGTCGATCGACCTCGAGGCGGGTTACGGCGCACGACCTGAAGACGTCGATCGTAGCGTGACACGCGCAGTGCGCGCCGGCGCAGTCGGCATCAACCTGGAGGACGGCATGGCAGAAGAGACGGGCATTTACGGAATTGACGACCAGGTCGCCCGGATTCGCGCTGCGCGCGCGGCGGCCGACCGCCTGTCGGTGCCACTCTTCATCAACGCCCGCACCGACTTTTTCCTGCAGGCCAAGCCCGAGGGGCACGACCCGGCGCTTGTGCGGGCAGTGAGAGAACGCGCCGCGGCGTATGCGGATGCGGGGGCCAGTGGCTTTTTCGTGCCCGGCATCTTCAAGCCTGAACAAATTCGCGACGTGTGCTCCGCTTCGACGTTGCCGGTCAACGTCATGATGATGCCTTCACTGCCGCCGCTCCCCGAACTGGCGCAACTTGGCGTCGCCAGGATCAGCCACGGCCCCGGCCCTTACCGCGCCGCGATGAAGTTCATCGAACAGGCCGCCCGCGAGGCGATCCAGGGCACGCGATCAAGCACGAGCGGTCCCAGTTGACCTTGGACCGGGCACCAAGCACTGCTGTCGGCCACCTGCAGTCATTACGCGCCGTACCGGCCTACCCGGTGGAGGTGAGGTAATGACGTTTGAATATCAGCTGCAGAGCACGCTGACCTGTCCGGAGTGCGGACATCAGGCGACGGAAACGATGCCGACGGACGCTTGCCAGTTCTTCTACGAGTGTCGAGGTTGCGGCGCGATACTCCGCCCGAAAGCGGGCGACTGTTGCGTGTTCTGTTCGTATGCAACGATCCCGTGTCCTCCAGTTCAGAGGCAAAGCGCATCCAAAGAATAGGCAGCCGGCGTTTCAGCTGAAACGTGCAGGGAATCTTGAGAATCCGTTGCTGCCGGCGGCACCTCCGACAGCGCCGCCTCGAGCGCCTTAGCAGTTGGGCGAGGGCCTCGGCTGGCAGCCGCACCGTGAGCGGCGAGTTCGCGGTTGCAAAGCCCGGAGAAATCCGGCGTCGACCGCGTCAAAACTGACTGTCGTTCAAGCGTCTCCCAAATCCAAGCCAGAGCCCTCACCCGGTTAAGAACACAGTCCGTCACCCGCTCCGCTCGCCTCCCCTCACCCCGAGGGCTTGCGGTCAACCGCAACCGCCGGCGGCTCCAATTGTGATCTTCGTCGATGCGAGCCGGCCCGATTCCCTCTAGGATGGCCCGGCGCACCAATCCGGGGGATGGGCTGACATGGGCAGCGACGGCTTCGAGCGTGACGACGACGAGCGCATGAGCCTGGGCCAGCGGGCGTTCTGGACGGCCGTGTCGGCCTTTTCGGCCGTGCTGCTGTACCTCGCGGTCGTCTGCGCGCTGCCGCGCGGCCCCGTCGGCTACTGATCAATCGAGCGGCCGGCCGCGGACCGTCGCCGCCTGGGCAGCCCCGCCCCGCAGCAGAAAGGCGCACACGGCGACGGCCACGATCAGCGCCACGAATTCGCCGACCAAACCACCGAGCCGTGGCTCGATCGCTTTCGGGGCGATACCGGCCGCGACCAGGCCGGCAATCACGACACCGGCCAGGCCCTCGCCCGCCACCAGCCCCGACGCCGCGAGGATGCCGGTATCGCTCGAGCCTTCCACCCTCGTGCCGCGTCTGCGCTCCACCAGCGCCCGCACGCAGCCGCCGACGAACAGGGGCGCCATCGTCGCGAGCGGCAGGTAGATGCCGATCGCGAATGCGAGGCCCGACACGCCGCAGAGCATCGCGGCGATCGCAAGCCCGGCTCCCGTGAGCACCAGGTCCCAGGGCAGCGCGCCGGCGAGCACGCCTTCGATGATCGTCTTCATCAACGTCGCCTGCGGCGCCGGGATCTCCTTCGAGCCGAATTCGTAGGCGTGGCCGAGCAGCATGACCGTCGCTGCGACGGCCCAGCAAGCGAATGCCGCGCCGATCAGCTGCCCCGCCTGTTGCCGCGCCGGTGTCGCGCCGACGAGCCAGCCCGTCTTCAGGTCCTGCGAAATGTCGCCCGCCTTGCTCGCGGCGACCGCGACGATCGTGCCCACCGTCAGCACGCCCGCCCGTGCACCGGCGTCGACCCATCCCGCCGCCGCGAAGATCGACGCCGTGCCGAGCAGCGTCACGAGCGCGATGCCGGAAGTCGGCTGCGAGGAGACGCCCACGATGCCGACGATGCGCGCGGCAACCGCGACGAACAGCACGCCGAACAAACCGACGCCCGCGGCGAGGATGGCTCGCTGGACCGGGTCCATGTCGCCTGCGAACACGCCCGGCACGAGGCCCGCCACGAGCACGACCGTGGCGACGCCACCGAAGACGAACGCTGCCGGCAGGTCGCGATCCGTGCGCGTGTCGGCGGCGGCGCCGGCCGCGCCGTGTGCCTGCATTCCGCGCGCCACCGCCATGAACGCGCCTGCCATGGTCGGCAGGCCGCGCAGCACCGTCAGGATACCCGCGGTCGCGACTGCGCCCGCGCCGATGTAGCGCACGTAGCGCGACCAGATGTCGCCGGCGTCCATCTCCGCAATCAGCCGCGTCGTCTCCGGATACAGCGGCTGCGTCATCGCTGCGCCCAGCCATGCGATCAGCGGCGTGATCACGATCGCCGAGATCAGCGCGCCCGCGACGCACACGGCGGCCTGACGGTATCCGAGGATGTAGCCCACGCCGAGCAGCGCCGGCGCAATCTCCAGCGCGAGCTCGGCCTTCGGCAGCACCGGCACCGCCGCGCTCAGTTCGCCCGGCATCAGGTAGACGAGCGAGACCATCACCTTCACTGCGGCACCGACGGCCATGCCGAGGAAGATCCAGCGGCTCGCGCTCGCCGCGCCGCTTGCGCCGCGGTCGGTCGCGCGCAGCACTTCGGCACAGGCCGTGCCCTCGGGATACGGCAGCTCCGCGTGCGCATCGACGATCAGAATGCGTCGCAACGGCACCATCGCGGCGATGCCGAGCAGCGCACCGAGGAACGCGAGGACGACGACCTGCCAGTACGGCGGCACCAGGCCCCAGAGGAACAGCGCCGGGATCGTGAAGATCGTGCCGGTCGCGAGCGAC